>JBDIBB010000022.1:0-41991 GCA_039812685.1 Vicinamibacteraceae bacterium
ATCGCCGCGGCCGCCTGCGACGCAGCCCGAAGGGCGGCAGCTCCGGCCATCGAGGCCCGGCGCCTCACGCTCGCCACGCGTCGCGCCGGCGTCACGCGCACGGAGATGGAGGCGCGAGCCCACGTCACCGCCGCCGTCCGGACGTCGATCGCGGCGCACTTCGCGCAACCGGGCCTCTTCGATCGCGCGCCGGCACTGGCTGGTGCCGCCCCACCCGATCTGCCGGCATCCCTGCCGGCGGGCGATGTCTCGGTGCTCGTCACCACGCCCATCGTGCTGCTGCCGAGGATCGACCGATGACCGCCACCCCGCTGGTGACGGGGACGCTGATTGGCGAGTCGTTCGCGCGGGAGACGGGCGCGCGCGATCGCGCCGGCCAGCCCGCGCGCCGGGCGCGCATGCAGCGCGCGCTGCGCGCGTGGTGGGCGAAGACGGCCGCGGCGTTCGGCCCCGCGTCGCCGGCCCGCGCGATTCATCACGGCGCGGGCGTACCCCTGTTCCGGCTGCTCGGCTTCACGCCGATCGACGTCTCGCTGCGGGTCGCGCCCGGGCACGTGGCGGTGCTCGCCCTCACCCGCCGCGCCACGCGCGTGGCCATCGTCACCACGGCGTGGAACGCGGCGTCCCACGGCGCGTGGCGGAGCGCGGTGGCCACCGCCACGCGCGCTGGCGTGGCGTGGTGCCTGGTCTTCGACGGCGCGTCGATTGGCGCGGTGGACGCATCGCGTCCGTTCGCACGACGCCAGGTGAGCGTCACGCTGCCGGTGGCGGCTGGCGAGGAGGCCGGCTTCGACGTGCTGTGGGCCCTGTTGCGCGCCGATCGCTTCGACCAGGCGCGCGACGGCTCGCCGCTGGACCGGCTGGTGGCGGCCGCCGGCCGGCAGCGCGCCCTCACCTGCGCGGCGCTGGACCGCGGCGTCCGCGAGGCGTGCGACCGGCTGCGGCACGCCCTGGCCCAGGCGGCAGGTCGCGCGCACCACGGCAGCGGACCGCCGGTCGACGAACAGGCCCTCACCGTGGTGTTCCGGCTGCTGTTCCTGCTCTACGCCGAATCGCGGGGCCTGCTGCCGCTGCACGATCCCATCTACCGCGATGCCTACTCGATCGGCTTGCTCGGCGACGGGCTGGATCGCCCGGCACGGCGCGGGTGGTGGCTCGCCCTGCGCGCGATCATGCGGATGGCCCACGCCGGCTGCCGCGTGCGCGGCCTCGACGTCGCCGCGTTCAACGGACGCCTGTTCGCGCCGGCGCACGCCCCGCTCGCCGAGCGCGACGGCGTGGACGACGAAGCGGCGCGGGCCGCCGTCCGCGCGCTCACCTGGCGGATCGCGGGCGATGGCCGCCGCGTGACGGTGCCCTATGGCGAGCTCGGCGTCGAGCAGCTCGGGGCCATCTACGAGCGGCTGATCGACGGGCAGGCGCCCGCGACGCCGCGCGCGTCGCGGCGCAAGGCCACGGGCAGCTTCTACACGCCGGTGGCGCTCACCCACTTCGTGGTGCGGCGCACGCTGGCCCCCCTCGTCGAACACGCGAAGCCGGAGGACATCCTGCGCCTGCGCGTGCTCGACCCGGCGATGGGCAGCGGCGCGTTCCTCGTCGCCGCGTGCCACTACCTCGCCGCGGCCTACGAGCGTGCCCTGGTCGCCAGCGGCGAGGCGCGGCCCGGCGACCTCGACGACGCCGATCGCGCGCAGTTCCGCCGGCTGCTGGCACAGCGCTGCCTCTACGGCGTCGACCGCAACCCGATGGCCGTCCAGCTCGCACGGCTGTCGCTGTGGCTCACGACGCTGGCACGCGACCGGCCACTCAGCTTCCTCGACCACCGCCTTCGCGCTGGCGACAGCCTCGTGGGCGCCGGCCTGGCCGATCTCGCCAGGCCATCGGCCGGCGCGGGCCGCCGCAGGCCCCGGCCGGCGGTGCTTCCCCTGCTCGCGATGCTCGACCCGGCGGCCTCGCTGGGGCCCGGCGTCGCCGGCCGCCAGGCGCTCGCCCTCGCACCCGACGACGACGTGCGCATCGTCGGCGAGAAGGCCAGGCTCCTGGAGGACCTCCGGGGGCCGTCGGGCCCGCTGCACAGGTGGGCGCTCGCCGGCGACGTGTGGTGCGCGCCGTGGTTCTGGCCCGAAGGCACGCGTCCCGGACCGGCGGTCTTCTCCGATCTGCTCACCGGCGCACTGCGCGGCGACGGCAGCCTGCGGCCGGTCCTGCGCGATCCGTTGCTCGCGCGCGTGAACGAGGTGGCGGCGCGCCACGCGTTCTTCCACTGGCCCTTCGAGTTCCCCGAGGTCTTCTGGCACGACACGGGGGCCCCGCGTGAGGACGCCGGCTTCGACGCCATCCTCGGCAACCCGCCGTGGGACATGGTTCGGGCCGAGGACGGCACGCCTCGGGAGCAGGCGCGGCAGCTCGCCGGCTTCGCGCGCGACTCCGGACTCTACTCGCACGGCGGCGATGCCCACGTGAACCGCTACCAGCTCTTCGTCGAGCGGGCACTCGATCTGCTGCGCGACGGCGGACGCCTCGGCCTCATCGTGCCGTGGGGCCTGTTTGGCGACGCCGGTGCGGCGGCCATCAGGCGCCGGCTGATCGATCGGGCGTCGATCGACACGCTGGTCGCCTTCGACAACCGCCACGCCCTGTTCCCGATTCATCGCGGCCTGCGCTTCGCGGCCTGCTGCGCGACGAAGGGCCGTCCCACGCACGCGATGCCGTGCCGCACGGGCGAGACCGACACCGCGGCGCTCGATCGCATTCCCGATGCTGGCAGCTCGCGCGAGCACTTTCCGGTGCTGGCCCTGCGCGACACGCTCGCGGCGCTCTCCGGAGAGGGGCTCGCCGTGCCGGCCGTCCGCGACGAGCCGTCGCTGGCCCTGCTGGCGCGCCTGGCGTCGTCGCACCCCGCCCTGGCCGACCCTGGCGCCTGGGGCGCACGTTTCTCGCGGGAGTTGAACGCCTCCGACGACCGGCCCGCCTTCGTCGATGCGTGGGTGGCCGCCACCCTGCCCGCCGGCGCCTGCCCCATTGTCGAGGGCAAGCACCTCCGGCCGTTCCAGGTGGCCGTGGACGACGCGCGCTGGTGGCTGCCGCCCGAGGCGGCCGCGCGGCGCGGACGCCGGTTCGCCACGCCGCGGCTGGCGTTCCGCGACGTGGCGGGCGCGGGCAACCGCCTCACGCTGATCGCGGCGATTCTGCCCGCCGGATCGGCCTCGGTGCACACGGTGTTCTGTCTCGAGTCGCCGCTGGACGACGCGGCGCAACTGGTGCTGTGCGCGCTGCTCAACAGCCTCGTGGCGAACTGGTACGTGCGCCACTGGGTGAGCACGCACGTCACCACGGGCCTCGTGGCACGATTGCCGGCGCCGTGGCTGCACCCGGATGACGCGAGGTTCGCGCGCCTGCTCGCGCTGGCGCGCCGCTGCACGCGGGAAGGCGAACACGGCCCGGCCTGGGTGGAGGCGCAGGCCGAGGCCGCGCGCGCCTACGGGCTCTCGGGCGCCGAACTGGCCGCCGTGCTGGCAAGCTTTCCGTTGATCGAGGACGCGCGTCGCGACGCCGTGGCGCGCACCTTCGCGCGCCTGTGACACGCGATGGCGTCAGCGCATCGCGAGGGCGGAGATCACCGTGGTGACGAGCACCAGCAGGACCGCCATGCAGACGGCGAAGAATAACCAGTCGCGCTGGCCGAGATACTCGACCGCCGAGATCACCACGCGCAGCATCGGCGTCGCCATCAACGCCAGCAGGCCGGCATTGAGCAGGGCGTGGGCGGTCTCCCTGCGAAGTCCCGACACGGTCAGCAGCAGGCCGACCGCCAGCAGGATGGCGCTGACGATCACGCCGGCGCGCAGGCCCGTGCCCAGGTGCCGGTCGAGCGCCGAGGCGCTCACAGCGCCCTCCCGATCATCAGCAGCGTCACGCCGATCAGCACGGTGGCCATCATGATCTTCAGCGTGCGGACGCGCAGCTGGTGCGTGGCCCACATCCCCGCGCGCGATCCGCCCAGCACCCCGAGCACGGCCGCCGCGGCCAGGGCGGGGTCGACGTCCCCCCGCGCGTAGTAGATCGGCGCGGTCGACACCGCCGTGACACCGATCATGAGCGCGCTGGTGGCCGCCGCCGCGCGCATGGGTACGCCGCACCAGGCGTTGAGCGCCGGCACCTTCAGGATGCCGCCGCCGATGCCGAGCAGGCCCGACACGTTGCCCGCGGCGAAGGAGATGAGCAGGGCCACCGGCAGGCGCCGCACGCGGTAGCCAACCTCGCGGCCGGTGTCGCTGTCGTGGATGCGCGCGCCGAGCCGTCCCAGGTCGGACCCGGCGTCGTGGATCACGTTGCGGCGATCGAGCCGCGCGATCGTCACCATCGCCACCAGTGCCGTCACCATGGCGAACAGCCCGGACAGCACGGGCTGCGACAGATGGGCGGCGGTCATGCCGCCCGCCAGGCCGCCCAGCGTCGTCGCGATCTCCAGCACGAGCCCGAGGCGCACGTTGAAGAGCCCCTGCCCGGCGCTCTGGGCGCTGACCGTGCTCGAGGTGGCGATCACGGTCATCAGGCTGATGCCCGCCGCCGACTGGAACGGCAGGCCGAGCCCGATCACGAGGAACGGAACGAGGAAGACGCCGCCTCCCAGGCCCAGCATCGAGCCTACGGCACCGGCAAGCGTGCCGACGACGGCGACAACGGCGACGGTGGCGACGGTCACGGTGGGGCCATGATAGCGCCGCCCGGACTGCCCGGCCACGGTCCGGACCTATACTGGACTTCCCGGCGCCACGTCAGGACGCGCGGGACACCACGATGTCCGCAATCGCCATCGGTGCCCGGCTTGGGCACTACGAACTCGGAGAGCCGATCGGTCAGGGTGGGATGGGCGCCGTCTACCGCGCGCACGACACGCGCCTGGGCCGTAACGTCGCCGTGAAAGTGCTCCGGGAGCGACTGGCCAGCGATCCCGACGCCCGCGCGCGGTTCGAGCGCGAGGCGAGGGCCGCCGCCGCGCTCTCGCACCCGAACATCCTGGCCATCTACGACTTCGGCATCGCCGGCGACACACCTTACAGCGTCACCGAATTGCTGGAGGGCGAGACGCTGCGCGCACGGCTGGCCGGCGGACCGCTGCCCTGGCGGGCGGCCGCCGAGGTGGGCGCCGCGATCGCCGACGGCCTGGCCAGCGCCCACGCCCGCAACATCGTTCACCGCGACGTGAAGCCCGAGAACATCTTCCTCACACGCGACGACCGGGTGAAACTGCTCGACTTCGGCCTCGCACGCGGCGTGGGGTCGGTGATGCCAGCTGGCCCCGCCGAGTCGCCGACGACGCTGGAGACCCAGGCGGGGCTGGTGCTGGGCACCATCGGGTACCTGGCGCCCGAGCAGGTGACGGGCGAGACCATCGGCACGGCGGCCGACCTGTTCGCGCTCGGGTGCGTGCTCTACGAGATGGTGACCGGCCGTCGCGCGTTCGAGCGGGACACACCGGCCGAGACCGTGGCCGCCATCCTGCAGGCGCCGGCGCCACCGCTTGCCACGAACCTCGGCGTCCCCCAGGCCCTCACGCGGGTGATCGAGCACTGCCTGGAGAAGTCAGCCGGACGACGGTTCCGCAGCGCCCACGACGTGGCCGTGGCGCTGCGCGCGCTGCTGCTCGACTCCGGGGTGTCGACACCGGTGCCGCGGCGGCGTCCGGCCGGCGCCGCCATCCAGCACTCGGTCGCCGTCCTGCCGTTTGCCACGACCGGAGACGTGCCCGACCTCGAGTTCCTCGGCGAGGGCATCGCCGAGAGCGTCATCAACACCATCTCTGGCGTCCGGGGCCTGCGCGTGATCCCGCGGTCGCTGGCATTCCGCTGCGCGGGCCGCGAGTCGGAACCGCGCACGGTGGGCATCGAGCTGAACGCCGAGGCGTTGCTGTCGGGACGCGTGACGGCACGCGGCGATCAGCTGCATGTGCAGGCCGACCTGGTGGACACCTCCGACGAGAGCCAGATCTGGGGCGGCCGGTTCGTGCGCGGCCTCACCGATCTGGAGGCGGTCGCCGGCGCCATCGGCGACGACATCTGCGATGCCCTGCGCGGGCGCTTCCAGACGGCGGTCACCTCGACGCGCCGGTCGCGCCGGCCGCGTCAGCGTCAGGCGCCGTCGCCCGCCTACCACGAATACCTTCGCGGCCGCGCGCTGTGGAACAAGTGGACGCGCGCCGGCCTGCTCGGCTCCATCGAGGCGTTCAAGGCGGCGATCGACATCGACGCGTCCTACGCGCCCGCGTTCGGCGGGCTGGCCGATGCCTACGCCGCAGCCGCCTACCACGGCTACCTGGCCTCGACCGCGGTGCTGGATCTCTGCCGCGACGCGGCCCAACGCACCATCGCGCTCGATGCGTCGCTGGCCGAGCCCCACGCCACACTGGGCGTGGTGGCGATGTTCTTCGAGTGGGACTGGCTGGCCGCGCAGCGCCACATCACCAAGGCGCTGGGCATGAACCCGCGGTGTCTCACCGCCCAGGCCTATCACTCGCTGTACCTGGCATCGCGGGGCCAGACGCAGGCCGCGCTGGAGGCCGCGCGGCGCGCCGAACGCCTCGATCCGCTGTCGCTGCTGGCCATGTCCGCCGTCACCTGGAGCCTGCTCCACAACGGCGACGTGGAGGACTGCGAGGCGCAACTGCACCGCATCCTGGCCGTCGACGCCGAGTTCTCCATGGCCCTGGTCCTGCTGGCGCGGCTCGCCGAGGCGCGCCGTGACATGGTCGCGGCGGTGCGTTACAGCCGCCGCTGGCTGCTCAGCATGGGCGCGGCCGCGACGCAGGCCGACGGTCTCACGGCCGCCGCCGCCGACGGCTGGGCTGCCTACTGGCGGGCGTACCTCGACGCGCTGGACGGCCTGGCGGTGGGCGGAGGCTTCTCGCGGCCGGTGTTCGCCGCCGCCGCGCACATGCAGCTCAACGAGCCGGAGGCCGCGCTCGATCAGCTCGAGGAGGCGGTGGAAGCCCGGGCGCCAACGCTGATCTTCCTCGGCACCGACTTCCGTTTCGTCACCCTCCGCGGCGACCCGCGCTTCCAGGCGATCCTGCAGCGCGTCGGGTTGTCCTGAACGGCGCTCGGACCACGGCCGCACCAGGCACCGCCCGCTCGTGCGGACGGGCGGCGCGCACCACCGGGCTCGCGGCCGGAACGACAACGCCCCGGCTGATGCCCGGCGGGAGCCTGCGACCTTCACGAGCCGCACGGCATGGGCCTGTGGCAGAATCGGCCGCATGCGCATCGCCATCCTCGGCTCGGGCGCCGTCGGCGGGTACGTGGGCGCGAAGCTCGCACGAGCCGGACACGACGTCACCTTCCTCGCGCGCGGGGCCCACCTGCGCGCCATCCGCGAACGCGGCCTGCTGGTGTGGTCACCGCTCGGCGACTTCGTCGCCCGCGGCACGGCCACCGACGATCCATCCTCGATCTCGCCCGCACCCGACGTGCTCGTGGTGGCGGTCAAAGGCTACGACAACGCCACCGCGTTCTCCGACCTGGCTGGCGTGGTCGGCGAGACCACGACCGTGCTCTCGCTTCAGAACGGCGTGGAGAGCGCCGCGCAACTGGCGGCGGTGGTGGGTCGCGAGCGCGTCGTCGCAGGCCCCATCTACATCGGAACCGAACTGCGGGCGCCAGGCTTGATCGTGCAGACGGGGACGCACCGGCGCATCGTGTTCGGAGAGGTCTTCGATCCGCCGGAAGCCGTCACGCCGCGCGTGCAGGCGCTGGCCGCGGCGCTGGCGGCGGCCGACCTCCAGGCCCAGGCGGTCGCCGACGCCCGCGTACCGCTGTGGGAGAAGCTCATCTTCCTGGCGCCGCTCTCCGGGTGCTGCGCGGCCATGCGGCGGCCGACCGGCGCGGTGTGGGGCGACGCCTTCGCGCGGGAGGTGTTCCTGGCGGCCGTGAGCGAGGTGGAGGCGGTGGCGCGTGCCGAGGGGGTGGCGGTCGCCGCCGACGTGAAGGACTCGGTGCGCGCATACATGGACGCGCTGCCCGAAGCGATGACGCCCTCGCTGCTCATCGACCTCACCGCGGGGAAACGTCTCGAGCTCGAGGCGCTGCAGGGAGCGGTCGTGCGCCGCGGGCGTGCGCGCGGCGTGCCCACGCCGATCCTCGACACGCTCTACGCGGTGCTGAAGCCGTGGGCCTCGGGCCGCTAGCAATCCGCAGCCGACGTGCCGCGTGGCAGTGAGACGGGCGCGGCGCCCGTCACAGGCAGCGCCACGGGCGCCAGGGGCTGCCAGCCTCTGTTACCCTGTCCCGCGCCCGCGTGACCCAAAGGAGCCGAGTCGATGGCATCGTTGTTCCGGGTGAAGCCGCTCGTGCGGCTGATCGACGAGATGGAGCACGGCGAGGTCCGCCTGAAGCGGTCGCTCGGCCGGTGGCAGCTCACCTCACTGGGCATCGGGGCCATCATCGGCGCAGGGATCTTCTCGACGGTGGGCACGGCGGCCGCCGGCGGCCCCGAACACCTCGGCGCGGGACCGGCGCTGGTCGTCTCCTTCGTGCTCACCGCCATCGCCTGCAGCTTCGCCGCGCTCTGCTACGCCGAGTTCGCGTCGATGGTGCCGGTGGCCGGCTCGGCCTACACCTACGCCTACGCCACGCTCGGCGAGGTGGTGGCGTGGATCATCGGCTGGGACCTGATCATCGAGTACGCCGTCGGGAACGTCGCGGTGGCGATCTCGTGGTCGGCCTACTTCCAGGAACTGCTCGCGGGCCTGGGGATGCACGTTCCGGCCTGGCTCGGCACCGACTTCCGCACGGCGGCGCAGGCCACGGCCGAACTCGCGCGCGTCGGCGGCAACCTCGACGCCCTGAGCGGCATGGTGCGTGAGGGCGCGGTGGCGATGCAGACGGCGCCCCACTTCCTCGGGGTGCCGATCATCTTCAACCTGCCGGCGTTCCTCATCGTCATGCTCGTGACGTGGGTGCTGGTGCGCGGCGTCAGCGAGAGCGCGTGGTTCAACACCGCCATGGTGGTGCTCAAGCTCGCCATCATCGGCTTCTTCCTCGTCGTCGGGGCGTTCTACGTCAAGCCCGACAACTGGACGCCGTTCGCGCCCAACGGGTGGGCCGGCATCTCCACGGCCGCCGCCATCATCTTCTTCGCCTACATCGGGTTCGACGCGGTGTCGACGGCAGCCGAGGAAACCAGGGACCCGCAGCGCGACATGCCGTTCGGCATCATCGCGAGCCTGGTGGTGTGCACGGTGCTCTACATCCTCGTGGCGCTGGTGCTCACCGGCATGCTGCCGTGGCGCGAGCTGAACACGGCCGAACCGCTCGCCACGGCGTTCTCGGCGCTGGGCATGAACTGGACCGCGGGCATCATCGCGCTCGGCGCGGTCATCGCCACCACGTCGGTGCTCGTGGTGTTCCAACTGGGACAGCCCCGCATCTTCTTCACCATGGCGCGCGACGGCCTGCTGCCACCATGGGCCGCGAAGGTGCACCCGAAATACCAGACGCCGCACGTCACGACGATCATCACGGGCCTGGCCGTGGGCCTGGTCTCCGGCGTGGCCAACATCGGCGAAATCGTCGAGCTGACGAACATCGGGACGCTGTTCGCCTTCATCCTGGTGGCGCTGGGCATCATCATCCTGCGGCACAGCAGCCCGGATCAGCCGCGACCGTTCCGTACGCCGTGGGTGCCGGTGGTGCCGCTGCTGGCCATCGCGTCGTGCGCCTACCTGATGCTGCAACTGCCGACGGTGACGTGGATCCGCTTCGGCGTGTGGCTGGGGGTGGGGTTGCTGTTCTACTACCTGTACGGCTACCGGCACTCGCGGCTGCACGTGGCGCGGCCGGCGCCGGAAGGGTAGACAGGGCGTACCGGGATCACTGCCGCGAAGGCGTCGATCCTGCCGGGCGGGGGCGCGCACCGCCACCCGCGCCGAGGCCGCGGGCGGTTGTATCCGCGCGCCCACCAACGGTATGGTGCGCGTCATGCGCCCCACCACCATCCTGCTGGCCGCGCTCGCCGCGACCGCCAGCCTCACCGCCGCCGCGGCACAGGCCAGCAGCCAGAGCGAGCCGCCATCGCCGCGCCTGCGGATGCTCGCCGCCGAGGACGCGCGAGACGCGTCGCCGCAGGCCATCGTGCCGCTGCTCGAGGGCCTGAAGTCGGCCGACGCCGAGATCCGGCGCGTGGCCGTCCGCGGGCTGGGCCGCCTCGAGCGCGAGGCGCTCGGCCCGCACATCGTCCTGGGACTGAAGGATCCCGAGGCGTCGGTGCGCGCCGAGGCTGCCAACGCGCTCGCGCAGAGCGTGTTCGTCGAGGGCGACGTCGCGGCCATCGGCGAGGTGGCCAGGACGCTGGCCGACGCGCTGCGCGCCGAGTCGCACCCGCTCGTCCGTGGCGCGCTGGCCGCGGCCATCGGGCGTCTCAGGCACCCGGACGATGCCGCGGGACAGGCCGCAGGCATGCTCGTCCTCGACGTCGCGGCCCCGCAGGACGGCACGGGCGTGCGCCGTCCGGCATCGACCGCCGTGCTGCTCGGCGCGCTGCGCGGCCTGGCCGCGCTGGCGCGCGCGGGGGCCCACGCGGGCGGGCCCGCGCGGGACGCGGCCGGCAGGCCCGTCACGTGGCTTCCCGACGCGGCGCTGGCGCCGCTCGTCTCGCTCCTGCTCGATGGCAGGCCGGCATCCCCGCCGCCTCCGGCGCGCCCGGCGGGCGGCGATGCGCCGCCTGCCGCCGATGTCGCCATCCGGCGCCTCGTACTGCAGGCGCTGGCCGGAACCCGGCGCAACTTCCCCGCGGTCGGCCTTGCGCTGATCGACGATGCCGACGACCAGGCGCGAGCCGTCGCCGCGCGATGGGCCGTCGACGCGCTGCGCGGCGAGGACGCGCGCACCACGATTGCCGGCGAGTGGGCGCGCCTGCGCGCGACACCGGAGACCGAGGCGCGCGCGTGGCTGGCCGCGCGCGTGGCGGAGTACGAGCGGCGGATCACCGTGGACCCGTCACCGCAGGTTCGCTTCGAGGCGATTCGCGCAATCGGAGAGGCCGGCCTCGGCGCGGCCGGATGCGGATGGCTGCTGCGGGGGTTCGAGGACAGCGACGTGAACGTCGCCCGGCAGGCGATGAGCACCGTGGTCCCGTCGTGCAGGGGGGATGAGCGGGTGCGCGCCCGCCTCGAGGCGCTGGCGTCGCCGGCGCCCGCTCCGCACGCCACATCGTCATGGCACCGGCCGGCGTACGCCCTGCTCGGCCTCGCGTCGCTGGACGCATCCGCCGCGCGGCCCCGCGTGCTGGCGGCGCTCGGATCGCCGGAGGCGTGGACCCGCCGGTACGCCGCGATCGCGGCCGGACTGGTGCTCGAGGCCGCCGGCAACCGGCAGGCGCCAGACGAAGCGGTGGCCTCGGCCGTCGCGGCGCTGGTCGAGGATGCCGACACGAACGTCGCGACCGAGGCGGTGCGCGCGGTCGGAAGGCTCACGCGGGCCGAGGCCAGGCCCCACGCCCTGCGCGCGCTCCGGCGCAACGGGGAAGAACTGCTGATCGAGGC
Organism: Vicinamibacteraceae bacterium; assembly: GCA_039812685.1. Lineage (GTDB taxonomy): Bacteria > Acidobacteriota > Vicinamibacteria > Vicinamibacterales > JAFNAJ01 > JBDIBB01. The sequence goes on from JBDIBB010000022.1 coordinate 11,537, forward strand.
CGTGAAGCTCCTCAGCCCCGGACCAGCGGCCGGCGACGGGACGCCGCCGGCCGCTGCCGACCAGATCATCGCCGCCGCGTGCGGCGACGCGCTGGCCCGCCTGACGGCGATGCGGCGCGAGACCTCCCGCGACCCCAGGCTGGCGCTGGTCGGGTGCGTGATGCGGACCGGCAGCGCCGGCGACGCGCCACGCCTGGCGCCGCTGCTCGCCGACTTCGATCCGGTCGTCGCGCGTGCCGCCGCGTCGGCGCTGGCGAGGCTGGCGCCGCCCGGCGATCGACAGCCCGTCGAGGCGAGGCCGGTGCCGCTCGCGCGCGCGCCGCTTCCGGGAGAAGGCGATCTCGCGCGCATGGGCACGGCCCGCATCGTCGTCTCGATCCGGGGCCGCGGCGACATCGTGATGCGCCTGCGCCCGGACGAGGCGCCGCTGAACGCCTTCCGCTTCCTGCGGCTCGCCGAGGCCGGTTACTACACCGGCCTCACCATCCACCGCATCGCGCCGAGGTTCGTGGTGCAGGGCGGAAGCCCGCACGGCAACGAGTACTCGGGCGACGGCCCGTTCACGCGTGACGAAACAGGCCGGCTCGCGAACCTGCGCGGCAGCATCGGCCTCTCCACGCGCGGCCGCGACACCGGCGACGCGCAGTTCTACGTGAACCTCGCCGACAACCTCCGGCTCGATCACAACTACACCGTGTTCGCGCAGGTGGAGGCGGGGATGGACGTGGTGGACTCGCTCGTGGAGGGCGACGCGATCGAGCGGATCGCGGTCCGGTAGCGCGGGCCGCGCGCGCACGGGTTCGCCGGGGTTGATCCACGCGACCCGCGCGCGACACAATCTCGGGCTGCACCGTCCGCCAGGAGCGCCGCCTCATGAGCCAGGGCCCCGTCAGCACGTTCATCGAGCACCACTACCGCCACTTCAACGCCGCGACGCTCATCGACGCGGCCAGGGGCTGGAGCGCCCTGCTCGAGCGCGACGGGTGGATGCTGGTGACGCTGGCCGGCGCGATGAGCACGGCCGAGCTCGGCCTCTCGCTGGCCGAGATGATCCGCCGCGGGAAGGTCCACGGCATCGTCTGCACCGGCGCCAACCTCGAGGAGGACGTCTTCAACCTCGTCGCGCACGATCACTACGTGCGGATTCCGCACTACCGCACGCTGTCCTCGGCCGACGAGCGGGCGCTGTGGGAGCAGCACCTGAACCGCGTCACCGACACGTGCATCCCCGAGGAAGAGGCGATGCGGCGCATCGAGCGCGCGATCCTCGAGCGGTGGCAGGCGGCCGATCGCGCCGGCGAGCGCTACCTGCCGCACGAGTTCTTCTACCAGGTGATCCGATCGGGCCGGCTCGAGGAGCACTACCAGATCGACCCGAAGGACAGCTGGATGGTCGCGGCGGCCGAGGCCGACCTGCCGCTGTTCGTGCCGGGCTGGGAGGACTCGACGCTCGGCAACATCTTCGCGGCGCGCTGCATCGACGGATCGGTGAAGAGCCCGCTGACCATGCGCTCGGGGATCGAGTACATGATCCGGCTCGCCGACTGGTACACGACGTTCGCCCCGGCCCACCCCATCGGGTTCTTCCAGATCGGCGGCGGCATCGCCGGCGACTTCCCCATCTGCGTCGTGCCGATGCTGCACCAGGACCTGCAGCGCGAAGACGTCCCGCTGTGGGCCTACTTCTGCCAGATCAGCGATTCGACGACGAGCTACGGGTCGTATTCCGGCGCCGTGCCCAACGAGAAGATCACGTGGGGCAAGCTCGACGTCGACACGCCGAAGTTCGTCATCGAGTCGGACGCGACGATCGTCGCGCCGCTGATCTTCGCCCACGTGATGGGGATGTGAGGCGCGGGCCGCCGGCCTCGGGCCGGGCGGATCCCGCGGCGCCGGGCGCGGCGTTGTCCTCCCGCCGTGCCGGCGCGGGCCGCCGCCGGGCCACGCGGCGCGTTCAGATCACCGCGGGCTCGAGCATCCGGATCGTGCCGGCGTCGGCGTCGAGCTCCACCTCGACGCCCAGCGGCAGCGTGAACTGCCGCTCGACGTGGCCGAACATCGCGCCGTAGTAGGCCGGCACCCCCAGCGGCTTCACGTGGTCGTCGAGGACGTCGGGAATCGTCAGCGATCCGAAGCCCTCGCCGGGGTCGCACCGGCTGCAGGTGCCCCACACCACGCCCTTCACGCGCTCGAGGATGCCGGCGAGCTTCAACTGCACGAACATGCGGTCTATCCGGTAGGGCGCTTCCTGCACGTCCTCGAGAAACAGGATCGCGTCGCTGAAATCCGGCACGTAGGCGGAGCCGAGGATCGTGGTGAACACGGTGAGGTTGCCGCCGAGCAGGCGTCCGCGGGCCCTGCCGGGCGTGATGGTGCGCGTGCGGTTCGCCGACACCACGATCGTGTCCTCCGTGTCCCTGGGGTTGACGAAGGTGGCCGCCTCGCCCTTCCAGGTGACGCGCTGCAGCCAGTCGACGTTGGTGCGGTTCCACTCCGACGCGCCGTTGGGGCCGTGGAAGGTGACCAGGCCGGTCCTGGCGTGCAGCGACAGCAGCAGCGCGGTGATGTCGCTGTAGCCGATGAGCGCCTTGGGCGACCGTGCCGCCGCGTCGAAATCGATCAGCGGCAGCAGGCGCGCCGCGCCCCAGCCGCCGCGGATGCAGTGAATCGCCTTCACCTCGGGATCGCGCAGCATCGCGTTGAGGTCGGCGGCGCGATCCTCGTCGCGACCGGCGAGGTAGCCGCGCCGGTCGTTGACGTGGCGACCCAGCCTGCCCTTCAGCCCGAGCGCGGCGAGCGCGTCGAGCAGGACGTCGAGGCTCACGGGATCCCAGTTCGCGCTCGACGGGATCATCAGCCCGATCGTGTCGCCCTGCCGGATGCGCGGCGGCTTGATCACGGGCTTGCGCGGCTGCACACCGTAGGGCTGGGCCGAGGCGGGGCGCGCGAGGGCGGAGACGAGCGGCGCGAGGGCGGCGAGCACCCCAGAGGCGAGCAGGTCGCGGCGTGTGGGCATGATGGGCCGGATTATACGCGGCCGGCGCGTGCCGGCCGCCCATCTCCCGCCGGGCCCGCTACGGCCGCGGCGCCTGCGGCGGCGCCGGTTGCGACTGGGCCAGGCGATCGAGAATCTCGCCCAGGCGCGCGATCTCCTCCCCGTACCGCGCCCAGTTGCCGGCGCGCTGCGCCTCGAGCGCCCGCTGGTAGACGAGGCGCGCCTGCTGCGCGAGATCGCCGGACGGGGGCGGCTCCGGTCCGGGGGCTGGCAAGGCCGCCGCCGGCGGCGCTGACGTCGCCAGTGGCGCCGCCGCGCCGGCGCCCGACGGCAGCGTGCCCGGCAGCCCCGCGATCTTGCGGTCGCCGCTGCCCCGCGGGAAGATCCGGTCCAGCGCCCGATCGAGTGTCTCCTCCATCACGATCTGGTTCTGGTAAGCGACGATCACGCGCTTGAGTTCCGGGATCCGTCCGCCCGCCGACCGCAGGTAGAGCGGCCGGATGTAGAGCAGCGACTCCTCGATGGGGATCGTGAGCAGCGTGCCCTGGATCACTTCCGATCCCTGCTGGTTCCAGAGCGTGATCTGCGGCGCGATCACCTGATCCTGGCTGATGCGCGCCACCACCTGCCGCGGCCCGAACACCACCTTCTGCTTCGGGAACTGGAACACCACCAGCCGACCGTAGTTCGGCGTGTCGCTGCGCGCCACCATCCACGCCGCCAGGTTGTCCTTCTGCCGCGGCGTGTAGGGCAGCATCTGGATGAACTCGGCATCGCGCTCGCCCGGCAGCTTCATGATGGTGTACCAGGGCCGCATCCGCAGCGCCTGCCCCCCGGCCTGGTCGAGCGAGGGCACCTCCCACTGATCCTCCTTGTTGTAGAAGACCGCGGGGTTGGTCATGTGGTAGGTGGAGAACATCTGGGCCTGCAGGTCGAAGATGCCCTGCGGATAGCGCAGGCGCGTGTCGAGGTCGTCGGGCATCTCGGCCAGCGGGCGCAGCAGGTCCGGGAAGATCTTCGCCAGCGTCCGCGCGATCGGGTCGCGGTCGTCGACGACGTAGAAGCGGGTGGTGCCGTCGTAGGCATCCACCACCGCCTTGACGGCGTTGCGGATGTAGTTGATGCCGCCGCCGGCGTGCGCCGAATAGGGATAGCGGTCGCTCACGGTGTAGGCGTCCTGGACCCAGTAGAGGCGCCCGCCGGCGATCGCCAGGTAGCGGTCGTCCTCCAGGGTGAGGAACGGCGCGATCTTGCGCACGCGATCCTGCACGCGGCGGTGGAACAGCACGCGGCTTTCGGGCGTGATCTCGTTGCTGAGCAGCGTCCGCAGCGACTGGAAGCGGATGGCGAACAGCGCCCGCCGCAGCAACCCGCCCACCTCGACGCCGCCCTGGCCGTCGTAGGTCGAGAAGACGTTGTCGTCGCCCTTCGGGTAGTGGAACTCGGCGGTCTTGGTCCGCACGAACACGTGGTCGGTCGTCAGCTCGCCGAAGTAGATGCTCGGCTGCTCCACCGTGAGATCGACGTCGCTCTGCGGCGGCAGGTCCTTGATGAAGAGGACGGGCAGGCCCTCGGGCGTCACCTGGTTCACCGGGCCCAGCGCGACGCCGTAGCCGTGGGTGAAGGTCAACCGCTCGTTGATCCACGAGCGGTTGGGGAGGCTCGCCGAGTTCAGCTCACGCGCCGAGAGCATCACCTGCCGGTACCGGCCGTCGATGCGATAGCGGTCGTTGTGGACCGAGATGAAATCGTAGTACGTGCGGATCTCCTGGATCTGCCCGAAGGTGTCGAGCAGCGGCTGGTGGTCCCAGAGCGGCACGTTCTCGAGCGTGGCGGCGTTGCGCTCGATGTCGTCGCGCGAGAGCAGGGCGTCGCCCGAGATCGGCCGTTCGTCGACGGCATCCAGCGCATAGGCCGCGCGCGTGGCGTCGATGCTGTGCTCGATGTAGGGCGTCTCCTTCACCTGCTCGTTGGGCGCCACGACGAAGCGCTGCACCATCGACGCGTACACGCTGCCGCCGATGGCGGCCAGCAGGTAGACGGCCAGCGCCGCGGCGATGGGCGCCTTCGACCGCGTGAAGGCCTGCGCCACCGAGAGCAGCACGCCGAGCGCCGAGGCCACCATCAGCGCGCGCAGCGCCGGGATGCGCGCCGCCACGTCGGCGTAGGAGGCGCCGGGCACGATGCCGTCGGACTGCACCAGCAGCCCGGGCTGCGCGAGCCATGCGCCCGCGCCGAGCACGAGGAACACCACCGCGATCAGCACCGCCAGGTGGCGCGTCGCACGGTCCGACGCGTAGACCCCGCGCCGCACGTCGATCCCGATCGCCCCCGAGAGGCCGTAGACCACTCCGGCCGCCAGCAGCGCCGCCACCGACACGAGCAGCGCCATCCGCTGCAGGAACTCCAGGAACGGCAGCGCGAACACGTAGAACCCGATGTCGTGGCCGAGGATCGGGTCGGCGGCGCCGAAGGGCGTGGCGTGGCGCCAGGCCAGCCACTCGGCCGCCTGCGCCTGCGCGTAGAGCCCCGCGAACACGCCGGCCGCGACCGCCACGAGCATCACGATCGGCCGCACGCTGAGCGGGTCGACGGAGACCGTGCGGGGCCCGTCGGGCGTCATCACGAAGAACTCGCGGCGGCTGGTGCTGCGCAGCGCGAACACGAGGTTCGCGGCCAGCACGCCGAGCACCACGAGAAAGGCCGTCGTGAAGAGCCCCGCCTGCGCGCCGATGCGCGTGAGGAACACCGACTGGTAGCCGACCTCGCCGAACCACAGCCAGTCGGTGTAGAACGTCGCGAGCGACGGCACCGCGGTGAACAGCACCAGCGCGGAGAGCAGGATGAGATTCCGTGTGCGAGCCATGGCTGGGGAACCTGCACGTGTCGGCCGCATCTGCCGGGGTCGAGCCCGGTGGGGCCGCAAAAGGGCGCGTTGACGGTCCGGCGGCGCGGGCCGGCCGCGGCTTCGTCACCGGATGATAGTCCTTGCGGCGCGTCCGGGTCTCGCCCCGGGCGCAGCGCCAGCCTCAACACACGGCGACCGCACCGGCGGACGCCAGGGGGTGTCCGGCCCGCGCGGGCGCGCCGCGCGGGCGGGTTGCGGATCGGGACCGCTGCACGATTGTCGCACGCGGCCGCCACGCGATGGGCGGCGGGAGGCGGCGGCGGGAAGGCGGCCGGCTACATGAGCCCGAGCTGGAGCCGGGCGACGTCCGACATGTTGTCCATGCTCCAGGGGGGCTCGAAGACGACCTCCACCTGGGCATCGCTGACGCCGGGGACCGCCTTCACGCGGAAACGCACCTCGACGGGCAGCGACTGCGCCGACGGGCAGTTGGGGCTGGTCAAGGTCATCCTCACCAGCACGCGGCGGCTGGCGTCGACGAGCACGTCGTAGACCAGGCCCAGCTCGTAGATGTTCACCGGAATCTCCGGATCGAACACGTTGCTGATGGCCTCGACGACCGCCGGCTTCAACTCGAGGGTGGCGAGCGGGTCGGCCTGGAACGGCGCCTCGGGCTCCTCCGCCCCGGGGTCGGGATCGGGATCGGGATCGGTCAGGGCCGAGACGTCGAACGTGCCGGCGCCGGCCTCGCCCGATCCGCCGCCGGCGGCTTCCGCCATGCGCTCGTCCTTGCCATCCTCGCGTCTGCCGAACCAGCCGAACATCATCAGGTCTCGCTTTCCGTGGACACCACCGCGGGCGTGTCCACCAGCGCCGCCTGCAGCGTGTGCCAGGCGAGCGTCGCGCACTTCACGCGCGTCGGGTACTCGGAGACGCCCTGGAAGACGGCCAGCTTGCCAAGACGCGCCACCAGGTCCTCATCCGGGCCCGTCGCGCCGTCGGCCGTGAGCATCTCGTGAAAGGCGTCGAACAGCGCGTGCGCTTCCGCCAGCGTGCGGCCCTTGACCGCCTCGGTCATCATCGATGCCGAGGCCTTCGAGATCGCGCAGCCCGTGCCGACGAACCGGACGTCGGCGATGCGGTCGCCCTCCACCCGCAGGTAGAGCGTGAGACGGTCGCCGCAGAGCGGGTTGTGGCCCTGCTGGGTGCGTGCCGGCTCCAGCGTGCCGAAGTTCCTCGGCGACCGGTTGTGATCGAGGATGACCTCCTGGTAGAGGTCGTGCAAATCGGACATGAGTCTGAGGCCCGTCGCCCCCGGCCCGGCGGCCGCTAGCCGAACACTTCCCGAACCCGCCCGAGCGCGCGCACCAGCGCGTCGACGTCCTCGCGCGTGTTGTAGATGGCGAAAGAGGCGCGGACGGTCGCCGGGATGCCGAACCGGTCCATCACCGGCTGCGCGCAGTGCTGGCCGGTGCGCACCGCCACGCCCTCGCGGTCGAGGATCGTGCCGATGTCGTGGGGATGGACGCCGTCGATCACGAACGACAGCACGCCGGCCTTCTCGCGGGCGCGCCCGATCACGCGGACGCCGTCCAGCGCCTGCACCCGCGCGGTGGCCTCGTCGAGCAGGTCGTGCTCGTGCGCCGCCACCTGGCGCAGATCGAACCGGCGCAGGAAGTCGACGGCGGCGCCGAAGCCCACCACGCCGGCGATGTTCGGCGTGCCCGCCTCGAACTTGTACGGCAGCACGTTGTAGCTGGTCTTCTCGAAGGTGACGTCGGCGATCATGTCGCCGCCGCCCTGCCACGGCGGCATGCGCTCGAGCAGCGCGGCCCGGCCGTAGAGGGCGCCGATGCCGGTGGGGCCGTACATCTTGTGCGCCGAGCACGCGTAGAAATCGCAGCCGAGCGCCTGCACGTCCACCGGCATGTGCGCCACCGCCTGCGCGCCGTCGAGCAGGATCGGCACGCCGCGGGCGTGCGCCGCCTCCACCATGCGCGCCACCGGGTTCACCGTGCCCAGGGCGTTGGAGACGTGGATGGCCGCCACCAGCTTCGTCCGCGGCCCGAGCGCCGCCTCGTAGGCGGCGACGTCCAGTTCGCCGTCGTCGGTGATCGGCACCACGCGCAGCGACGCGCCGGTCTGTTCGCACACCAGCTGCCACGGCACGATGTTCGAGTGGTGCTCCATCCAGGTGAGCACCACTTCGTCGCCGGGGCCGAGGTTGGCGCGGCCCCAGCTCTGCGCGACGAGGTTGATCGCCTCGGTGGTGCCCCGCGTGAAGACGATCTCGCGCGTCTCGGCGGCGTTCAGCAGCCGCTGCACCTTCTGCCGCGCGGCCTCGTAGGCCTTGGTCGCCCGCTCGCTGAGCAGGTGCGTGGCGCGGTGGATGTTCGAGTTGTCGCGCTCGTAGTAGGCGCGCTCGGCCTCGATCACGCTCGCCGGCTTCTGCGTGGTGTTGGCGTTGTCGAGGTAGACGAGCGGCCGGCCGTGGATGCGCTGGGCGAGGATCGGGAACTCGGCCCGGACGGCGGGCGCGTCGAAGACGGGAACGGAGGGGGCGGTGGCGTCCATCGGCTGTCCCGGCGAGGGGCGCCCGGCCGCCGCACCGGCGGCCGGGCACGCTCGCCTCACGAGATCACGGCCACCTTCGGCAGCTCGGCGAGCAGGGTTTCCTCGAGCGTCTCGCGCAGCGGCTCGATGGTGACGCGATCGATGATGTCACTGGCGAAGGCGTGCACCAGCATCGATCGCGCCTGCGAGTAGCCGATGCCGCGCGCCCGGAGGTAGAACAGGGCCGTCTCGTCGAGCTGGCCCACCGTCGCGCCATGCGTGCACTTGACGTCGTCGGCGAAGATCTCCAGCTGCGGCTTCGTGTTGATCGTCGCGTCGTCGGAGAGCAGCAGCACCTGGTTGGTCTGCTTGGCGTCGGTCTTCTGCGCCTGCGGCCGCACGAAGATCTTCCCGTTGAAGACGGCCCGCGACTGCCCGTCGAGCATGCCCTTGTAGATCTCGTGGCTCTCGCAGTTCGGCTTCGCGTGGTCGATCGCCGTGAGGTTGCCGACCATGCGGGTGCCGTTGGCGAGGTAGAGCCCGTTGAGCGTGCAGTGGATGCCCTCGGCGCCGAGCGACGCGTTCACGTCGTTGCGGACGATGGCGCCGCCGAAGGTGAAGGCCTGCTGCGCGAACACGGCCGCCCGCTCGAGGAACACGTGCGTGCTCGACACGTGATAGGCGTGGTGCCCCTCGCGCTGCACGCGGTAGTGCTCGACGTTGGCGTTCTCGCCGACGACGATCTCGGTGACCGCGTTCGTCAGGTAGCGCTGCCCGTCGGGCCCGCCGTAGCTCTCGATGATCTTCGCCTGGCTGTTGTCGCCGACGACGACGATCGTGCGCGGGTGGGTCACCAGCGGCGCGCCCTCGGCGACGAGGTAGAGGATGTGCACCGGCTCTGGCACCACCACGTTGGCCGGGATGTAGAGGAAGGCGCCGTCTTCGGTGAACGCCGTGTTGAGCCCCACGAAGGCGTGCCGGTCGTAGCAGGCGCAGCGCGTGAAGTAGGGGTCGACCAGGCCGGGGTCCGACACCAGCGCCTGGCCGAGGCTCGTGGCGAGCACGCCGCTGCTGCCCAGCACGCCCGCGCCCGAGAGCGCCGGCGAGAAGCGCCCGTTGACGAACACCATCTGGGTACAGCGCATCTGCCGCACGACATGCGGCGCGGCGGCGGCGCGCGGGAGCGTGGCCGCGGGGGCCTCCTCGAACGCCTCCTCCGCGATGGGGCCGGGCGGCAGGAACCGCCAGTCCTCGTCGCGCGTGGTCGGAAAGCCCAGCGCCTGGAAGCGCTCGAACGCGTTCCTGCGGATCGTCGTCAGCCAGGCCGGATCGCTGGATCCGCGCCGCTTCAGGAACGCATCGAACCGCCCGGTGTAGAGGTCGATCGCCTCAGCAACAGCCATCGTCGATGCCCCCTCAGGCCTTCACCGCGTGCAGCTGGGCGCCCTCGGCCTCGATCCAGCCGTATCCCTTCTCCTCGAGCTCCAGCGCCAGCTGCTTGCCGCCCGACTTCACGATGCGCCCGTCGGAGAGCACGTGCACGAAGTCGGGAACGATGTAGTTCAGCAGCCGCTGGTAGTGGGTGACCACGATCGCCGCACGTTCGGGGCTGCGCAGGGCGTTGACGCCGCCGGCGACGACCTTCAGCGCGTCGATGTCGAGGCCCGAGTCGGTCTCGTCGAGGATCGCCAGGCTCGGCTCGAGCACCGCCATCTGGAAGATCTCGTTGCGCTTCTTCTCGCCGCCCGAGAACCCCTCGTTCACCGGACGGTTCAGCAGCGAGGCGTCCATGTCGAGCAGCCGTGCCTTCTGGCGCATCAGCGTCATGAACTCCATGGCGTCGAGCTCGGCCAGGCCCTTGTGCTTGCGCACCGCGTTGAGCGCCGCCTTGAGGAAGTAGGCGTTGTTGACGCCCGGAATCGCCACCGGGTACTGGAAGGCCAGGAACAGGCCCTCGCGCGCCCGCTCCTCGGGATCCAGCTCGATGAGGTTCCGGCCCTTGTAGAGCACCTCGCCAGCGGTGACCTCGAACTCGGCCCTGCCCGCCAGCACACCGGCCAGCGTGCTCTTGCCGGATCCGTTGGGGCCCATGATCGCGTGGACCTCACCGGCGTTCACGGTGAGGGAGATGCCGCGCAGGATGGGCTTGTCCCCGACGCGGGCGTGCAGGTTCCTGATCTCGAGCATGATGACGTGGGTCCTCGACAGGGCGTGGGGCTGGAGGCCTGCGGCCCGGAGCGCTAGCCGACCGATCCTTCCAACGAGATGCTGAGCAGCTTCTGCGCTTCCACCGCGAACTCCATCGGCAGCACGCGGAAGACCTCCTTGCAGAAGCCGTTGACGATCATGTTCACCGCGTCCTCGGTGGAGAGGCCGCGCTGGCGCAGGTAGAAGATCTGGTCCTCCCCGATCTTCGAGGTCGATGCCTCGTGCTCGACCGTGGAGGAGGTGTTCTTCACCTCGATGTACGGAAACGTGTGCGCGCCGCACTGATCGCCGATCAGCAGCGAGTCGCACTGCGAGTAGTTGCGGGCGTTGGCGGCGTTGCGCCCGATCTTCACCAGCCCGCGATAGGTGTTCTGGCCGCGGCCCGCCGAGATGCCCTTCGACACGATCGTGCTGCGCGTGTTCTTCCCGAGGTGCGCCATCTTGGTGCCGGTGTCGGCCTGCTGCAGATTGTTGGTGACGGCCACCGAGTAGAACTCGCCCACCGCGTTCTCGCCCTGCAGGATGCAGCTGGGATACTTCCACGTGATGGCGGCGCCCGTCTCCACCTGCGTCCAGGTGATCTTCGCGTCGTTCATCGCCTTGCCGCGCTTGGTGACGAAGTTGTAGATCCCGCCGACGCCGTCCTTGTCGCCCGGATACCAGTTCTGCACGGTGGAATACTTGATGGTCGCCCGATCCAGCGCCACCAGCTCCACCACCGCCGCGTGCAGCTGGTTCTCGTCGCGGACCGGCGCCGTACAGCCCTCCAGGTAACTCACCGTTGCGCCCTCGTCGGCCACGATCAGCGTCCGCTCGAACTGCCCGGTGTTCTGGGCGTTGATGCGGAAGTAGGTCGACAGCTCCATCGGGCAGCGCACGCCCTTCGGCACGTAGCAGAACGAACCGTCGCTGAAGACCGCCGAGTTCAGCGCCGCGAAGAAGTTGTCGGTGTAGGGCACCACCGACCCGATGAACCGGCGCACCAGGTCGGAGTGCTCCCGCACCGCCTCGGAGAAGGAGCAGAAGATGATGCCCATCTCCTTCAACTTGTCCTTGAACGTGGTCGCCACCGACACCGAGTCGAACACCGCGTCGACCGCCACCCCGGCCAGCGCCTTCTGCTCCTCGAGCGGGATGCCGAGCTTCTCGAACGTCCGCCGGATCTCGGGGTCCACCTCGTCGAGGCTCGCCAGCTGCTTCTTCGCCTTCGGCGCGGAGTAGTAAATGATGTCCTGGTAGTCGATCGGCGGATACGTGACGTTGTGCCACGTCGGCTCGCGCATCGCCGACCACGCCCGGAAGGCCTTCAGCCGCCACTCCAGCATCCACTCGGGCTCGCCCTTCTTCTCCGAGATGGCGGCCACGATGCTCTCGTTCAGGCCCTTGGGCAGGGTCTCGGCTTCCACGTCGGTGACGAAGCCGTAGCGGTATTCCTGGGTGGCGAGCTGCTCGATCGTCTGCTGCGACGTGCTCATGACGCTCCTCACGGACTGGCTTCGAAGAGCCCCGGTCCGTGGCCGGCATCGGGATGGGCAACCGGCGACTTGTTGGGACGACAAACCCGACCAAAGCGGTCGGGCTTCATGCGCAAATATACGACCGGTGAAGTCGGAGATCAAGCGGTAGTTCAGTCATGGGGGCCGGACTCCCGCCAGGGGCGAGGGCCGACGACGCCCGGCCGCCGCGCCGCCCGCCGCTCAGCCCCGCTTGCGCCAGTACCGCGCCAGACCGAAGAAACAGTGGTCGAGCGGAATGGCCAGCTCGTAGGCTCGCGCCTCGGCTTCGGGCATGTGCCGGCGCAGTTCCGCCCGCATCTCGTCCTGGAAGCGCGCCGCCTGCGCCGCATCGTCGCCACCGGCCGCCAGCGCCTCGCGCGCGAAGCCGGCCACGCGCCGGAGACGTTCCCGCAACTCGCCGAGGTGCGCGGCCGGCGGCGTCGGGCTGGGACCGAAGTGCGTGAGGAACAGCGCCGACGGCGTCCAGGCAAGGATGCGGTCCGCGCTGGCATCCCACAGATCGAGATCGATGTCGGGCGGCGGGGTGGGGGGCATCACGAAGCTGGAGGCCCCGATGCGGCCGCCCCCGGTATCGCCCACGAACGCGAAGCCCGACGCCGCATCGAAGTAGCTCACGTGGTGGCTGGCATGACCGGGGGTGTACGCCACGTCGAGCGGCCTTCCACCCGCCTCGATACGCTCGCCGCCCGCCAGCGCCCGCACGTTGGCGGCCGGCACCGGCAGGAACTCGCCCCAGAGCCGGTCCATGGCGTCGCCGTAGAGACGGGTGGCGCTCTCGAGCAGCCTGGCCGGATCGATCAGGTGCCGCGCGCCGCGTTCGTGCACGTAGACGGTCAGGCGCGGGTTCTCGCGCACGAGCGTTCCGGCCGCCCCCGCATGGTCGAGGTGGATGTGCGTGAGCAGCAGCGCGGTCACGTCCCCGGGGCCGAGGCCCTCGCCGGCCAGCGCCGCCCGCAGGGCCGGCAGCGACACCGACGGTCCGGGATCGACCAGCGCCAGGCCCGACGCCGCGTCGCCAATCACCGCCGTCGCGATCACCGACGGCACGCCGAGGTACTGGAGGTCGAGATAGCGGAGGCGGTCGCCGAGTGTGCGCATGACGCAGCCGATTCTACCGGAGCCGGCACGCACCGCGCTCCCACGCGCGCCGCGCCGGGACGCTCGCCCGCACGACCGCTCCGGCGGATGGGCGCCCCGGCCTCACCTGGCCGCCGCGGGGTTCACCGGCCCGCCGGCGGGCCCGTCACGAACGGCTCCAGGACGATGTTCGGCTTCGCGCTTTTCTTCGATTCGGCCACCATCTGCTCCACCTTCTCCATCAGCTTCGCGTTCTCGACGACGATGCCGTCCTTGATCGTGTGGACGATGCCGCGGGTGCGGTACATCTCGCCCCTGGCGTTGGTGGTGATGGCGCCGAACGAGTAGAGGAAGCGCAGGTTGTAGGCCGGGTTGCCGTCGACCAGCAGCAGGTCGGCCGCATAGCCGGGGCGGACCAGGCCGAGCGTCGGCTCGCGCAGCGTCAGCGCGCTGTTGCGCGTCGCGAACTTCAGCACCTCGAGCGCGTGCGCGCCGGTCTCGCGCGACAGTTGCAGCTCCCGGATGTTCGAGAACCCGGGCGTCGCCCAGATGTAGTTGTCGTCGGTGCCGTAGGCGACGCGCCCGCCGCGCTTGTTGAACTCGAAGATGAGCTTGCCCCACAGCTCGTAGGCGGCCGACCAGTACGCCTCGTCGTCCGACGTCCAGTTCCAGTGATAGGCGCCGTGGAACGACGGATTGGGGCCGAACCAGTCCCAGAGCGCCTGGTGCGTGTACTTGGCGTGCCAGGGGAGGCTCTGCGCGCGGATGATGTCACGGTTGGCCTCGTAGACCACGCGCGTCGGCAGCATCGTCACGCCGGAGTCGACCAGTTGTTGCGCGACGTCGGTCAGCAGCCGCTCGCGGTTGGCCTCGGACCAGACCTTGCCGGCGTGGCGGAAGCGTTCGCCTTCGTCGTTGAAGTTGTACTCGCGCGGGAAGTCCTGCACCTGGCGATCGAGCGACGACTCGGCATAGGCGTAGTGGTGCTCGATCATCGTCACGCCCGCCTTCGCCGCCTGGACGGCGTTGACGACGGCGACCGTCGACGGCGGCAGGTGCACCGACGTGATGCCGCCCGCGTCCCACACCGCGCGGCAGACGGCGCCGAACAACTCGCGATCCCAGCCCATCGCGTCCATGCTGACGACGCGCATGCCCCTGGCGGCGATCTCGCGGGCGATGCGCGGTGCCTGCTGCGGGTCCTCCAGCTCGGCGCGCGTGTAGCCGGGCAGGCTCTGCCAGCTCCACAGCGGGAACATGCGCGGCGCGAGGACCCTGTTCTCCGCGCTCGCCTTCGCCTGCTCCATCGCCGCCTCGAGCCCGCGATCCGGCGCCGGCACCATCGTCGTGACGCCGTGCGCGAGCTTCAGGTAGTAGACGTACTCGAGCGGCTCGGGCTCGGTGCGCAGGTGCATGTGCAGGTCGATCATCCCGGGCATCACGTAGAGGCCCTTCGCGTCGATGACCCGGTCGCCGGTCGGCCTCGCGGTCGCGCCGCGGCGCGCGGCGCTCACCGGATCGAAGGGCGTCATCTGCGCGATCGTGTTGCCCTCGATGACGATGTCCCACGGACCGGTGACCGGGCCGCCGTGCCCGGGGATCACCATCGCGTTCAGGATGACCAGCTTCTTGTAGGGCCCGCCGGCCAGGCCGCCGAAGAGAGTGGCTTCCGGCGCGCGCTGAGCCGCGACCGTCGCGCCGGCGGCGGCGAGCGAGGCCACCAGCAGTGTCCGGATGAGAATCCTCATGGCTGCTTCTCCCAGGTTCGAGACGAGCCCGCCCTGAAGACCACTGGAGCGAGGCCTGCCTGCAATCCGCCGTCGTGTCCGCCCGGCACCCGACGTCGCCGCCGTCCTCCAGCGTCGCGCCACCGACTGCGCACCGTGGGCGATGGTCTGCGGGCTGGCGTCGCTGGCGACACTCACCGCCGACGCATCGTCAGCCCGCGCCGCGCCGCGGCCGTTGTTCGATGGAGCGGCATGGTGAGACCGATCGGCACCGCTGTCAAGCTCGTGCGGAGCTCGTCGTGAGGGCCCCGGGCGGGGCCGGTGTCAATCGCGGGCCCCGCCCTGTCGATCCCGCCCGGACCGCCACCGCGGAGAGGGTCGAGCCGCCAGGCACGGCCGGTTCGCGGCCGCCCGGCGTCGAGGGCTTCGGGCCCGCGGGCCGCCGGGACCGCGGCGGGCAGCGCTATACTCGATCCCGGGACGCCACCGATGCCCGATACCGATCGCAAGACCGGCGGCGAACTCCGGGAGCGGACCCGGGACGAGCTGAAGGAGCCGGCGCTCTTCAGGGTGATCCTGCACAACGATCACTACACCACGATGGATTTCGTCGTGTCGGTGCTCGAGACGGTGTTCGTCAAGTCGCCCGCCGAGGCCTTCCGGATCATGATGAAGGTGCACACCGAAGGCCGTGGGCTGTGCGGGCTCTATCCGCACGAGATCGCCGAGACGAAGGTGGCGACGGTGCACGACCTGGCGAAGCAGCATGGGTTTCCGCTGCGGGCCAGCATGGAAGAGGAGTGAGGGCGCGTGTTCAGCGCATCGGTGGAACTGCTGTTGACGGTCGCGCTCCGCGAGGCGGTGGCGCGGCGTCACACGCACCTGACGCTCGAGCACCTGCTGTACGTGCTCGCGCACGACAGCGAGGGCGAGAAGATCCTCGCCGCCTGCGGCGCCGACCTGCCGCGGCTGCGCGTCGAACTCGACCGCTACCTGCAGCGCAACGTCGAGCAATACACCCGCGGGCAGCACCGCGAACCCGAGCAGACGCTGGCCTTCCAGCGCGTGCTCCAGACGGCGGTACTGCACGTGCAGGGCGCGGGCAAGGGCGAGGTGGAGGCTGGCGACCTGCTGGCCGCGCTGCTGCAGCAGCCACGGTCCTTTGCGGCACAGGCGCTCGCCGGCCACGGCGTCACCCGCCTCGACGTGCTGAACTTCGTCTCGCACGGGGTCTCGAAGGTCCCGCTGGCCCCCTCACGTGACGAGGCGTCGGGTGGGCGCACCGCGACGGGCGGCCTGGGCGAGGAAGGCTCGGGAACGGCCCGCGATCCGCTCGGCGCCTATGCCGCCAGCCTCACCGCCAAGGCCCGCGCCGGCGTCCTCGATCCGCTGATCGGACGGACGGTGGAACTTCAGCGCACCCTGGAGATCCTCTGCCGGCGCCGCAAGAACAACCCGGTGTTCGTGGGCGACCCGGGCGTCGGGAAGACGGCGCTGGCCGAGGGCCTGGCCATGCGGCTGCTCGCCGACGACGTGCCGCCGCTGCTGAAGGACGCCGAGGTGTTCTCGCTCGACACGACGGCGCTGCTCGCGGGCACCCGCTTCCGCGGCGACTTCGAGGAGCGCTTCAAGGCGGTGATCGCGGCGCTGGGCCAGCGGCCGAAGCCGATCCTCTTCATCGACGAGATTCACGCGACGGTGGGCGCCGGCGCCACCACCGGCGGCACGCTCGACCTCGCCACGCTGATCAAGCCCGTGCTGGCCGCCGGCGAGCTGCGCGTTGTCGGCTCCACCACCTTCGAGGAGTTCAAGCACATCGAGAAGGACCGGGCGCTGGCGCGCCGCCTGCAGAAGGTGGTGATCGAGGAGCCCTCGATCGACGAGTCGGTGAGAATCCTCGAGGGCCTGCGCTCCCGTTACGAGGATCACCACCTCGTCACCTACTCGGCCGAGGCGCTGGAGACCGCCGCCAGGCTCGCCAAGCGCCACCTGCGCGAGGCGCGCCTGCCCGACAGCGCCATCGACCTGCTGGACGAGGCGGGCGCCATGGTCCGGCTCGCGGCCTCCGCCGCCGACCGAGCCCCGCAGGCCGCGACGGCCACCGCGGTCCCCGCCGCGCCGCCGGCCGAGGCGCTCGCGGCGGCTGCCGGCGCGGGACCGTCCGGATCGTCATCGGTGGAGGCCGACGCCGCTCCCCGGCGGATTCCCGTCGGCGTCGACGAGATCGAACGCATCGTCGCGCGCATGGCGCGGATCCCGGAGAAGCAGGCCAACGCCAACGACCGGACGCGGCTGAAGACGCTCGAGGAGTCGCTGCGCCGCGTGGTGTTCGGCCAGGACGAGGCGGTGCACGCGGTGGCGCAGGCGATCAAGCGCGCGCGGGCGGGGCTCGGCCAGCCCGATCGCCCCGCGGGCTGTTTCCTGTTCACCGGCCCGACGGGCGTGGGCAAGACGGAACTGGCCCGGCAACTGGCGATCCACCTCGGCAACGAGTTCGTGCGCTACGACATGTCGGAGTACATGGAAAAGCACGCGGTGGCGCGGCTCATCGGCGCGCCGCCGGGCTACGTCGGCTTCGAGCAGGGCGGACTGCTCGTGGACGCGATCCGCCAGCATCCCTACGCCGTGCTGTTGCTCGACGAGATCGAGAAGGCGCACCCCGACATCTACAACATCCTGCTGCAGGTGATGGATCACGCCACGCTCACCGACAACAACGGCCGCAAGGCCGACTTCCGGCAGACGGTGCTGATCATGACCAGCAACGCCGGCAGCCGGGAGATGAGCCAGGGCGCGATCGGCTTTGCCGGCAGCGATGCCGGCGACGCGGGCACGCGCCGCGACAGGACGGCGCAGGCGCGCGCGCGCGCCGCGCTCGAGCGCGTGTTCAGCCCGGAGTTCCGCAACCGGCTCGACGCGATCGTCACCTTCCGCGCGCTGTCGCCCGAGGTGATGGAGACGATCGTCGAGAAGTTCATCCTGCAGCTCGAGACACAACTGCAGGAGCGGCGCGTCGCGTTCGATCTGTCACCGGAGGCACGGGCCTGGCTGGCGCGCAAGGGCTTCGACCCGGTGTTCGGGGCGCGGCCGCTCGGCCGCACCATCCAGCGCGAGGTGCGCGACCCGCTCACCGACGAGATCCTCTTCGGGCGGCTCGAGCACGGCGGCACGGTCCGCATCGGGCTCGACCAGGACGCCGACGCGCTCACGTTCGACATCTCATGACCGATCGATGCGGGTGAGGCGCGGCGCTGGCCCCGGGGCGGCCGCCCGCGAATCGCCCGCCAGCCGCGACAACCCCGACCTGTTCAGACATGCCGAAGACACACCAACCAGAATCGTCCGTGAAAGTGGTGGATCGCCGCTGGTGGGCGCAGGGTGGCCCCGGCGAGGACGGCGCGCAGGCCGATGCCGCGTCCCGCGCGCCGTCGCTGAAGCCCACCTACGTCGAGGAACTCGAGCAGAAGCTGGCCGAGAAGGACACGCAGCTCCAGGAGGTGCTCACGAAATACCGTGGCGCCGCACGCGAGTTCGAGGACGCGCGCGCCAGGATGCGCAAGGAGCTGTCGAAGGACGCCGAGCGCGCGCGCCGCGGCTTCGTCGGCGAACTGCTCGAGGTGATCGACAACCTGGAACTGGCCCTCGACGCGGGACGCGAGTCGAATCCCGGCGACCCGCTGCTGAAGGGCGTGGATCTGGTACGCCAGCAGTTCCTCGCCAAGCTCGAGGGCATCGGCGTCAGGCGCCTGGATCCGATCGGCCAGCCGTTCGATCCCACCCGCCACGAGGCTGTCTCGGTGGTGCCGGTCACCGACCCGGCGCAGAACCACGTCGTCTGCGGCGTGGTGCGCACCGCCTACCTCATCGGCGACGAGGTACTGAGGCCGGCGCTGGTGGCGGTGGGCAAGACGACGGATCGCTGAGCGTCGGCCTGACCTTCGCGCGGGCGCCCGGCCGGCGCCCGTCGCGTGCCGGCAGGCTGACCCTACCAGCTGCCGCTGGCGCCGCCGCCGCCCGAACTACCTCCGCCGAAGCTGTCATCGGAAGACGACGAGCTGCTGTCCGATGAAGAGCTGACCCAGCCGCCGCTGTCCAGCGAGGAACCCCAGCCGGAGCTTCGATCGCCGCCGGCCGTGACGGCCCCCTCCATCATCTTCGCGCCCTTGGCGTAGCCGACCGCGAGCATGACCGCGGCCAGCGGGCCAATCACCCACAGCGTCACGTTGAAGAAGGGAATCAGGGCCATCAGGCCGGGCAGGCCGCCGAACAACGCTCCAAACACCAGGGTGAGCGGTGATTTCGTCCGCACGCCCGCCCCGATCGCCAGGGCCCCGAGGCCGATGAAGAGCCCGAAGAACGGCGTCATCAGCCACGTGGGCGGAAGATCCTGCGTGGCTTCCGCAGCCTCCGCGTCGAGGATGCGCTGCAGGTCGTCGGCGCTGAGCACCTGGCCCGCGCGGACGATCTCGTCGATCCGGCGAACGCCGTCGATCAGGCCCCGCGCGTAGTCGCCGTCGCGGAACGCCGGCGTGATCTGCTGGCGGATGATCGAGCCAGCGAGCCCGTCGGGCAGGACGCCTTCGAGGCCGTAGCCGACCTCGATGCGGACCTTGCGTTCCGGCGGGCAGACCAGCACCAGCACGCCGTTGTCGACGCCCTTCTTGCCGATGCCCCAGGCCTGGAACAGCGCCGCCGCGTACTCCTCGATCGAACGGCCCTCGAGCGACGGCACGGTGACGACGGCAATCTCGGCCTTCGACTCATGCTCGGCGTGGTCCACGATCGCCCTCAGCGTCGCCTTCGCGTCATCGTCGAGCACGTCGGCGAAGTCGTTGATCCGGCCCTGCGGGCGCGGCAGCGCGGCCATTGCGACGGCAGCTGTCAGCAGGCACACGAGGGCTGCCGCCAGCGTCGCCCGGCGCCAGGCGCCATCGGTCAGCGTCATTCTCCCGCCTGGAGGAAAGATCATGTTGGCTGCTCGCCGGGGCTGTGACTTCGGAAAAGGCGTCGGCGCGAGGCCGTGCCAGCCTCTGCCCCAACCGGCCTGGCTCCGTGCGGAAACCAGGGTTCCCCGAACCGGGCACCGTTGAAGGCCGTTCTGGCGCGGGCGGGCGCCACCGTCGAGGACGCGACGGCCTGGATCAGCACGACGCGCGCGGCGGCGTTGGGCGACCCGCGCAACTCGAATCCGTCCCGCAGCAGCACGCTGCCGGGGAAGGTGCCCTGCGGGCCGAGGTCGATGGTGCTCACCACGTAGGTGCGCGAGGGATCGAGGCGCCGCGGCACGACGCGGACCGCCGGCTGCTCGCGGTCGTTCTGGTAGGCCAGCACGACGGCGGCATCGCGCCCGGCCGCCGTGTGCTGGATCAGCTCCCAGGCGGGGCGGTGGCTTGCCGTCATCGGCTCGCTCAACAGCACCGCCGACGCGCTGCCGAGCAGTGCGCGGATGCGCTTGTAGATCTCCACCTCGCGCGACAGCTCGGCGAAGGTGCCCTCGTCGATGTCCGGCGCGCGATACGACAGCCCCAGCACGCCGCCCATGCGGCTGCGGGTGATCAGGCGGAGATCGTACGCGGCGTCGAAGGGTTCACCGGCGCCGCCCATCGCGTAGGAGAGCAGGAAGGACGGCGGCAGGACGGTGGACAACGCCTCGGCGTTCTGCCGGACGTGGGCCGAGGGTGTCGTGCGGTCGTCCATCCAGCCCACGTCGGAGTAGCGCGCCAGCCCGAGATCGATGCGGTTGGCGCCGCCGGCGCAGTTCTCGATGAGCAGGTCCGGAAACCGCGACCGCAGCGCGTCGAGCAGGCGGTAGAGCGCCTGCACGTGCGCGAAGGCGCCGTCGCGCGGACCGTGGCCGTGACCCTCGCGCGTGCAGGTCACCCAGTCGTTGCTGTCGATCTTCAGGTAGTCGACGCCCTGGTTGGCCACCAGGTCCACGAGGTGATCCAGCACCCATTGCCAGGCGCCGGGATGCGAAAGGCAGATCTGCGCGTGTCCGGCCGCGTCGTTCTCGACGCCTGCCCGGTAGTGGTCCCCGGTGGCGGCCAGCCATTCCTCCCGCGGCCCGCTCGCGGTGCCCACCGCGCGCAGGTCGGTGCGCTCGGGTTCCACCCAGAGCGCGAACTTCATCCCCGCGGCGTGCACGCGGCTGGCCACGCCGCGCAGCCCCCCGCGGAACCGCTTCCGGTCCACCTCCCACGTGCCGAGCCCCGTGGTGAAGTCGAAGGCGTCCTTGCGCCCGGCGTTCTTGTACCAGCCGGCATCGAGCTGGAACAGCTCCACGCCCAGCTCCCCGGCCAGCTCCACTTCCCGGTCCACCACCTGGTCGTCGATCTCGACGCCGTGGACGAACCAGGTGTTGTAGGTGACGAGGCCGGGAAACCCGTGACCGCTGCGAAGGCCGTTGACCATGAAGTCGCGCATCGCCTCGGCCACTTCGGCGTCGCCGCCGGGCACGAACCCGATGAAGCCGTGGACGCCCTCGAGCGCGCCGCTGTCGGGCACCTCGGTCTCCGTGTCGTCGAGCCGTGCGGTCACCTGGGTGCCGGCCGCGTCGCCGCGCGCCTCGATCCGCCACCCGCCCGACCACATCAGGCCGCCGAACACCATCCCGGACGGCGTCTGCACCTTCACCCACGGCAGCGCGACCTCGCTCGATCGCCCCGGCGATCCGAACGCGAACGACTCGTCCTCCGACAGCGTCCGCACCTGCTCCTGGAAGGCGCTGTCGGGATCCTGGCCCATCAGCAGGCCGTGCCGCCAATGCACGTCACGCCCCAGCGCCGCCAGCCGCCACGCGCCAATCGAGGAGGCGACGATCGGCGTGTTCGGATCCAGCCGCTCCACCTCGAACCAGGTCTCGATGACCGATGACCCGGGGTAGGCAACGAAGTGCCTCAGAATCCACGCGCGCGCTCCCGGCGCGCTGAAGACGAGCGTGAGGCGGACGCCGTTGCGGTATTCCTCCAGCCGGTCACCGGCATAGCGCACGCCGGCGGCGGCACGATCGCCGAGCCTGATCTCGTTGCCGTCGATGACGATGGGCGCATCGGGCACGTCGGGAGCCAGGGCGTCCCCGGCATCCTCGCCCGCGAAGCGGCGGAGGACGAGCGTGCCGTCAGGCGCGAACCCGAGTTGCAGCGGGTTGGAGGTCGCCCCGACAACCCAGCTCTCATCGTCGGCCCCCCGTGCCACCACGACATCCTGCCGCGTGAGCCGGCGGACGCCCGCCGGCCGTGATACGGAAGATTGGATCGCCGGGCACGTCAGGAAGATCGCCGCCGCGACGACGCCCACCAGCCGGCGATGACACCGCGGAATCCGGATCACGCAGCCCCCGTTTCCGATGGCCTAACGGCAACCTGCCGCCGCGGCGCCTCATCTCCGCACGCAAGATGAACGCCATCCGCGACCGCTGGACCCGGTCCCCGGCGCGAAGATCCGCACGCGAGATGTCCATGACGACACGGCGTCGCTCTCGTCAGCGGCCGGGCGGCTCGAAGAGGCGATCCTCGAGCGTCGCGGGGAACTCCACCCGGTCCAGGGCGATGCGCTGTTGCACCCGGCCGTCGGCGAACACTTCCACGACGAACGGCAGCGTGACCCCGTCCACGGTCCTGAAATCGGAATTGCGGCTCTCCACACGAACCTGATGGCCGCCCTGGTCCACCGTGCCTTCGGTCTTGAGTTCGAGCCAGCGTTCGAGGTCGAGCCAGATCGACTGCACCTCGCCCGACTTCCTGAACAGCCTCAGTTCGAGGGCGGGCCGGTCGCCCACCCGTCCGGTGCCGACCACCTCGATCCGGTGGCCCTTGGCGGCGGGATCCACCAGCGGGCCGTCGAAGTCGGCCTGCTCCGCCATGCGCCGCGCCACGGCCCGGGGCACCTCCACCCATCGTCGGCCCGTCATCGGATTGAGCGTCCAGCCGCGCGCGCCGTCGAACGCCTGGACGAGCGTCTGGCCGTCCACTTCGACCTCCTGGCGGATGCGGTTGGGCCGCCGCATGTAAATGGTCGTGGGGACTTCGTCACCGAGCGGGCCGGTCATGGTGCCGGCCATGCGGATGGCCTCGACCCCACGCAGCCGCTGGGCTCCGCCGCGCGCCTCGACGTACCTGGCCAGCACGCTGTCGAGGCCGGGCAGCGGGTTCGACGTCGAAGCATCGGGCCTGGCCGCAGGCTGGCCCCGCGCGATGACGGAGGTCGAGAGCGAGAGGACGGCCGCGACGACGGCCACTGACAGCAGACGAGAGAATGGAGCTGGCACGCGACGACTCCACGTCACCGCCCCCCGGCCGGGGCCGGCGGACACGAGTTCTCCAGGCAGGCGCTCTCTGATTCTAGCTCGTTCGACCGGCGGCCTACCCCGCGCGTTTAGTCGAGCGCAGGACGGCGAGCGACAAGATGACGACGCCGCACCCCAGCAGGGCGAGCGCCTGTGGCCACAGCGTCTCGAGCCCGACGCCCTTCAGGAAGATGCCGCGCACGATGACGAGGTAGTACCGCAGCGGGATCGCGTAGGTGGACCACTGGACGGCCTGCGGCATGTTCTCGATCGGGAAGATGAATCCCGAGAGATAGGTCATCGGCATCATGAAGAAGAAGGCGGCGATGATCATCGCCTGCTGCTGCGTCCGCGAAATCGTCGAGACGAACAGCCCGATGCCCAGCGTGTTGAGGACGAACACCAGGCTCATGCCGAAGAGCAACGCGAAGCTGCCGCGCAGCGGCACGTGGAACCACCCGATCGCCACCGCCGACACCAGCAGCACGTCGACGACGCCGATCAGGGCATACGGCAGCAGCTTGCCGCCCACCAGTTCCCAGCGGCGCATCGGCGTGACGTTGAGCTGTTCCAGCGTGCCGACTTCCTTCTCGCGCACGATGGCCATCGACGTGAGGATCGTCGTCACCACGAGCAGGATCAGGGCGAGCACGCCCGGGATCATGAACATGCGGCTCTGGAGCTCGGGATTGAACCAGACCCGGACGTCGAGCGCGAGCGCGCCGCCGCGCGGCGCGGCGGGCGTCCGTTCGGCGAGGATGTCCGCCGCGTAGCTCGCCACCAGGTTCGTGGCGTAGCCAAGGCCGATGCCGGCCGAGTTGGCGTCGGACCCGTCGGCCACCAGTTGCACGCGCGCCGTCTCGCCGCGCCGCAGGGCCTCGCCGTAGCCCGCCGGAATGGTCAGCGCCATCCAGGCCTCGCCGCGCAGCAGCGGGTCGTCGATGGCCGCCGTCGAGCTCTCCACGCGCACCACGGTGAAGTAGGGCGAGAACTCGAAGCGGTTCATCAGCGCACGGCTTTCGGCGCTGCGGTCGACGTCGACGACCAGCGTCGGCACGTCGCGCACGTCGGTGGTGGCCGCATAGCCGAGCAGCGTGAGCTGGATGATCGGCGCCGCGAACACGATCGGGAAGATGCGCGGATCCTGGCGAAGCTCCAGGAACTCCTTCCACATCAGGTAGAACACGCGGCGCACGGCGCCCCCTCCCTCATCCCGCGGCCTCGCGGCGCAGCCGCAGCGCCGCCAGCGCCATCGCCGCGGCCGTGAAGATCAGCAGCGCCGCAATCTGCGGCCAGACGTAGGCGAACCCGACACCCTTCAGCACGATGCCGCGCAGGGCCGCCAGGTAGTAGCGGGCCGGCACGACATAGGTGACCGCCCGCACGAACCCGGGCATGCTCGCGATCGGGAACACGAACCCCGAGAGGATGAACGTCGGCAGGAACGACACGAGCAGCGCGACCTGGAAGGCCGCCTGCTGCGAGTCGACGAGCGTCGAGATGAGCAGGCCGAGCGCCAGGGCGCCGGCGACGAAGACGAAGGTCACCGTCAACAGCAGGCCCCACGACCCCCGCATCGGCATGCCGAAGAAGGCCATCGCCGCCAGCAGCACCGCCGTGGCGGAGACGAACGACAGCACGACGTAGGGCAGCACCTTGCCAACCACGTAGTGCCCCGTCCCGATCGGCGCCATCCGGATCTGCTCCATCGTCGCCCGCTCCTTTTCCCTGACGACGGAGAGCGCGGTGAGGACGACGGCGGTGATCATGGCGATGAACCCGATCAGTCCGGGCACGAGGAACAGGGTGCTGTTGAGCTCCGGGTTGAACCACACGCGCGGCTCGACCGCAAGCGGCGCGACGGCCGTGCCCAGGCGCTCGATCTGGAGGTCGGCCGACACGCCGCCGACGATCGCCACGGCGTAGCCCATGACCGTGGTGGCGGTGTTGGCGTTGTCGCCGTTGATGAGCACCTGCACGCGCGCCTGCCGGCCGTTGCGCAGATCGCGGCCGGTTCCTTCCGGGATCACCAGGACCAGCCGCGCGAGGTTGCGGTCGAGCAGGCGGTGGATCTCGGCGTCGGCGTGGACGCTGGCCACCTGGTCGAAGTAGCCCGAGTTGGTGAAGGCCGCGACGATCTGCCGGCTCTCGGGCGTGGCGTCGCGATCCTGCACCGCCAGCGGCACGCGACGGATGTCGAAGTTCAGCGCGTAGCCGTAGAGCCAGAGCAGGAACAGCGGCACGAGCAGCACGATGAGCAGCGTCGGCACGTCGCGCAGCACCTGACGCCATTCCTTCCGCGCGATGGCGAGGACCTTCCGCATCGGGTCTGGTTCCTGCGCGATCAGGCGCCGCGCGCGGCGCCGGCGCCCGCGGGCGGGCGATCCGCCTCGGCGCGCTCCACCACGTCGAGGAACACGTCCTCGAGCGACGGGTTGACGGGCGCCACCGCGTCAACCCGCAGGCCCGCGTCGCGCACCCACCCGCCGACGGCGTCGGGCGCGTGCGAGGCCCCCCGCAGCACGACGTGGACGGCGGTGCCGAAGATGCTGGTCTTCTCCACCTCCGGCCGTGCGTCGAGGGCGCGCATCACCTCCACCGGCCGCGGCGCCTGCACCTGGACGATCGGGCGCCGCTCGAACACGCCCTTCAGCCCGGCGGTGGTGCCGAGCGCGGCCAGCCGTCCCGCGTGCATGATGGCGAGCCGGTGGCAGTGCTCGGCCTCGTCCAGGTAGTGCGTGGTCACGAGCACCGTCGTGCCCTCGGCCGAGAGCCGCTCGATCAGCGCCCAGAACCGGCGGCGCGAGAGGGGATCGACGCCGCCCGTCGGCTCGTCGAGCAGGACGATTGGCGGGCGGTGCAGGATGGCGCAGCCCAGCGCGAGCCGCTGGCGCCAGCCGCCCGCGAGGTCGCGGGCCAGCAGCTGCTCGCGGCCGGCCAGGCCGGCCATCTCCACGACGAAGCGGCGGCGATCGTCGAACTCGCGCCGGTCGATCCCGTAGATGCCGGCGAAGAACCGGATGTTCTGATCGACGGTGAGGCGCTCGTACAGCGAGAAACGCTGCGACATGTAGCCGAGGCGCCGCTTCACGCCCTCGGGATCGCGGGTGACGTCGACGCCGCCGACCCGGGCGGTGCCGGAGGTCGGCTGCAGCAGGCCGCACAGCATGCGGATGGTCGTCGACTTGCCGGCACCGTTGCTGCCGAGGAACCCGAAGACCTCGCCGCGACGCACGTCGAACGACACGCCATCGACGGCGACGAACGCGCCGAAACGTCGCGTGAGGTCGTGCACCTCGATGGCGAGATCGCCAGCCGGCGCCTGGTTCGCAGTCACCATGTCCCTTCGCCGCGTGGCCGTCAGCGCCCGAGCGCGCGGTCGAGCGCGGCCTGCGCCACGCGCACGCCCGCCAGCGCCCGCGCGCGGTCGAGTTCGGCCTGCAGCAGCAGCGCCTGCGCGTCGAGCACGTCGGTGCTCGAGGCAACGCCTGCCTCGTAGCGGTCCTGCAGGACCCGTCGCGCCTCGGCGGCGCT
The DNA here is from genome assembly GCA_039812685.1 of Vicinamibacteraceae bacterium. Taxonomy (GTDB): domain Bacteria; phylum Acidobacteriota; class Vicinamibacteria; order Vicinamibacterales; family JAFNAJ01; genus JBDIBB01. The sequence continues at coordinate 38,280 of JBDIBB010000022.1, forward strand.
GCGCACGGCGTCGGTCGCGGCCGCGGCCGCGGCGCGTCCCGAGTCGATGTCGAGCACGCGCTGCCGCACGTCGAGATCGATGGCGCTGTCGAGGTCGGCCAGGCGTTCGCGCAGCGCGCGGGTCGCGGCGTCGGCGGCCGCGGTCTCCGCGCGCACCCGGCCACCGTCGAACAGCGTCCAGTTCGCGGTGACGCCCACGTCCCAGGAGTCGTGCCACGCCGCCGCGCGCGGGAAGATGCGCGGGTTCGGCCGCGCGTAGTCGACGCCGCTCGACACCAGCACCTGCGGCAGCCGTCCGGCGGCCGCCGCCTCGCGGCGCGCGTCCTGCGCGAGCAGGCGGCCGGCCAGCGCCTGGCGGTCCTGCCGCGCGCCGAGCGCCTCGGCCACCAGCGCAGCGGCATCCGCGTCGGAACGCGAGACCTCCTCCAGCGGCTCGGTGGGCTCGATCGCGGCGCCGGGTGGCGCCCCGATCAGGCGGCCGAGCTGCATCGTCCCCACGCGCACGGCGTTCTGCGCATCGACGAGCAGGGCGCGCTGCAGCGATTCGCGGGCCTCGGCCGACAGCACGTCGCTCGGCGGCACGAAGCCCGCCGCGAGCCGCGCGCGCGCGTCGGCCAGGTGCGCCCTCACCCGATCGAGCGCGTGCCCGACCACGGCGGCGGTCTCGCGCGAGGTGACCAGCGCCCAGTAGGCGCGCGTCACGTCGAGGCGCAGGTCGGCCCGCGCCACCGCCAGATCGGCGCGGCTGGCATCGGCCTCGGCCAGCGCCGCGCGCGAGAGCGAGTCGAGGCGGCCACCCGAATACACGAGCCACTGGACGTCGAGCCGCGTGCGCACGTTGTCGGGCACGTCCGGATAGAGGACGCGCCACGCGCCGCCGGGCTGCGGCACGCCGAACTCGGCGACGTGGTTCGTGCGCGTGTAGCCGCCCTGCAGCGCCACCAGCGGCAGGCGCGTGAGCCTCGCCGCGTCGGCCGTCGCGCGCGCCGCCTCCGCCCGCGCGCTCGACTCCCCGAGGCGATGGCTGGCCGCCGTGGCCCGCGCCAGCGCCTCGTCGAGCGACAGGCGCAGGACCGGTTCACCAGGATCGCGCGTCGCCAGCGGCTGCGCGAGCGCCGGCGCCGCCGGCGCGATCAGCGCCAGCGCCAGCGCGAGTGGGACAACCAGGGGAGTGCGTGACATGGCTGATGCCTCAAGAGGAAGCGCCGGGCGGACCCGCCGCGGCGCGGCTGGCCGGGGCCACCCCCCGCAATCGTTCGATGAACACGTCCTCGAGCGACGGCATCACACGCCGCACCGCTTCCACGGCCAGGCCCGCCTCGCGCAGCCGCGCCGCGACGGTACGTTGCGCGGCGTCGCCGTCCGGCGTGCGCAGGTGCGCGTGCGCGCGTGCGCCGAAGGCCTGCACGTCGGCCACCTCGTCGCAGGCGGCGAGCAGTTCGACCGCCCTGGCGGCCGGCGATGCCACCACCTCGAGCACGACGCCGGGGAAGGCGGCGCGCAGGCGATCGGGATCGTCGAGCGCGACGAGACGGCCCTCGTGCAGCAGCGCCACGCGCCCGCAGCGCTCGGCCTCGTCCAGGTACGGCGTGGCCATGACAATCGTCAGCCCGTCCTCGAGGAACTCGGAGAGCAGCTTCCAGAACTCACGACGCGACACCGGGTCGACACCGGCCGTGGGCTCGTCGAGCAGGATGACATCGGGCTCGTGGACCAGCGTGCACGCCAGCGCCAGCTTCTGCTTCATGCCGCCCGACAGGCGTTCGGCCAGGCGATGGCGGAACGACGTGAGCTGCGTCATCTCGAGCAGGCGCTGCCGCCGCGCGCGATAGTCGCGCAGGCCGTGAATCTCGGCGGCGAACGCGATGTTCTCGTCCACGCTGAGATCGCCGTAGAGGCTGAAGCGCTGCGACAGGTAGCCGACCCGCTCGGTGAGGGCGCGATGCTCGCCGATCGGATCCCGCCCCAGCACCCTGATGCGGCCGCGCTGGGCCCGCAGCAGGCCGCACATCAGCCGGATCGTCGTCGTCTTGCCGGCGCCGTCGGGACCGATCAGGCCGAACATCTCGCCGCGCGCCACCTCGAACGCAAGCCCGTCGACCGCGACGAGGTGGCCGAAGGCGCGCGTGACGTCCTCGAGGACGATGGCCGGCTGCGCGGCGGCCGATGAAGGCAGGTCGGCGCCCGGCACGATGGACCTCACCGCGGGGCCGGAGCGCCCACCGGCTGCAGCGGCAGCTCCGCCTCGACCGGCATGCCCGCCTTCAGGACGCCGGCGCGGTTGTCGACCGACACCTTGAGCCGGTAGACCAGCTTCGAGCGCTCCTCGGCCGTCTGGGCGTTGCGCGGGGTGAACTCGGCGCGCGGCGAGATGTAGGTGACGATGCCGGGCAGCGCGTCGCCGCCCGCGTCGGTGCGCACCGTCGCCGTCTGGCCGAGACGGATGCGCGGCACGACCGGCTCGTCCACGTAGACGTTGGCCCACGCGCGATCCAGATCGGTGACGATGACGAGCGCGGTCCGCGGCGCGACGAGTTCGCCGGGCTCGACCAGCTTCTGCGTGACGACGCCCTGGCCCGGCGACACGACGGTGGCATCGCGCACCGCCTTCTCGAGCACCGCGATCTGCGCGTCGACGGTGGCGACGCGGGCGCGCGCCGCCTCGATCTCCTGCCGGCGGGCGCCGGCCGCCAGCCGGCGCACGACCTCGTGCGCGGCCCGCACCCGCGCCTCGGCGGCCGCCACGCGATCCTGCGCCACGCGGCGCCGCGTCGCCGCATCGTCACGCTGCTTGCGCGAGCCCGAGTTGACGGCCAGCAGATCTTCGAAGCGCTTCAGGTCGGTTGCCGACGCCTCGAGCTCGGCCTGCGCCGCGGCCGTGTCCGACTCGGCGGCGGCGGCCTGGGCCTCGGCCTGGCGCAGATCCTCCGCGCGCGCGCCGGCCAGCAGCAGCCGCAACTGTGAATCGGCCTGGTCCCGGTCGGCCCGCGCGCGCACCAGCGCGAGATCGGCGTCGGCGGTGTCCAGACGGGCGAGCACGTCGCCGGCGGAGACGCGCGCGCCCTCGTCCACCTTCAACTCGACGAGGCGTCCCCCGACTTCGGGGGCGACGCGCACCTCCGTCGCCTCGACGTGCCCCGAGGCGACCGCACGATCGGCGGACGGCGCCTCGCGGCATCCGCCTGCCAGCGCCGCGGCAACGAGCACCGCGGCCAGCGCGGCGCCACCGGAGCGGTCCCGGACGAAGCGGCATCGCGGACTGGTCATGACACGACCTTCCTGGACGTCGCCGGCGCACGCGGCGGGCGACACAGCGAGGCGATGGCGAGATCCTGCATGGCCGCGACGAGCGCGTCGCGGGCGGGCACGTCGGGCAGCCGGCCGCCGAAGCGCGCGATGCGCGCGCGGGCTGGCGCGCCGGCAAGCGCCATGACGATCGGGCCGACCACCGAGAAGTAGGCCAGCAGCGGGGCGACGGGCCTGAAGTGCCCCTGCCGCACGCCCTGGTCGAGGATGGCGAGAAACGTGCCGGGCACCACGAGCATCGCCGCAACGGTGGCCGCGTCGAGATGGCGGCCGCTCTCGAGGGCCTCGCGGAACATGACGTGGGGGAAGTCGGGCCGCGCGATCAGCTCGCCGGCGAAGGCGGCGACGAACTCCCGCAGCCGGTCGGCGGGCGCCGCGGTGGACTCCCGCAGGTGACGCGTGCGTT
>JBDIBB010000023.1:0-41861 GCA_039812685.1 Vicinamibacteraceae bacterium
CGGCCGCCGTCACCTTCGCGAGGGTCTCACGGTAGGCCGCCGCCGCCAGGTCGATGGCGCCCAGCGCGCGGGCCTGCACGGCATCGACCTGCGCGGCCGCCTCGGTCCGGCGCACCTCGGCCTCGGCGATCGGCCCGCGATTGCGGGAGAAGACCGGCAGCGCCAGCGGGAAGAGCAGTGTCCACTTCTGGCTGTTCTGATCCATCTGGTAACCGGGCCCCAGGTGCAGGTCGGGGTATTGCCGCGCGATCTCGAGCTGCAGCGCCGCCTGACTCGCCTCGTACGCGGCCAGCGCGCCGAGCACGTCCGCGCGGTTGACGAGCGCCCCACGCCGCGCGGCCTCGTCGGGCAGCGCCGGCGGGAGCTCGCGGAACCGCGTCATATCGAAGACGATCCCGTCGAGCGCGGCCACGGGCACGCCGATCGCCGTGGCGAGCCGCGCGCGCGCCTCCTCACGCTGGCGGCTGGCATCGGCCGCCGACAGACGGATGGCATCCGACTGGAGCCGTGCCTGCGACAACTGGAACGCCGAGATCTCGCCCGCGTCGAGTTGCCGCTGGAAGAGCGCGAGGTTGGTGTCCGACATGCTGCCCTGACGTTCGAGCAGCGCGGCCGCCTCTGTGGCAGCGAAGAGGTCGAGCAGGGCCTGACGGATGTCTGCCCGGATCCGCCACGCGGCGCCAGCCGACGCGAAGCGGGCGGCGTCGCCGAGGTGCGCGGCCTGCGAGATGCGAGCCTGCCGCTTGCCGGCGGTCTCGATCGTGAAGTCGAGCGACAGGTTCAGGATCCAGGGCGTGATGGCGCCGGCCGGCGTGCTGGCGTTGTAGCCCGGTCCGGGCGCCACGGTGGGGTTCGGACGCTCGCCGGCGGTGAGGCGCGCGGCCTGCGCGGCCGCCCACGACGCGCGCGCGACGGCCAGGTCGGGGTGGAAGTACAGGCCGGCCGCGGTGAGGGCGTCCAGATCCCATCGCGCCGGCGGCCACGCCGGCGCCCCGGCAGCCGACGCCATCGCCCGCGCGAGGCCGGGATCGTCCAGGCGCCTATCGTCGAGCCTCGACAGCCGCGCCTCGGGCGAGATCGGATGGGGCTGGTAGTGCACGCAGCCCGTGCCGAACACTCCCACCACGCAACAGGCGACGATACGCCACGCCCGCCGCAACGCACCCGATGTCATGAGCACCCCGTGCCATGGTGGGATGCGCAAGCTGAAAATCCGCTGAAAGCGGCGGCCGTTCGCTCTCTGGCAGAATGGTGGCGTGCGGCTCCTGCTCGCCGAAGACGACCCGCGCATGGCGGCCCTGCTCAGGCGCGGGCTGTCGGAGGAAGGCCACGTCGTCGACATCGTGGACTCCGGAGCGAAAGCGATCGACCTGGCGCGCGCGGCCGACTTCGACGTGTGGATCCTCGACGTGGGACTGCCTGACGGGGATGGCTTCGAGGCGGTGCGGCGGCTGCGCGCGGGCGGCCACCGCACGCCCGCCCTCATGCTGACGGCCCGCGACGCCAACGCCGACATCATCGCGGGACTCGAGGCCGGGGCCGACGACTACCTCACGAAGCCCTTCGCCTTCGACGTGCTGATGGCGCGACTGCACGCGCTGGCACGGCGCGGGCCGGCGGTGCACGACGTGTGGCTGCACGTCGCGGACCTCTCGCTGAATCCCGCCACGCGCGTGGTGACGCGCGCCCAGCGCCCCGTGCACCTGTCGCGTACCGAGTTCGCGCTGCTCGAGCACCTGATGCGGCGCGCCGGCCGCGTCGTCACCCGGCAGGCGCTGATCGACGGCGTCTGGGGCGTCGAGCGCGACGTCGAGGACAACACGCTCGACGCGTTCGTGCGCCTCCTCCGGCAGAAAGTCGACGACCAGCAGGCCTTCCCCCTGATTCACACCGTCCGGGGCGTCGGCTATTGCCTGCGATCCGAGCCATGACCGCGCTGTCCATCCGCGCACGGCTCACCGCCTGGTTCGTCATCGTGCTCGCCGTCGCCACCATCGCGCTGTCGGTGGCCGCGTGGCGGCTGTCGGCTCAGAGCGTGATCGAGGCCGCCGACGCGAGCCTGCAGGCGCGCCTGGACGGCGTCCGCCGGTTCCTGCGGAATCCGAACACGCGGCTCAGCGTGGAGGGGTTGCGCGACGAGTTCGACGAATACGGCGGGCTCACGCGGGGCGAGGCGCTGCTCGAGGTGATCGGGCCGACCGGCGCGGTCCTCGTGTGGCCGGCGATCCCGGGCTGGTCGGTTGTCGCCAGCGTGTCGGCATCGTCGGGGGCCACGACCATCGGCGTGCGGGATCTCGAGATTGGCGCGATGCCGTTCCGTGTGGCGTCGGCACGGCTCGTGGCGCCCGGCCGCGCCTACCGCGCAACGGTCGCGGCGCCGATGGGGCCGGCGTATGCGGCCCTGCATCGATTCCACCGGCTGCAGTTGGCCATGCTGTCGCTCGTGCTCGCGATCGCCGGCATCGGCGGGCACTGGATCAGCCGGCGGGCGCCGGCCCCCGTCGACCGCATCACGAAGGAAGTGCAGGCCATCACCGTGCAGAGCCTGGATCGCCGCGTGGCCGAGCCGCCGGCCGACGACGAGTTGCGGCGCCTGGCCACGACGTTCAACGACATGCTGTCGCGCCGAGGTGCTGTTGCCCGCGGCGGCGCTCAGCGATCCCACAGAAGCAGGGACATCGACGCCAGGAACACGACGGGACCGAACGCCATCACCAGGAACACCAGCCCTTCACGGATGAAGAGCATCCGGCTGGCGGGCGAACTGGCCACCGGCGGATCCGGGGCGTGCCGTGCCGGCGCCGCGAACCGGTGCAGGCAGACGAATGCCGCCAGCCACGCGGCCGAGGTCAGCCACGGCGCGCGCGTCAGGGCCTGAATCGATCCGCCCACCATCACCAGTGGCAGTGCGAAGGCCGCGAGGCCGGCGCCAAGCGCCGCCGAATCGATCGCCGGCCGGCGCGACCGCGCACCGGCGGCTGGCCTGGCCGGGAGCAGGAAGAAGAAGAGGAGACCAGCCGCCACGGCCGCGAGCCCGGCGAGCCGGAAGGGGTAGAGAAGGCCGGGAGGTGGCGGTGAGGCGCCGCGAAATCCGGCGGGCGCATCGAAATCGCGGCGCGTCCACACGTGCCGCACGACCTGGTAGTGCACGTCGCCGCCAGGCCGCGACAGCGAGATGAACGTGGTCCCTCCCCCCGCCGCGAGGCGATCGCCGGCGTCGATCATCGGTTCGACGTCCGCTCGAAGGAACACGGGACGGGCGTCCGGCCCGGTGCGGGCGTCGACCTCGGCCAGCAGCCGTTCCCAGTCCGGGCCAACGGCGGAGAACACGTTGTACTGGAGCAACTCCTCGATGTAGACCGACAGCGGCAGCTCCGCCTGACGCCGCTGCGCCTCACTCGCCCTGTCGTCGAGCGCGGCGCGCTCACGCGCCTGCCGCGCGCCGAAGTCGACCGGCACGAGCGACACCAGCGGATCGAGCGGCGCGAGGCGGAACAGCCACAGGCCCGGCAGCAGCGATCCGATCAGCAGCGCACGTCGCAGCAGTTCCATGGTGACCTCGATCGACGCCCGGCGGCCCGAAACGTCAGTAGGTGGCCGACATCCGCGTCCAGACGACGGCGTAGCGGTACTTCGCGTCCCGCTGGAGCCAGGCCAGACGCCGCCCGTCGGTCGACCAGGCGGGCAGCATCGCGTTGGACGCGCCCGGCAGGGTCTTGTTCCGCTTCTTCCGGTTGAGGACGACGAGCGTCCCCTTCTCGGTCGCGTAGACGAGCGCGCCGCTGCCCTCCGGTCCCCAGCTGAACACGAGGCCCGGCACGGGCCTGGCGACGTTGATCCAGCTCGCGATCTCACGGCCGGCGAACGACAGGCGGACGACGCGCACGCGCTGGTCGCCGTGCTGGCCGGCGGCGAGGTTGTCGGGCGATGGCCCGGACGTGAGCGCGTCGGGACTGCCGGATCGATCGAGCACGCCGGAGGGGCCAGGACCGGCCCGCCTGATCTCCGAGCGCTGCTCCACCTCGATTGCGAGCGACGGATCGCCCGGCGCGTGGATGTCCTGCTTCATCGCCCAGTACTGCTGTGCCCAGTCGGGCTCTGTATCCAGCTCGCGTCGCGCGCCGTCCGGAACATCGACCAGCAGGTGCTGCCGTCGCCCGGACGGCGGCGATCCCGCGACGAGCTGCACGTAGAGCTGGGAGCCGTCGGGCGACCACGCGAGGCGGTGGGCTTCACCCTTCCACGCTGTGGCGTCGATCTCGGCGATGGTGGCGGGCGGCCCGACGGTGAGCGCCGGCACGTCGAGCTGCACGGCGGCGGCGAGCCATCCGGAGACGACCAGAGCGAACCACATGACGACCTCGCTGCCGGAGGATGAATCGCGCCGACGACCTTCAGGGGCCTGTCGGAGTGATGTTACAACGTGTGGCGGGCTTGGCGCCGTGTCACCGGGCCCGGCGATCGCGCGCGGCGCCAGCGCCGTGGCCGGCTGTCGCCGGGCAGCCGCGCTCCCTGGACGGGCGCGTATAATCGCGGCCCATGTCCAAGACGATGACGATGATCGCGGTGCTCGCACTGGCGGCGATCGCCTCGCCCGCCCTGGCACAGGAGACGCCGACCGAGCGCGAGGCCGCCGGCGAGGTGCTGCGGAAGATGGACGCGCTCGAGCGGTCGCTGGACGTTCCGGCGCTGGTGGCGCGCCTGTCGGCGGCCAGCCCCGGGCGCGATGCCGTCGTGACGCGCGCCCGGCAGCTCATGGACACCGAACTGCTGGCGCTCTCCGACGACATCTGCACGCACCCGGAGGTCGGCCACAAGGAGACCCGCTCGGTGCAGAAGCTGGCGGAGGTGCTGCGGAAGCACGGCTTCACGGTCGAGACGGGCTCCGGCGGCTTCGAGACGGCCTTCACGGCGCGCTACGCGCGCGGCAGCGGCCGCCCCAACCTCGGCGTCATCGTCGAGTACGACGCGCTGCGCGGCACCACCGGCGCCTTCCACGGCGACCAGCACTGCGCGCAGGGTCCGATTGGTATCGCTGCGGCCGTGGCCATCGCGGAGTTCCTGACGAAGCAGCAGCTGCCGGGCACCGTGACCGTGTTCGGCACGCCCGCCGAGGAGGTGCTCGAGCCCTCGGTCAAGACCGTGATGCACCGCAATCGCGCCTTCGACGGGATGGACGTGATCGTGCGGAGCCATGCCAACACGGCCACCTCGCGGCCGGCGCCCGGCTTCGGGACCTGCTGCATGAACATCGACGGCGTCAAGTACACCTTCAGCGGCGCTCCGGCCCACCAGTTGACGGCGTGGAACGGCCGCAACGCCCTCACCGCGGTGCGGACGCTCTTCGACAACATCGACAACATGCGCAGCAACATGCGGCCCGAGACGCGCATCCAGGGCATCATCACCGAGGGCGGCGCGGCGCCCAACGTCGTGCCCGATCGCACGCAGGCCGACTTCTACATCCGCTACCCGGACGAGGTGTACCTGGCGCAGGTGCGTGAGATGGTGGACAACGCGGCGAAGGCCGCCGCGCTGGCTACCGGGACGAAGGTGCGGATCGACAACTACGGCAATGCCCGCGACGGCATCTCCGTGGCCACGCTGGCCGAGCTGGCCTTCGCCTACCTGAAGCACTACGGCGCCGGCAGGGTGCAGGAGGCGCCGGGCAAGCCGCAGGGTTACGAGGAGAGCGGCAGCGTGTCGCGCGACATCCCCGGCATCGGCTTCGAGGCCTACACGTCGGACTGGCCCAATCACACGTACGAAATGGACCAGGACAACCTGAAGCCCGTCGGACACGACGGCTTCAAGGTGCAGGCGCAGGCGATGGCCGCGCTGCTGCACGATTTCGCCACCGATGCCGGCTACCGTGCCGCCGTCGAGAAGGAGTTCATCGGGATCAAGGCGCTGTTCGGCGAGTACCTGCAGGCGCTGGAGAAGGTCTACCAGGTGCCGGCCGTGCCCGAGCCCAGGCCCTGATCGCCCGGGCGCGCCAGCGGCGCGGGCGGACGCTGTCGTGTGCCGTCCGCCGCGCCCGCGCCGCGCACCGCCTACAGCAGGCTGCCCCGCAGGATCGCGGCCGCCACCGAGAAGTAGATCACCAGTCCCGTCACGTCGACCAGCGTCGCGACGAACGGCGCCGACGAGGTGGCGGGATCCGCGCCGATGCGCTTCATGGCGAACGGCAGCATCGCCCCGCTCAGCGTGCCCCACAGCACGACGCCCACCAGGGCGAGTCCCACGGTGAGCGCCACCAGCAGCCAGTGCTCGCCGTAGGTGCCGAACATGCCGCCCCAGACGGCCACCCGCGCGAAGCCGATCGATCCCAGGATGGTTCCCAGCGCCAGGCCCGAGAGCACCTCGCGCCGCATGATGCGCCACCAGTCGCCGAGCGCGATCTCGCCGACGGCCAGCGCGCGGATCATCAGCGATGCCGCCTGCGATCCGCTGTTGCCGCCCGAGGAGATGATCAGCGGCACGAACAGCGCGAGCACGACGGCGCTCGCAATCTCCTGCTCGTAGTGCGCCATGGCGGTGGCCGTCAGCATCTCGCCGAGGAACAGGACGATCAGCCAGCGCGCGCGCTTCTTGACGAGGGTCGTGAACGGCGTCTCGGTGTAGGCGTCGTCGAGCGCCTCGAGGCCGCCCAGCCGCTGGATGTCCTTGGTGGTCTCGTCCTCGATGACGTCGATCACGTCGTCGACGGTGATGGTGCCGATCAGCCGGTTGCGGCGGTCCACCACGGGCACGGCGAGCAGGTTGTAGGACGAGACGAGGTGCGCGGCCTCCAGTTGATCGCTGTCCTCGCCGATCCGGACGACCTCGGTGACCATGAAGTCTCGGACGGGCGTCGACGGCTGGACGAGCAGCAGCCGGCGCAGCGACGTCACCCCGACGAGGTGGCCGTCCGAGTCGACGACGTAGAGGTAGAAGACCACCTCGGTGCCCTGTCCGGCCACCCGCTGGAGGGCTGCCACCGCGTCGCCCGCCGTCAGCGCCTCGTGGACCGAGAACGCGTTCGGGTTCATGATCCGGCCGGCGGTGCGGTCGGCGTGATCGAGCAGGCGCTGGGCGCCGCCCGCGCGGCCGCTCGCCTCGCGGATGGCGTGCCTGACCTCGTCGGGCAGCCGCTCCAGGACCCGCGCCGCGTCGTCGGGATCCAGCAGATCCAGCAGGCCGGCCACCTCGCGCTCGGGCCGGTCCTCGAGCAGCGCGACGCCCAGAGCCGGATCGAGCTCGGCGAAGGCCTGCATTGCCAGTGTGCGCTCGTGCGTGACGAGGATGTCGAAGGTGGGCCGGCGGTGCCGCTCAGGGAACCGGCGCAGCATCCACGCGATGTCGGCGGGGTACTGCTTGCGGAGCAGCTTCACCAGGTGGTCGGTGGCGCCACGCGCGAGAAGGCGCAGGGCGGCCTTCAGCACGACGTCGCGCTTGGGTGCCAACGTTGTGGTCATCGATCACCTTGTCCCGGCGCTCTTCGAGTCAACGCGCGCCGCCCGGCGTCTTCTCCCACGAGATGAACGCCCACCGCATCGGCGCGCCGGCCACGCGCCCCGCACGCCGGTCGTAGAAGTCGCGCAGCCGGTCGCGTTCGGCGCCGCTCAGCGGTCCCAGCGACCAGGCGACCTTCCTGGCGCAGTCGTCGAAGTCGGCGCAGTGCCGGAGGCGGCTTTCGGCCTCGATGTAGTCGACGCGCGGGTGGATGCCGTGCCGGTGAAGGATCGCCAGCACGTACAGGTAATCGGGCAACGGCGGATCGTCCCGGCCGAGCGCGTCGCAGATGTCGGCGTCGAGGAACCGGCCGCCCACCAGGTGCGTGAGGCAGACGCGCCGGCGCGCGTGGCCGTCGAGCTTCAGCAGCGCGGGCTCGAGATCGGGCACCTGTGTCGACCGCGAGGCGACGACCACGTCGCACACCGGCACCGCGTCCCACGGGTCCTCCCACGCGCGGAGGATCGGCGTGGCGTTCGACAGGCCGCGGGCGTGCGCGTTGCGCGCGAAGGCGTCGACCATGCCGCGGCTGAAGTCGAGGCCGTAGACGCGCTCGAGCCGATCCGCCACCGTCAGGCCGATGGTGCCCGGGCCGCAGCCGACGTCGAGCAGCGTCGTGCAGCCGCGCAGGTCGAGCCGTGCGACGAAGTCCTCGACGTATGCGCCGGCGAAGATGCCGCGGCTCATCGTCTCGGCGCGGTCGTCCCAGTCGGCGGCCGACTTCTCGTGCCGGCCGGCCCGCGCCATCTGCTCCCGGTACAGCCGGCCGAAGTCGATCGCGTCGATGCTCATCGGGATCCCCCGTTCGCGCGTGGGGGCGCCGACAGTCGCTCCACCTCGATGTCGTACAGGTCGGCGAGCGCCCGCGGCGTCAGCACCGACTCCGGCGGTCCGTCGGCCACCTTGCGGCCGCGCTTGATGAGCATCACGCGGTCCGCGGCCCGGCGGGCGTGGTCGGGATGGTGGGTCGACATGAGGATGGCGAGGCCACGGCCGCGCAGCGCCGCCACCTCGTCGAGCAGCCGCACCTGGTTGCCGAAGTCGAGGCTCGCGGCAGGTTCGTCCATCAGCAGCACGCGTGGCTCCTGCGCGAGCGCGCGCGCGACGAGCACGAGCTGGCGTTCGCCGCCGGAGAGCTCGGTGAAGACGCGCGGGGCGAGCGCGGCGGCTCCGAACTGATCGAGCGCGGCCAGCGCCACCTCGCGATCGTGCCGTCCCGGCACGCCGAAGGGCGGCAGGTGCGCGGTGCGCCCCATCAGGACGACGTCGAGCGTCGTGAACGGAAAGAAGCCGGCGTGGGCCTGCGGCACGTAGGCGAGCGTGCGCGCGAGCCGCGCGCGCGGCCACTGCGCGATCGAGCGGCCCTCGATGCGCACCTCGCCGCCCAGCGGCCGCAGCGCGCCGAGAATGGTGCGGAACAGCGTCGTCTTGCCGCTGCCGTTGGGACCGAGCAGGGCAATCACCTCGCCGGCGTCGAGCTGGAAGCTCATGTCGTGGCCGACCGGGTGATGCGGGTAGCCGAAGCCGAGATCGGCGAGCTCGAGCACGCTCACCACGCCCTCCGCGACCGGGCGAGCAGCCAGAGGAAGAAGGGCGCGCCGATGGCGGCCGTGAGCACGCCGAGCGGCACCTCGGTGGCGGCCACGGTGCGCGCGGCGGTGTCGGCGGCGAGGAGGAACGCCGCGCCCAGCACCAGCGCCATCGGCAGCAGACGCCGGAAGTCGGGCCCCACCATCAGCCGCGCCACGTGCGGCACCACGAGCCCGACCCACCCGATCGTGCCCGAGATCGAGACGGCAGCCGCGGTGATCAGCGTGGCGGCGGCGACCAGGGCCACCCTGAGGCGGCGCACGTCCACGCCCATCGCCGAGGCCTCCTCGTCGGCCAGGCTCAGCAGGTTCACGCGCCAGCGCAGCAGCCAGAGGGGCACGAGCCCGCAGGCAACGGCCGGCGCCGCCGCGCGCACGTCGGCCTGCGTGACGGCCGACAGGCTGCCGAGCAGCCAGTAGGTCATCGCGGGCAGTTGCGTGTAGGGATCGGCCAGGATCTTGATCAGCGAGGCGCCAGCCGCCAGCAGCGTCCCGACCGCCACGCCGGCCAGCACGAGCACGAGCACGGGATCGTGCCGCCGCACGCGTCCGGCCACGGCGACGACGACGGCCACAGCGAGGAGCCCGCCGGCGAACGCGGCGCCCTGGATCACCAGAATCGGGCCGCCGAGGTAGATGGCGAGCAGCGCGCCGAAGCCGGCGCCCGCCGAGACGCCGAGGATGTCGGGCGACACCAGCGGGTTGCGGAACATGGCCTGGTAGGCCGCGCCCGCGCCAGCCAGCGCGCCGCCGACCAGCGCACCGGCCAGCACGCGCGGCAGGCGGATGTTCCAGATGACGGTGCCGACGGTGTCGTCTGGTGACGTGTCCCCGCCAAGCGCGCGCACCACGTCGAGCCACGGGACGTAGAACTTGCCCACCGCGAGCGCGCCCACGATCGCACCGGCCAGCGCCAGGCAGGCGAGTGGCAGCAGGGCGCGCTGCCGCCAGCGATGGTCGGCCCGCGCGCTCATACCGGGATGTCGAGCAGGCGATCGGCCTCGGCCGGTGACAGCGTGACGCGGTAGAACGCGTCGTAGAAGGCGCGCACGTCGTCGCGGATCGCGGCGGGCGCCGCCGCGTCGAGACGCTGCGCAAGCCAGAGCGCCCCGATGAGGCGGTTGACCCCCGGCGGGCCGTCCAGCCACCCGAAGGGGACGATCGGCGCCAGCCAGATCCGCGACTCGCGCACGGCACGCACCGTGCGCCACACGGGATCGGTGCGCACCGTCCGGGCGAACGCGGCGTCCTGCGTCACGATCACCTCGGGGTCCCAGCCGATCACCTGCTCGAGCGAGACGCGCGCGATCCGGCCGGCGCCGGCCGAGGCCGCGACGTTGCGCGCCCCGACGAACTCGAGCACCTCGACGTTGATCGAGCCCGTGAGGCCCGTCTCCAGCCCGTCGGCGCCACGCGCGAGGTAGAGACGGCGCGAGGCGCGCTGCCCGCGGCCCGCGGTAACGCGCGCGATGAGCCGATCGGCGTGCGCGGCCAGCTGCTCTCCGCGTTCGGCGAGGTTCAGCCACCCGGCGACGCGGCGCAACTGCGCGCCGCTGTCCGCAAGCCGTCCATCCAGCAGCTCGTAGCGCAGGCCCGTCTGCGATCGCACCCGCTCGGCCATCGACGAATGGGTGGCGTCGACGTTGCCGACGTCGAGCACCAGGTCGGGTGCGAGCGCGACGAGACGCTCCAGCGACACCGTGCTGCCGCGACCGGCGAGGCGCCCCAGGGTCGGCAGGCGGCGTGCGGCCTGGCCCAGCATCGCCAGGGCGGCCTCGTCCATCGAGCTGGGCCAGCCCATCAGCGCCTCGGGCGCGAGCACGTAGACGAGCACGGCAGCAGGCGGGCCGGCCGCGAAGACGCGCTTCGCATGCGGTGCGGTCTGGCCGCCAATCGATCTGGCCGCCAGCGAGGTGACGCCGGCCATCGCGAGCGACTGCCGGAGGAACGCGCGGCGTGTGGTCGTGGACATGGGATGCGCGAGTCTGGTGTTCCCGCTGCCCGGCGGCACGGGGAAAGTACGGGTCTAACGCTACGCTATCACGGCCGGCGGCCGGCGCCGGCCGCCGGTGACGCCCTGTTTCGACGCGCGCCGGAGACACCGCACGTCGTCGCCGCGCAGGGCAGTGATTGAGGGCGTCGCGGCGTCCTCCAGGAACATGGACGAGCTGGAGGCCGCCAATGCGGCGATCGAATCAACGTAGAATCTAGCGGACATCAGCACCTGCCGGAGACCAGGGCCGCGCCGGTCGCGTGCCCGCGGTCTGCCGCACCCTTCCGTTGGGGAACGGTCATGCCAGACTCGCTCAAGTATCTGCTCGACGAACGACGCCTTCCGAAGACCTGGTACAACCTCACCGCCGATCTGCCGGGCCCGCCGCCGCCGGTGCTTCATCCCGGCACGCACCAGCCGATCGGACCGGCCGACCTCGAGCCGCTGTTCCCGATGGCGCTGATCGGGCAGGAAGTGGCGACCGATCGCGAGATCGAGATTCCCGAGCCGGTGCGGGCGGTCTATCGATTGTGGCGGCCGACGCCGCTGTTCCGCGCGCGGCGCCTCGAAGCGGTCCTGCAGACCCCGGCGAAGATCTACTACAAGTACGAGGGCGTCAGCCCGACGGGCAGCCACAAGCCGAACACCGCGGTGCCGCAGGCCTTCTACAACAAGGAAGCCGGCGTCACCCGGCTCACCACCGAGACCGGCGCCGGCCAGTGGGGATCCTCGCTCGCCTTCGCCGGCGACGTGTTCGGGCTGTCGGTCGACGTCTACATGGTCCGGATCTCCTACGACCAGAAGCCGTACCGCCGGGCGCTGATGCAGACCTACGGCGCGCGCTGCATCGCCTCGCCCTCCGAGGAGACGGCCGCGGGCCGCGCCATCCTCGCCGTGCGGCCCGATCATCCGGGCAGCCTCGGCATCGCCATCTCCGAGGCGGTGGAGGTGGCCGCGCAGCGCGCCGACACGAAGTACTCGCTCGGCTCGGTGCTCAACCACGTGCTGATGCACCAGACGGTGATCGGCGCCGAGGCGCTCGCGCAGATGGAGATGGCGGGCGACTACCCCGACGTGATCATCGGCTGCACCGGTGGCGGATCGAACTTCGCGGGCCTGGTCTTCCCGTTCCTCGGCGAGCAGTTGCGGGGCGGGCGCACGGTGGACGTGCTGGCGGTCGAGCCGGCCGCGTGTCCCAGCCTCACGAAGGGCCGCTATGCGTACGACTTCGGCGACACGGGCAGGCTCACGCCGCTGACCCGGATGCACACGCTCGGTTCGAGCTTCACGCCGCCGGGGCTGCACGCCGGCGGCCTGCGCTATCACGGGATGGCGCCGCTCGTGAGCCTGGTGAAGGAGCTGGGGCTGATCGACGCGCGCGCCTACCACCAGCTCACCTGCTTCGAGGCGGGCGTCACCTTCGCCCGCGCCGAGGGCATCGTGCCGGCGCCGGAGGCGAACCACGCGGTGAGGGCGGCGATCGACGAGGCGGTCCGGTGCCGTGAGGAAGGCCGGTCCCGCACGATCCTGTTCAACCTCTCGGGCCACGGCCACTTCGACATGCAGGCCTACACCGACTACTTCGCCGGCAGGCTCCAGGATCTCACCTACGAGGAGAGCGACCTGGCGCTGGCGCTGGCGGGGCTGCCGACGGTGCCGGCGCAGGGCTGACGGGACAGGGGCGACGCGCGGGTGCCGGCGGCCAGCCGGGCGCCCGCGTCGGGCAGGTTGCCGCCGGGACGATCCGCGGCCTCGAAGGCAGGGATCGTCCCGGCGGCGAGCGCGCGTGACCCGGTCAGGACCGGATCAGCGTCCGCCCGCGCGCGCCTGCCACTCCTGCTCGAAGCGCTCGCGCGTGACGAACGATTTCTGCGTCCCGACGTTCATCGTCGACAGCGCGGCGTAGAGGTTCGCGCGCGCCAGCGCCTCGCGCTCGGGGAACCCCTCGCCGAGGAACACCGCGAAGCTGCCGACGAAGGCGTCGCCCGCGCCGGTGGTATCCCTGGTGGCCACGGCGAAGGGCGGCACCAGCTCGGTTCCCCCCTCGTGCGCCAGCAGCGCGCCCTTCTCGCCGAGGGTCACGACCACGCGCTTCATCCCCTGGGCCACCAGGTGCCGGGCACACGCCGCCGCGTCGTCCACCGAGCGGACGGGCATGCCAGTGATCGTCTCGGCCTCGGTCTCGTTGGGCATGAAGTAGTCGACGCCGGCCAGCGCGGCCAGGTCGACCGGCTGGGCGGGTGCGGGGTTCACGATGCAGCGGATGCCGCGCTGCCTGGCGAACGCCACCGCGTGATAGACCGTCTGCAGCGGAATCTCGAACTGCAGCACGATGCAGTCTGCGGCCTCGAGCACGTCGTGCGCCTCGTCGACGTCGGCGGGCAG
Source organism: Vicinamibacteraceae bacterium (assembly GCA_039812685.1). Classification (GTDB taxonomy): domain Bacteria; phylum Acidobacteriota; class Vicinamibacteria; order Vicinamibacterales; family JAFNAJ01; genus JBDIBB01. Next base: position 13,462 of record JBDIBB010000023.1, read on the forward strand.
CAGCCGGTCGTTGGCGCCCTTGACGACGATGATGCGGTTCTGGCCGCTCGACTCGACGAAGATCGGCGCGACGCCGCTCGACGTGCCGTCGAGGATGCGCACGTGCGTGGCGTCGATGCCCTGCGCCTGGAAGTTGGCGACCGTCGCCGGCCCGAACAGGTCGTTGCCCACGCGGGCCACCATCGCCACCGCGGCGCCGCACAGCCGCGCCGCCACCGCCTGGTTGGCGCCCTTGCCGCCCCAGCCGAGATCGAAGTGATCGCCGAAGATCGTCTCGCCCGGCTTCGGGAACCGATCCGAGAAGGTGGTGAGGTCGACGTTCGCGCTGCCGACCACGGCAATTCTCGATTGCTTGGTCATGTCACCTCTCCCGGTCAACGGCTCATGAGCTGCACGAACTGATCGTAGAACTTCGGCAGGTCCAGGTCCCACTGCACGGTGGCCACCCGCCACCACGACGGCATCGTCCGCGGCCTCGGCTGCTGGCCGGGCGGGCCGGGCATCACCGCCTCCACGAAGATCGTCTGGCCGTAGCCCGGGCCGTGATCGATGTCGATGTTGACGTAGAGCTCCTGCTGATTCGTGATGACGGAGGGATCGAGGAAGGCGAGCACCGAGATCTCGTCCCACATGTAGCCGCCGTCGCCCTGACCCGAGGGGTGGAACCTGGTGATGAACTGCGCGGCCTTCGAGTTCGACGCGGCCAGCCGCCGCTTCAGGTCGTCGCCGAGCGAGGTCTTCACCGAGATGTCCACCGGCGTGATGGTGATCTTCTTCCAGGGGGCGCTCATGGCGATGCGCGTGGCCTCGGGATCCCACCACCAGTTGAACTCGCGCCGGCCGTTGATGCGGTGGTTGCCGCCGCGGTCCACGTTGAAGCCGGCGCCCATCAGGACCAGCTCCTTGGCGAGGGTGGCGATCTCGGGATCGAGGCCCAGCGCCAGGGCGACGGTGGTGAAGGGGCCGCCCACCCAGAGCGTCACCTCGCCGGGGTACTTGCGGATCTGCTGGATCATGAACAGCGCGCCGTGCAGGTCGATCGGCTTCAGCGTGGTGGCGCCGGTGGGCGGCGTGGGCACCACGTCGGGCGCATGGTAGGAGCGCTCGTTCCAGGCGCCCTTGTAGGAGAACTCGCCGAACTGCGCTTCCCACGCCTTGGTCAGTTCGCGCGAGTTGATGAGCGGGGCCGCGGCGCCCTCGGCCACCGGGATGTTGCCGTGCCCGGTGAGCTCGAGCATGCGCAGCATGTGGGCGGTGCCGGCCTTCACCCACGCGTCGCCGGCGGTGACCGTGATGCCGAGCACCTCGACGTCGGGCGACTGCAGCATCGCCAGCGTCGAGATCATGTCGGTGCCGAGCGGGGCGGCGTCCTGGTCGATGAACACCTTCTTCTTCGCCGTGGCCGCCGGCTGGCCGGCGACCGCCGGTCCGCCGCCGGCGACCAGCGCCACGCCGAGCGCGGCCACCCGCAGAGTACGTATCAGTGCGTGCATGTGTGCTCCTCTCCGATCTGCCCCGTGGCGGTGCTGGCCGCGAGGCTCGCGTGTCGAACGTGTCGGCCCCGGCCGTCGGCCGGGCGCCTGCCCGGGACGGCGCCCGGTCCGGCGCGGCGCCGCCTGGCGGCCTCACCGCGGCTTCGTCATCAGGTCCACGTAGAGGTCCCAGAACCCCTTGGCGTCGATCTCCATCAGCACCTTCACCTTCTGCGTGCCGGCCGGGAAGTCGGACGGCTGGTCGAGCGATCGCCGGCGCGACTGGTGGTAGCCGATCGACCGCCCGTAGTTGGGGCCGTAGGTGACGTCGATGTCGAGATACCGCTCGACGAGCTTCGTCGCCAGCCCGGGCCGCAGGAAGATGCCGGCCGTCATCGCGTCCCACACGTGCGAGCGCGACGCCGGATCGCGCTCGAACCGCGGGCCCTGCATCTGCTTGAACAGCTTCGTGATGGGCGTCTCCGGCGCGTTGGCGATGCGATCGTACTCGGCCTTCGTGTAGAAGACCTTCTCGGCGACGTCGGTCGGCACGATGAACTGCTCGCGGAACGGCGTGCGCACCGCGATCCGGATCGCCTCGGGGTCGAACCACCAGTTGAACTCGGCGGCGGGCGAGGTGTTGCCCGGCTCGTCGATCGACCCGCCCATGTAGTACACGGCCTTGACCAGCGGCACGATCTCCGGGTTCTTCCGCACGGCGAGCGCGATGTTGGTCGCCGGCCCGAGGACGAACAGCGTCACCTCGTTCGGGTGCGCCTTCACTGCCCGGACGATGAAGTCGACGGCGTGCTCCCCGGAGGGCTGCGTGGTGGGGTAGCCGATGGGCGGTTCGCGATCGAGCTTCAGGTAGGAGTCGGGCCGCGGCCGGGCGTACGCGCCGAGGTACTCCGAGTGGCCCCAGAGGCGTTCCTCCGCGTCGAGCCAGGCCTGTCGGCTGCCCATCAGCGGCTCGCGCACGCCCATGAACACGGGGATGTCGGTGCGCCCGATCAGCTCGAGCTGGCGCAGTGCGTAGGCCGTGCCGTTCTCCATCCAGGTGTTGCCGGGGACGACCGTCACGCCGAGCACCTCGACGCCGGGCGAGTTCAGCAGCATGAACAGCGTGACGGCGTCGTCGTTGACCACGCCCATGTCGACGTCGAGGATGACGCGTTCGATCGCCGTGGCGCGCGCCGCCGGCAGCAGCAGCGCGAACGCGCACGCCGGCGCGATCATCCAGCGGAAGAGAGAAGTCCGACTCAAGGCTGCACCTCCATGGCCATCTCGCGAATGCGGTTGAGGTATCCGACGTAGATCGGGATCGGGATGTCCGGCGAGTCGCCATCGTCGAGGAAGTGATCGAGGCGGCGGCCGGCAGTGGAGCGAATCACTTCGTTCAATCGGGGCATCTTCAGGTATTTCACCTTCCAGATCTCGAGCATCAGCGACTGGAATTCGGGCGAGAGGAAGCCGAAGCGCCCGCCGGCATGCCCGTCGAGGTAGATCGCGTCGAAGTGGCGGGCGGCGAGCGCGGCGCCGGCGGCGGCGACCGCGGGAAACGGACGGGAGAGCGCGTGGCCGCCGAAGACGACCACCAGGTGGAACACGTCGGCCAGATCGCCCCACAGCACCTTCTCGTCGGCGCCGGTGAAGCGGATCGGATCGCCGGTCGAGCGGCCGATCCGCTGCTGCGCGGCGCGGGCGAGCTCGCCGGGGGACGCCGCCCGCGCGAGCTCGGTCTGGAACCATTCGAGGCGTTCGCGCGTGAGGTTCGCCTTCAGGAACTCCACCGCGTAGGCGTTGGCGAAGTAGAAGGTCTGGTCGGAGGAGAGCGCGTCGAGCCACGGCCGCCAGTCGACGCCGCGCAGTCCGGCCAGCAGCGCCGTGACCTCGGCCACCGTGACCGACGGGTGGTACTTCACCGCCTGCCAGAAGTGCTCGGTCGAATCGTAGGTGGCGCCGAAGAGCTCGATGCCTTCGTCGATGAGGTACCAATTCGACAGCACGCGCCCCGGAATCGACGGGGACGCGCTCCAGCAGTTGAGGCTGGTCGTCCAGCGATCGCGGACCCGCAGCAGCGCGTCGCGATAGGCCTCGGGCGTGAGCTGCCAGTGGCGGCCGCGGTAGACCAGCGGGGCGTCGCGCGTCGTCAGGCCGCGCACGGCGCGCTCGAGTTCGGCGCGCGTGTGCGTCAGCAGGACCTCCAGCGGCAGCTCGGCGTCCATCGACACGATGCGGCTCTCGACGCCGCGCCGCATCAGGCCCTCGGCATACGCCTGGCGCTCGGCGGGTGAGGGAAACGTCCAGCGGCCGGCCAGCTCGTCGACGTAGGCGAACAGGTCGGCCAGCGTGTCGAAGCGGATCAGCGCGTGGAGCGCGGGGCGCAGCAGGCGGCCCTGCGCCTCGACGCGCGTGGCCGGATCGACCAGCCGCTCGAGCGTGAGGCGCGGCGCGGCCGGCGGCGCCGGCGCGCCCTGGGCCGCCAGAGCGGGCGCGGCCAGAAGCGCCGCCACCACGGCCGACGCCGGTGTCATCTTCATCAGGTTCCTCATCGCGGGTGTCCGCCTCCTCTCCTGCCCGGCCCGGCGTGTTCGCCGCCGGCCCTCGACTCCGATCCGCCCCGCCCCGATCGCCTAGAACACCGCCGGCAGCCGCTGCTGTCTCTCGAGGTCGAACAGCCCGAGATCCGTCAGCGAATACTTCCAGGGATCGCAGGTGAGGTTCATGAACGTCAGCTGGTCGGTGGGATGCCCGGCCAGCGCGGCCGCCGGGTGCAACTGGCCCGCGATCCGGTCGAGCGTGCGGATGCCGTCGGCGACCCGCGTCGGGTCGTCGTCGCTCATCAGCCCCGCGATCGGCAGCGGCAGCTCGGCCAGCACCGTCCCCCCGCTGACGATGACGTAGCCACCCTCGATTTCGGCGCAGCGGTTGGCGGCCACGGCCATGTCCTCGTCGGTGGCGCCGAGCACGCCGAGGTTGTGGTGATCGTGGTTCACCGTCCAGGCGATGGCGCCGGTGTCGAAGCCCAGCTCCCAGAACGAGACGCCGATGCCCATGCCCCGGCCGTAGCGCTCGACGATGGCGTACTTCGTGATGCCGCGCGACAGGTCGCGCTGCACGCGTCCGTCGCGCACCGGCAGCGTCCTGGTGATGGGGCCCAGCTCGCGCGAGAAGTAGCGCGGCGGCAACACGTAGGCTCGCACCTCGCGCCGGCCCGGCGGCGCGAGGATCTCGAAATCGGAGGCGCGCAGCGCCCGTGACAGGCGGACGCTGTGGCGCAGCGACGGATCGACGGGGCCCGCATCGAGCGGCGCCGTCAGCCTGCCGCGTTCGGCCACCACCTGTCCGCTGGCGATCACGCGCTGGATCGCCACGCGTTGGAGGTCGGAGACGAGCAGGACATCGGCGTAGCGGCCCGGCGCCAGCACGCCGTGCAGGTGCGACACCTGCCAGTGCGCCGCGTTGTTGATCGTCGCCATCTGCCAGGCGATGACGGCCGGCACGCCGAGCGCGATGGCCGCGCGCACCTCGTGGTCGATGCCACCGCGGTCGAGCAACTCGGCCGCCGTCCGGTCGTCGACCGCGAGCCCGACGTTGCGCCAGTCGCGCAGCGGCAGGTCGAGCAGTTGCCGGATCAGATCGCCGGTGCGTTCGGTCTTCAGCTGCAGGTGGACGCCCTTGCGCAGCATGGTGAGCGCCTCGCCGATGCGCGGCGAGTGGCTCGACATCACGCCGGCGGCAATCCAGCCGTCGAGCGCGTCGAGCGGCGGGCTGCCGTGACCCGCCACCACGCGGCGGTCGTCGAGCGCGGCCTGGATCACGCCGTGCAGGCGGGCCGATCCGTCCAGGACGCGCGGCAGGTCCATCACTTCGTCGATGCCGCGCGCCGCCTCCGGCCAGCGCTGGAAGGCGCGTGCGGCCTCGGCGTAGCCGATGTGGCCGCTGGTGGTTTCGACCGGGCTCGGCGGCGTGGCCGACGAGACGCACGGGTAGATCTTCTGCGGCAGACGGCGGCCCGCCTCGACGAAGTACTCGACGCCGGGCAGGCCGCGCGCGGCGTTCGCGATCTCGTGCGTGCCCTCGAAGTAGGCCGTGAGCCCCTGCGGCAGCGTCACCTCCGCGTGGCGGCGCGCGCTGAGCCGGCTGCTCTCGCAGTGATAGTGGGCGTCGACGAAACCGGGCGCCAGGATCTGGCCCGTGGCGTCGATTCGCTGCGTGGCGGGGCCCGCGTGGCGGCCGACGTCGCCGACGGCGGCGATGCGATCGCCCGCGATCGCCACGCCCCAGCCCGGCAGCAGTTCGCCCGTGATGGTGTCGAGCAGCGTGCCGCCCTCGATCGTCAGGTCGGCTGGTTGCTGGCCGAGTGCCACGCGCATCACATGCAGTCTGGCGGCGATCCGCGCCTGCACCGCCTCGGGCGCCGGATCCTGCACGGCCGGACCGGCCGCCGGCGGGGCCGGCGTGGCGGAGGCGGTGCGCGGCAGCGCGGCGAAGGCCGGCGCCGCCGCGGCGGTGGAGAGAAAGCGGCGACGGCTCCATCGAGTACGACGTGATCCGCTCATGCGGCCCCCGGGTTCGAGGCGCGCGCCGGCGCCGGGTTCGGTGCGTCATGGCGCGGCCGGCGTCCTGGCGGCGGCGCCGCGCTTCGGGTACACTGCGCGGCCGGTTCCCGATGAGACATTTCGATCTTCATGCGCGCCACACCGACGTCGCGCGCGAGATCCGCGGCGGCGTCACGACGTTCCTGACGATGGCGTACATCCTCGTCGCCAACCCCTCGATCCTCGCCTCGGCCGGGCTGCCGGTGGAGGCGACGGCGGCGGCGACGGCGGCGGCCGCCGCGCTCTGCACGCTGCTGATGGGCGTGGGCGCGAACTTCCCGCTGGCGCTGGCGCCGGGCCTGGGGCTGAACGCGGTCGTGGCCTTCCAGGTGGTGGCGCAGGCCGGGACCTGGCAGGCGGCGATGGGGCTGGTGGTGCTCAACGGCCTGGTCGTGCTCGTGCTGGTCCTGGCGGGCGTCCGCGAGTCGGTGATGACCGCGATCCCCATCGACCTGCGCCGCGCCATCAGCGTCGGCATCGGCCTGTTCATCGCCTTCATCGGCGCCGTGAACGCGCGGCTGGTCGTCGTCCCGTCCGGATCGATCGCGGTGCTCGGGGCCAACCCGCTGGCCACCGTGCCGCCGGTGACGTACGGCGCGCTGCGCGGGGCCGAACCGCTGCTGGCGCTCGCCGGCCTGCTGGTCATCGCGTTCCTGCTCGCGCGGCGCGTGCCGGGCGCGATCGTCATCGGCATCGCGGGCGCCACGGCGGCCGGGCTGCTGCTCGGCGTCTCGCACTGGCCCGACGGCCAGTGGGTGCGGGCGCCGCAGTTCGACACCCTGTGGCAGGCCGACGTCCGCGCGGCGCTCGACCTGCGGCTCATGCCGCTGCTGCTGTCGATCGTCATGGTGGACTTCTTCGACACCATGGGCACGGTGACGGCGATTGCCGAGACCAGCGGGCTGCACGACGAGGCGGGGCGCATCCCGCGGCTGCGCGAGATCCTCGCCATCGACGCGCTGAGCGCGGCCATCGGCGGCGCGTTCGGCGTCAGCTCGGTCACGTCGTACGTGGAATCGGCGGCCGGCGCCGCCGAGGGCGCGCGAACGGGCCTGCACAACGTGGTGGTCGCCGCGCTGTTCACGGCCTGCATCTTCGCGGCGCCGCTGGCGGCCATCGTGCCCGCGGCGGCCAGCGCCCCGGCGCTGATCGTCGTCGGCTTCCTGATGTGCCAGCAGATCGTCCGCATGGACTTCACGTCGCTGGAAACCGCGATCCCCGCCTTCCTGATCTTCGTGATGACGCCGCTCACCTTCTCCATCTCCCACGGGATCGGGTACGGGTTCGTCGCCTACGTGGCGATCAAGCTGCTGCGCGGGCACGCGCGCGACGTGCAGCCGATGATGTACGCGGCTGCGGCCCTCTTCCTCGCCTATTTCTGGCTCGCGTGATCGCCTGATCTCCCTCCGGCGGCCGGCCGCAGCGCCTCGCCGCACGACGCCCGGACGACGAGCGTCGTCTCCAGGATCACGTGCCGGACGGCGCGCGCCGGTTGCGCGATCCGGTTCAGCAGCAGGTCGGCGGCCGTCGCGCCGATCTCCTGCGCCGGCTGGCTGACGGCGGTCAGCGGCGGATTCAGCGAGGTCGCCCACGGGATGTCGTCGAAGCCCACCAGCGCCACGTCGCCCGGGATGCGGATGCCGGCCTCGTGCAGCGCGCGGTAGGCGCCGAGCGTCATCAGGTTGTTGGCGACGAACACGGCGGTCGGCCGCCGCGGCAGCGCCATCAGCGCGCGCATGCCATCGTAGCCCCCCTCTTCACGGAAGTCGCCGCGGACGACGAGTTCGGGCCGCGGCGTGAGCCTCGCGACGCCCAGCGCCTGCTGGTAGCCCAGTTCGCGTTCCCGCGCCGTGCTGTGGCGTGAGGGCCCGCCCAGCAGCGCCACGTCGCGGTGGCCGAGCGAGAGCAGGCGGGCCACGCCGGTGCGCGCGCCCATGACGTTGTCGACCGTGACCAGATCGGCGTGGTGGTTGGTGGGCAGCCGGTCGACCGCCACCGTGTGCAGCGGCGGCGCGAGCACCTGCTGGTAGGTGCCGCGCGCGGGGTTGAGCGGCACGAAGATCAGGCCGGCGATGCCCTCCGCCTTGAGCGTCTCGATCGTGCGCAGTTCGCGCGCCGGGTTCTCGTCGGCGTTGCCGAGCAGCAGGGTGAAGCCGGCGGCCTGCAGCACGCTGTCGATACCCCGGACCACGGCGGTGAAGAACGGGTTCTGGAGGTCGGGGATGACGACGCCAATCGCCTGGCTGGTGCCGACGCGCAGGGTGCGCGCGGCGCGGCTCGGGCGGTAGTGCAGCGTGCGGGCGGCCTCCTGCACTCTCTGGCGCAGGTCGTCGCTCACCGCGGCGGGGTCGGCGAAGGCGCGCGACACGGTGGCAATCGACACCCCGGCGCGCTCGGCCACCTTCTGGATGGTGGCGGCGCGGCCGGTAGTGGCCGGCCGCGCCGCGGGCGCGCGTTTACCTGCCGGGGTCACGGGGTCGGGGCCTCGTTTCGCGATCGCGTCGTGCGATTCACTAAAGTCTTGACAGCCAGCGTGTCGCGTGGTCTAGTCTGCATATCGTTTACAGGAACGCGGCTCATCTTACGGGCAAACTGGAAGAAACAACAGGAAATTTCGCTGACCTCTGCTGAAAACGTTATCAGCAGGAGCTCGACAGGCGACCTGGCGAGACTGTGGATCTGGTGCCAGCGGCCCCGACGATCCCGATGAGGCGTCGGGCGCGCCGGCCAGACCGCGACGGCTCACGGCACGCGCACCCGATTCAGCGTGGCACGCGAGCCCATAGCAGGCAGGTGGGGCATGAAGCTACCGTGGTTGCGCGTACCGACCGTTGTCCTCGCCGTGGCGTGGTTCGCCGCGGCGCCCGTTTCCGCCCAGTCGGTGGGTTCCATCTCGGGTACCGTCATGGATGCCCAGCGCGGAGGGATCCCCGGCGCCGTCGTCACCGCCCGCAACGAGGGCACGAGCGCCGTGCGTGAGGTCGTCACCGACGCGGTGGGACGCTACACGATGCCCCTGCTGCCCATCGGCAGCTACACCGTCACGGCCACGATGGACGGCTTCCAGCAGCAGGAGCGGAGTCGCATCGTCCTCGAGGTGCAGGCGAGCCTGACGCTCGACTTCATCCTGCAGATCTCCGGCCTGACGGCCGAGGTCACCGTCACCAGCGAGGCCGCCCAGGTGCAGCTGCAGCGCAGCGACGCCAACCTCGGGCAGCTCATCAACGCCCAGCAGGTGGCCGAGCTGCCGCTCAACGGCCGCAACTTCGTGCAGCTGGCGCTGCTCGGTCCCGGCACCACGACCGGGCGTGCGGGCAGCTTCCTCGCCCAGGGCCCCAGCAGCGAGGTCTCCTACCGCGGGACGATGTCGGTGTCGGCGCAGGGCATGCGTGAGAACGCCAACGACTGGCTCTACGACGGCGTCGACGACAACGAGCTCACGGCCGGCGGCGTCGGCATCCTGCCCAACGTCGACTCCATCCGCGAGTTCAAGGTGCTCACGCACAACTACCAGGCGCAGTACGGCAGCCGCGGCGGCACCACGATCCTCGTCAGCAGCAAGTCGGGCGAGAACGCCTTCAAGGGCTCGGTGTTCGGGTTCCTCCGCAACGACGCGCTCGACGCGCGGAATTTCTTCGACGGCGCGCAGAAGCGGCCGTGGGAGCAGTACACCTACGGCGCGTCGCTGGGCGGTCCGATCCGGCGCGACAAGACCTTCTTCTTCGCCGCCTTCCAGGGCAACAACATCGAGGAGGGCCTCACGCGCCGGCTCACCGTGCCGACCGCGCTCATGCACCAGGGCATCTTCACCGAGGCGTTCCCCGGGGCGCCGGCGGCGACCATCTACGATCCCGCCACCACCCGCGTGGATCCGGCCACCGGTCAGCTGGTGCGCGATCCGTTCCCGAACAACACGATCCCGGCCAACCGCATCGACCCGATCGGCAAGGCGCTGCTCGACCTGCTGCCGCTGCCGACCTTCAGCGATCGCCTCACCGGCAACTACCTGTCGAACCCGGTGAAGACCCTCGACGACTACGAGGGCGACGTCCGCGTCGATCACAACATCAACAACGACAACCGGGTCTTCCTGCGCTTCAGCATCGAGGAAGCGGAGCAGTATCTGCCGACCGGCCTGCCGGGCTTCGGCGCCACGGGCAGCTTCGCGAGCAACCAGACGTTCGAGACCAGCGCCCGTAACCTCGCGCTGTCCTACACGAAGGTCTTCGGCAACAGCATCGTCAACCAGGCGACGGCCGGCTACAACCGGGTCTTCAACTACATCACCTCGTACGGCTACAAGTCGAACAAGTCGCGTGAACTCGGCATTCCCGGCGCCAACCTGGGCACCGACGAGACCTCCTCGCTCACGCGCGCGACCATCCAGAACTTCGTCGGCTTCGGCGACCGCGGGTTCTCGCCGTTCCAGGGCGGCACCAACGTCTTCCACTACACGAACACGACCACCGTCGTGAGGGGCTCGCACAACCTGAACATGGGCGGCACCTTCCGCGCGATGCAGCTGAACCAGCTCGGCGACAACGCGCTGGCCGGCTGGTTCTCCTTCACGCGGCTCTTCACGGCCGGCTACACGCCGGCCGGCACGCTCAACGCCAGCACCGGCAGCGCCGTCGCGAGCCTGCTGCTCGGCCTGCCAGCCTCCGGCGGCCGCAGCGATCAGCTCCAGGGCTCGGTCAAGGGGCGCCGCTGGAAGGAGTATCGCGGGTTCATCGACGACACCTGGCGCCTGAACAACTCGCTCACGCTCACGCTGGGCGTCGCCTACATGGTCACCACGCCGCAGACCGAGGCCAAGGGCCGCTACAGCAACATCGACTTCCACACCGGCGAGGTGTTCGTCGGCGGCACCGTGGGCGTGAAGACCGACTGGAGCAACATCCAGCCGCGCATCGGCTTCGCGTGGACGCCCGGTGAGAACGCCGCCACGGTCGTGCGCGGCGGCTACGGCATCTACCACGACGTGTCGGCGGTTGGCGGCGCGCCAGGGCCTTGGCAGAACCCGCCCTTCGCCAACACCTACGCGTTCACCAGCAACAACGTCACGCCGGTGCGCACGCTGGCCACGGGCTTCCCCGACAACAGCCAGCCCACCGATCCCACGAACTACCGCGGCGCCTGGACGGCCGTCGATCCCAACGCCAAGCAGGGGCGCATCCAGCAGTGGAGCGTGAACGTGGAACGCCAGCTGCCGTGGAACACCGTCGCGAGCCTCGCCTACGCCGGCACCTATGCCGATCGCCTGTTCGACAAGGGGCGCAACATGAACACCGCGACGCCGGGGCCCGGCTTCAACCCGCCCGAGCGTCGTCCGTTCCCGAACACAGACGCGATTTCCACCGACGTGTCGCGCGGATGGATGTCGTACCACTCGATGCAGGCGAGGGTGGAGCGGCGCACGAGCGGCGGGTTCTATCTCCTCGGGGCCTACACGTGGTCGAAGGCGCTGACCAACGGCGTGGCGGGCTTCGGCGGCGACCCGGGCATCATCTACTACCCCGTCGCCTCCGACGATCTCAACAAGGCGTCCTCGAACACCGACCTGCGGCACAACTTCACGGCCAGCGTCCTCTACGACATCCCGATGGGCAGCGGCCGGAAGTTCCTCAGCAACGCGACCGGCCTCACGCAGGCCGTGCTCGGCGGGTGGAGCATCAACGGCATCTTCGTCGCCCACAGCGGCTACCCGCTCGGTATGACCATGTCGACCAACCAGGCGGGCACGTCCTTCGGCAACCGGCCCAACCGGGTGTGCGACGGCCAGCTCGACAACCCGACCATCGGCCGCTGGTTCGACACCAGCTGCTTCGTCGCGCCGCCGGTCGGCGTGCTCGGCGACGCCGCCCGCACGACGCTGTTCGGCCCTGGCCGCTACAATCTCGACGCGGCGCTCTCCAAGCGCTTCGGCCCGGTGCAGTTCCGCGCCGAGGTGTTCAACGTGTTCAACAACGCGCAGTTCTCGCCCCCGGGCACCGCGGTCGGCGCGCCCAACTTCGGCGTGATCGAGTCCACGGTGAAGGGCTCGCGGCAGATCCAGCTCGCGTTGAAGTACACGTTCTGAGGCTTGGGGCCTGGGGCCTGGGGCCTGACCAGTGGTCGGGTCCCGGGCTCCACCTGCCTTGACCAGACTCCGGATTCCGGGCGCGGGATGGGGCTCGGGACCGACCCGCACCCCGGCGCCTGCCGACCGCCGATCACCGACCGAGAGTGAGATCCCATGAGACGCCTGGCTGCCTGTGCCGTGCTCCTCGCGTTGTGCGCCGCCGTCCCGGCGGCGGCGCAACCGTCGCAGAAGATCGTCTTCGACACCGACTTCGCCTTCGCGCCGCAGGACGATGCGATGGCGCTGTTCTTCGTGCTCAACAGCCCCGAGATCCAGATCCTCGGCATCACCACCGTCGCCGGCAACAAGAGCCTGAACGTGGCGACCGCCGACGTCCTGAAGACCCTCGAGCTCACGGGCCGGACCGAGATCCCCGTCTATCGCGGGGCCTCCGCGCCGCTGCTGCACGAGGTCTCGCCGTGGGACCGGCAGCAGTACGGCAGCTGGTGGGACACGGGCCCGGCGCCGGCGCCGCCCGGCGGCTTCGCGACGGCCAAGACCACCGAGCCGCGCAGCGCCATCGACTTCCTGGTCGACACCGTGATGAAGAGCCCGGGGCAGGTGACGATCCTGGCGCTCGGGCCGCTCACCAACGTCGCGATGGCGATGCGGATGCAGCCGGACTTCGCGCGCAACGTGAAGCAACTGGTCATCATGGGCGGCGCCATCGCGTCGCTGCCCGACGGCGGCGGCAACCACACGCCCAACGCCGAGTACAACTTCTACGTCGACCCCGAGGCGGCGCAGATCGTGCTGCGCTCCGGCATCCCGATCCTGCTCTCGCCCCTGAACATCTCGCGCAAGGCGCGGTTCACCCGGGAGTGGTACGAGAAGATCGCCGCCGCCGACACGGCGATCGCGCGCATCGTCAAGGAGCGCATGGGGCCCGGTTTCGAACAGCGGCCCGATCGGACCCCGCTGATGTACGACCAGGTGGCCGCCGTGGCGCTCGTCGACCCGACGCTGATGAAGACCGTGGAGTGGTACGTGGACGTCGACGCCACGCCGGGCCCGAACTACGGCGTGTCGGTCGGGGCGCGTGAGCGGTGGTCCGGCGGCGAGCGCGCACAGAAGATGCAGGTTCAGACCGATCTCGAGTACGACCGCTTCATGCGACTCTACGTGGAGCGTGTGACGCGTCGGGCCGCCGCGCCGACGCGATAGAGTGTGCACGCACCCGCACCGCGGCGCGTCTGGCGTCCCGGTGACGGGACCGGAGGATCGACATGACCATTGTTGAGTCTTACGGCGTGGCCGTGGTGCTGTGCGTCGTCACGATGCTCTGCTGGGGCTCCTGGGCCAACACGCAGAAGCTGGCGAGCAAGGAGTGGCGGTTCGAGCTCTTCTACTGGGACTACGCGATCGGCGTCCTGCTGTTCTCGCTCGTCCTGGCCTTCACCTTCGGCAGCACGGGCACGGCGGGCCGCGGCTTCCTCGCCGACTTCGGCCAGGCCGAGCAGGGCGCGCTCGTCTCGGCCTTCACCGGCGGCGTCGTCTTCAACCTGTCGAACATCCTGCTGGTGGCGGCCATCGACATCGCGGGGCTCGCCGTCGCGTTCCCCATCGGCGTCGGCCTCGCCCTCGTGCTCGGCGTCATCACGAACTACATGGCCACGCCGGTCGGCAACCCCGTGCTGCTGTTCCTCGGCGTCGCGCTGGTGGTCGTCGCCATCGTGCTGTCGGCCATCTCCTACAGCCGCCTGCCGACACAGGGCCAGCGGACCGCCGGAAAGGGCATCGCCATCTCGATCGTCGCCGGCGTGCTGATGGGCTTCTTCTACCGGTTCGTCGCCGCGTCGATGTCGACCGACTTCGTCAACCTCGAGCCGGGCAAGCTCGGGCCCTACACGGCCATCGTCGTCTTCTCGGCGGGCCTGCTGGTCTCGAACTTCCTCTGGAACACGATCGTGATGATGCGGCCGTTCGTGGGTGAGCCGGTGCCCTTCGGCGACTATTTCTCGAAGGGGACGCCGCGACTGCACCTGATCGGCATGCTCGGCGGCGCGATCTGGAACCTGGGGATGTCGCTCAGCATCATCGCGGCGGGCGCGGCCGGCTTCGCCATCTCCTACGGGCTCGGTCAGGGCGCCACGCTGGTGGCCGCCCTCTGGGGCGTGTTCATCTGGAAGGAGTTCAAGGGCGCCCCGGCCGGTACCTCGCGCCTGCTCACGCTGATGTTCCTGTCGTTCGTCGTCGGCCTGACGCTGATCGTCGCCGCACGCCTCGCCTGACCGTCCTGCACCGCGTCGCAGGGGCGCCTGCCCGCCGGGCAGGCGCCCCTGCGACAGCCAGGCGACAGCACCTCTGCCACCTGGCGTGCCCGCTCCGCCACCTGGTGCGCGGCCTCGCCTCCCCTCACTCCTGGCCTCCGGACCAGCCGTCGGCGCCCACCCCCTCGACCAGGCCCCGCGCAGCCGTCATCCCGCCCGGCGTCGTGGCCGCAACCCGGATCGCGATCACGATCGGGACGTCGCCCCGCCGCCAACCGGCGGCGCCGACACCGGCTGGCTGACGCCGATGTCATGAAGTCGTGAGCGTCGTGTGCCTGCCGGCGTCGTCTCATGGAGAAAGACGTTGGGCCCCACCGGGGCCGCAGGAATCAGGAAGGAGGCCAGGTCATGCGACAGGCGATGACACGCTCGGGGCTGGTGATGGTGGCACTGCTGGTGTTTGCGGCAATGACGCAGGCGCAGACGGTCGTCAAGGTGAACGTGCCGTTTGCGTTCAAGGCCGGCAACGACTCGTTCGCGGCCGGAGCCTACACGATCCGGACCAACGATACCGACATGACCGTCGAGGTGACGCCGGCCAACGGCCGCGGCTTCCCGCTGCTGGCCGAAACGCGCCTCGGGGGCTCGGGCGTCCCGACGGCCGAGGGCCGGCTGGTGTTCGACAAGGTCGGCGACCAGCATTACCTGTCGGAAGTATGGGCTCCGAACGAGGACGGGTATCTGCTGCACGTCACGAGGGGCAAGCACAGCCACGTGCACGTCAAGTTCGAGAAGCGCGCGAGTTGATCGTCGCGTTGCGCGATAGTGGCAGACGTGCCGCGCACGCGAACCGGCGCGCTGGCCGGGTGGCGGACACCGCCGCCCGGCCCCGGTCCGTCGTGGCCAACGCGCCCTGCGGTAGTCTCGTCTGACGTCCCCGTGCCGGATCGTCCGGTTCGCGGCCCGTCCCCTGATGACTCACGGTCACGTCCCGTCGGACTCCACACCTTCTCCGTCACCGGTCTGCCTCGGCATCGAAGCCGGCGGCACCCGCACCGTCGCGATTGCGGCCGGCCCCGGCCTGCCCCCGACGTGGCGGGAGTTCGGCCAGGCGAACCTCTGGCTGCTCACCGACGATCAACTCGCCCGTCAGTTGTGTGCGATTGCCCGCGCGATGCCGCGCCCGATGTCGATGGCGATTGGCATGGCGGGCGTCCGCACGGGCGCGGATCGCGCGAGGCTTCAGGCGGCGGCGGCACGGGCATGGCCCGGCGTGCCGTGTCACGCGACCAGCGACCTCGAGGTCGCCCTGATGGCCGCGCCGGAAGCGGTGGATCCAGGCGGCCGGGCCGTCGATGCCCGAGTGGTCATCGTCAGCGGGACCGGATCCTGCTGCCTCGGGCGCGCCGCCGACGGCCGCACGGTGCGGGTGGGTGGATGGGGGCACGTCCTCGGCGACCGCGGCAGCGGTTACGACATCGTCGCGCGTGCCCTGCGTGCCGTCGTGCAGGCCGGGGATCGGGGCGACTGGCCCGTGCTCGGCCAGCGGTTCCTGCGGGCACTCTCGCTCAACGAACCGCACGACCTGGTCGGCTGGATCCAGGCCGCGCCGAAGGCCGAGGTGGCGGCACTCGCCGTGGAGGTGTTCGACGCGGCGGCGGCACGCGATCGGATCGCGACCGGGGTGCTGGCGGCGGCGGCACGGACGCTGGCCGACGACGCGTGCGAGTGCGCGCGCCGCATCGCCACGCCGCCGACGCCGGTGCAGTTCGTGCTCGCCGGCGGGGTGCTGCTGAAGCAGCCGCGCTTCGCCGCGCGCGTGCGCCGTGTGATCCACCAGATCCGGCCCGGCGCCGTCCTCACCCCGCTCACGCGCGAGGGCGCGTGGGGTGCGGTTGAACTCGCCCGCCGGCACCTCGGGCTGCCGGCCCGGGCCGTGGAGCACGGCACCGCGCCCGCGCCCGTCGTGGAGGACTCGCTTCACGCGCTGGCCGGCTCTCCAACCGAGCGGCGCAACCCGCGATCGGCGCACCTCGATCGTCTCCCGGTGGAGGATGCCGTCGCCCTGATGCTGCGCGAGGAGCTGCGCGTGCCGAGGGCGCTGCTCGCGCATCGCGCCGCCATCGCGCGGGGCGTGCGAGTGATCGCGCGGGCGTTCCGGCAGGGCGGCCGGCTGTTCTACGTGGGCGCGGGCACCAGCGGCCGGCTGGGCGTGCTCGACGCCAGCGAGTGCCCGCCGACGTTTCGCACCTCGCGCGACCTGGTGCAGGGCATCATCGCCGGCGGGCCGGCGGCCCTCTGGTCGGCGGTGGAAGGCGCCGAGGACGACGGGCCGGCGGGCGCGCGGGCGCTGGCGGCCCGCGGCATCGGCCGACGCGACGTGGTGGTCGGCATCGCGGCGAGCGGCCGCACGCCCTTCGTCCGGGGCGCGCTGGGCGAGGCGAAGCGGCGCGGTGCGGCAACGATCCTGCTCTGCTTCAATCCCCATGTGGCGATCCCGCGATGGGAGCGGCCCGCGCTGATCATCGCGCCCGATGTCGGGCCGGAGATCCTCACGGGCTCCACGCGCCTGAAGGCCGGCACCGCCACCAAGCTGGTGCTCAACGCGTTCACCACGCTCGCCATGGTGCGGCTCGGCAAGGTGCGCGGCAACCTGATGATCGACATGAAGCCGTCGAACGCGAAGCTGCGCGATCGCGCCGTGCGAATCGTCAGCGACCTGACGGGCGCTGGCGCGGAGACTGCCCGTGCCGCGCTCGAACGAACCGCCTGGGACGTGAGGAAGGCGTGCGCCAGCCTGGCGCGGGCGGGCAGACGGGAGGCGGGCGCGCGGTGAACCTGTCGTCGACGGGTTCCTCGCACCCTGGCAATGACTGACGGCCAGCGCGCCGGTCGGCTGCGGTACGAGGATCTTCCGGCCGGCGCGTCCCGTGTTCGCGACCCGGAACCACCTTGGTGCGCGCTGTCAGGCGAAGTGACCTGGAGCGAACCGGCGTCCCTCAGCGTTTCGTGCCTTCAATCCACTGGGTCAATCTGGCGAGATCATGCGCCCAGAAGAGAGCGAGTCCGCGTAACTGGGCCGAGCCCAGGTGCTTGAGCTTGTAGACGCCGCTGAGGACCGCAGTGGGCACGACGTTGTGCGTGCCGAACTGGTCGAGCCAGATTACGGCCTTCACCGCGGCGTCATTGTTGAGGCGTTTGATGGAGTTGGTGAACGAATTGGAGACCTTGGCCTCGATCGGCATCAGCCGGCGATCGTGCAGACCAACCAGTACATCGGCCTTCCGCGTGCCAAGCATGCACTCCCGGCAGAACTCACCAGGCCCGGGGCCTTCATGGATAGTGTGCACCGTCCTGGGCTCGACCTTCACGTAGCCAGCCGCCACCAGGGCTGCCTCGACTGCGGATTCCTGTCCGGCCTTGCCCTCGCTGCGCCGATCCGTTGCGACGCGCTGCGACGCGATCAGCACGGCTGACGCCAGCACGGCCGCCCGTCGTTCGTCTTCGCGGGGCCTCCTTCCTTCATCGACCCAGGCGAATCGAACCCGATCCAGGCCGATCATGACCGTGTCCACCAGTCGCCGCACCAATCCCTGGTCGGATTCGAGCGTCTTCGGGGACAGGCTCTTCGCGTTGGCGACAACCTTCAGGTCATCGAGCGAGATCGGCGGACCGGAAACGTACCGGAAGGCTTCGAGGAGTTGGGCGTCGGTGAGGATCGTCAACGCGCTCTGCCCCAGGCGTGTGAGATCGACGGTCGTCTCGAGGAGCCTCTCGACAGTGTCCTGCCGTTCCTCGAACGCCGCGAGGTACGCCTCGAGCGGCTCCTCCATCCTGGCGCGCCGGAAATTCTCGATCGCGATGTCGCGCTCGGCGGCCAGTTGTTCGTCAGTCCACCATGGAGGTTGGGCGAGGCCTGGAACTGGAGGCACGCCCTACGCCACTCCCGCGCTGAGCATCGGCAGGTCAGGAACCATCAACCGCTCCATCTCCCTTGGCTCGAACTTGGTGAGGCCGCCAGCATACGTACGACCCGACGTGAGTGTCACTGTGCGAGCGAGGTGATTGGCCAGCGCTGAGAGCGCGACGTCGGCGAGAGGCTCCCGGGGATAGATGCCGTGAGCGATGTTGATGTGCCGTGCCCCTGCCCGGTTCCGGACGAATGCCGGTGGCCGTCGTGCCATGTAGGTAGCCAGGATCGGCGCGGGCTCGCGCAGGCCCACCGACCACCAGGCCTTCCGATTCCGTGCGACGAAGCCGCTGTCGGCACCGAGGCGCCTGGCAACTTCCAGGAAGGCCTCGACCGCCTTCCGGTCGCTCCATTCCAGCGAGTCGAGGTCCGCCGGGAGATCTATGACACGTCGCAGCGGAGTCGTATCGGTCAGGACGCCGCGTGCCCCGAAGAGTTCACGCGCCCGCGTCACGCTGGGGAAGAGGACTGAGGCCGGCAGCCCCGTGCTGTGCGTGCCAGCTATCCAGATCCTGTTCGCCCCAGTCACCTGCCCGCGATGGACGCGGCACAACTCACCCAGCTCGACGAACCCCTCCGGCACCCTTCGTCGGCATCGCGTCAGCGGCGTCCAGCGGTCCGCCGCTTCGAGCCGTTCGCGTCGAATGAGGCGCCCGTTGCCCAGGTTCCGCAGATCGTCGAGGCTCTCGACGCGCTCGATCCGGATCGCCCTTGGCCTGGTGGCGAGCTCGAAACAACTGATCGTCGCGGTAGTGGCGGCGTCCGGGAACGGGCGCGCCGTCGGCTCGATCAAGGTGATTGAGCGGCCGCCGAGGGGTCCGAGGAAGAGCTCCCGCACAAGGCGACCATAGTTCACGTCGAGCCATTCCGCCGCCGTGATGAACGCACCGGCATCACCAGGTCTGGCCTTGCAGGCGGTGGCCAGGAAGAAGTAGACGTGCAGGCCCGCCAACTGGCTCGTGCTGAGACCGTGTGATCTGGCTGTGCCGGCAAGCCACTGCTTCCAGCCACGATCGATGAGATGATGTCGAACGTACGGCGGGTTCCCGATCCACAGGGTCCGGCCAGCGTGATCCGGAGGATCGAAGTCCCGGAAGTCCTGCACGACGATCTCAGCACGATCGTCCATCCCTGCCGCCGCCAGGTGCGCGCGGGCAAGGAGTGCGGCCAACGGGTCCAACTCCACGCCAACCAGTGACGAATGCCGGAAACGCCGGCCAGCCGCAACCAGGAAGCGCGCCGAACCGGCACCAGGATCGACAATCCGCGCAAAGGGCCGTGATGTCGTCGCGGCCCATCCGACCATGGCTTCGACTATCGATGCAGGCGTGTAGGTCGCCCCTTGGGGCCGCCGCTCCTCCGGACTTCGCAGGGCACACAGCGCCGTGCCGAGTGGGTCAGCGCCGGAGCCGATGTCCTCGCGGACCGCCTGAACGAGCTCGCGCGGCGCGGCCCCGCAGCGCTCCACCAGATCTGTTTCTGCCTCAGACCATCCACGGACTTGCCGGGCCCCCAGCGCGACCGCCAGCGCAACGAGGTCCCGTTCGGACTGGATGCGGCGCATTGTCCTGACGACAGTATACGGCACCGGTGACAGGCTGAGTCATGTCGCGATGGCCGGGATGATGCGGCGGCCGTCACCGGAGCAGTGCCTTCAGCGACTCCGCGGTGGGGACGCGACCCGACACCGTGATCTCGCCATCGACGACGAGCGCTGGCGTCGCCACCACGCCGAATGCGGCGATGTCCTGGATTCCGGTCACCTTCTCGAGGGTGTAGTCGATCCCGAGTTCCCTTGCGGCCTGCTCGACGTGTTCGGTGAGCAGCCGGCACTTCGCGCATCCGGTCCCGAGGATCTGCAGCTTCCTCACGCGTGGTTCTCCCGGCGGCCCGCTCGCGCGTCCGCCCTCGACACGGCGCGCCGTCACGCCAGCGCGCCGAACAGGATTCCCGTGATCGTGGCCATCGCCACGACGAGGGCGACGTAGACGGCCGTCTTCTTCAGGCCCATCAGGCTGCGGAGCACGAGCATGCTGGGCAGCGACAGCGCCGGCCCGGCCAGCAGCAGCGCCAGCGCCGGACCCTTGCCCATGCCGCTGCCGATCAGGCCCTGCAGGATGGGCACCTCGGTCAGCGTCGCGAAGTACATGAAGGCCCCGGCGACGGCCGCGAACAGGTTGGCGCCGACCGAGTTGCCGCCCACCGAGCGGCTCACCCACTCGGAAGGAATCAGTCCCTCGTGTCCCGGCCGGCCGAGCAGCAATCCGGCGACGAGCACGCCGGCGAGCAGCAGCGGGAGGATTTGCCTGGCGAACTCCCAGGTGGCGGCAAACCACTCGCCGCCTTCGCCGGCGTCGGTGGCTGTGGCGTACGACAGAGCGAGGACGCCCACCGAGAAGGCGATGAGCGGCTCGCGCGGGGCGATGACCGCCGCGGCGATCGTGGCGAGCGTGCCGGCGCCCACCGCCCGCGGCGACAGTTTCAGCCACCCGGCGAGCATGGCCGCCAGCGCCACCCCGAGCGCGCCGGTGATCGTCCACCTGGCCGAGGAGACGGCCTGCCAGGGACCGGCGGCGCTGGCGGGCGCGCTCCAGTTGGCGAAGACGAGGATGCCGATCATCGACGCGAAGTAGAGGGCGTCGTGGATGAGCGGGCGTGCCGGGGCCGGGGCGGGCGCGCGGCTCGCCGCCGCCACCCTGGCTGCCTCCTCCCCGCGGAAGATGGCGTGCATCAGCAGGCCAATCACGATGCTGAAGAGCACGGCGCCGGCGGCCCGGGCGATGCCCAGTTCGGGGCCCAGCACGCGTGCCGTGAGGATGATGGCGAGGACGTTGATCGCGGGCCCTGCGTAGAGGAAGGCCGAGGCGGGGCCGAGGCCGGCGCCCCGCTTGTAGATGCCGCCGAAGAGCGGCAGCACCGTGCACGAGCAGACGGCCAGCACGGTGCCGGAGACCGAGGCGACGCCGTAAGCCATGGCGCGGTTGGCCTGCGGGCCGAGGTACTGCATGACGGCCGCCTGGCTGACGAACACGGAGATGGCGCCGGCGATGAACAGGGCGGGGACGAGTCATTTCGTCACCTCGTCAGATGCCCATGTCCCGGAATATGCGCCGGCGCCGGCGCGCCGGCAACGCGGGGCTCGATCGCGCATCCAGCGTCACAGGGGGTACACTGGCGGCCACCGGCATGCCGACGACCACCGTGCTCTTCGCCTGCGTTCACAACGCCGGCCGTTCGCAGATGGCGGCCGCCCTGTTCAACCTGGAAGCCGACCCGGCGAAGGCGGCGGCGATCTCGGCCGGCACCCAACCCGGCCCGCACGTCCACCCCGAGGTGGTCGAGGCGATGCGGGAGCTCGGCGTCGACCTCTCGGGCGCGCGGCCGCGCCGCCTGACCGACGACCTGGCACGACGGGCGCGCTTCCTGATCACCATGGGCTGCGGCGAGGTCTGCCCCACGGTACCGGGCGCGATGCGCGCGGACTGGCCGCTCCAGGATCCCAGGGGGCAGCCCATCGAGCGGGTGCGCGAGATCCGGGAAGACATACGCGCACGCGTCAGGCGGCTGATCGAGCAATACGGCTGGGGCCGGTCCCGGTGATCGGTCACCGGGGCCCGCGCGCGTCAGCAGCGGGCGACCGACGCGGGTTTGACCGCCCGCACGAACCCGCTGAAGAACTTCCCGTCCACGGCGGCCGCCATCGCCGCGGCGTCGATGCCCTGCACCGCCAGGATCTCGCGCGCGTCGGCCATGCGGTAGACGCGCGTCGGCTCGATGCTCACGTCCACGAAGCCGGCGGCCCGCAGCTTCGCCAGGTAGTCCTGCTCGTCGAGCGCGCCCGCGATGCAGCCTGCCCACAATTCCACGCTGCGCCGGATCGCGGGCGGGATGGCGCCGCGCGTGACGATGTCGCTGACGGCCAGTCGGCCCCCGGGCCTGAGCACCCGGAGGGCCTCGCGGAGCACCCGATCCTTGTCGGCCGACAAGTTGATCACGCAGTTCGAGATGATCACGTCGACCGAGTCGTCGGGCAGCGGAATCCGCTCGATCTCGCCCTTCAGGAACTCGACGTTGGCGAGACCGGACTTCCGCCTGTTCTCCTCGGCCAGCGCCAGCATCTGATCGGTCATGTCCAGCCCGTAGGCCTTCCCCGCGGGTCCGACGCGGCGCGCCGAGAGCAGCACGTCGATGCCGCCGCCCGACCCGAGGTCGAGCACCACCTCTCCCGGCGCGAGCGAGGCGAGCGCCGTGGGGTTGCCGCACCCGAGCGAGGCCAGCACGGCCTCGGCCGGGAGTTCCGACGCCTGATCGGCGCCATAGAGGTTGGCGCTGACTGGATCGCAGCAGGAGACGGGCGCGGCTTCTCCCGACCCGCAACCGCAGCCGCAGCCGCCTGACCGGCCCTCGACCACCGCGATGGCGTGCTGTGCGTACCGGCGCCGCACTTCGTCCTTGATGGTGTTCGACATGGAACGCCTGCCTTTCGACAACCGGGCTACCGGTTCTTCCTGACGACGCGAAGGATGGCCTCGGGGGGCGTGACGCCGGTGCCAGCGCAACACTCCGTGTAGAGGAACGCCAGCAGTTCGCGCAGCGTGTCGGTGTTGGCGCGGTAGCGCAGGAACGTCCCCTCGCGCTCGACGCCGGCGAGCTGCTCGTGCCGCAGCTTCTCCAGGTGGTGCGAGAGCGTCGAGGCCGCGATCCCCAGCGCCGCCTGCAGTTCGCCGACCACCAGCCCGCCAGGATGCGCCTTCAGCAACTGCTGCATGATGCGCAGCCGCGGCTCCGCTCCCATGGCGGCGAACATGTCGGCGAACCGGCTGACGTCCTCGTGGGCCATGGTTCGATGATTCTATACCTATAGAAATACCAAAGACAAGGGCGCCCGGATCCCTGGTCCCGGCGCTTCGGCGGTAGGATGCCCGTGGCGCGTGCGGTTGGGACGCGGGGCCCACCCTGAACCCCCGCCGCGCCGATCCCCCGACCGCGAGGCGCCATGCTCCCTCCCGAGGCCGGCAGCACCCTGTGGGCCATCGCGCGGGCGGCCATCGGCGAACGCTGGGGCGCCGCACCCGCGCCTCACAGCGACGCCGCATGGCTGCACCGGCCCGGCGCCGCCTTCGTCACCCTCACCGTCGATCGCCGGCTGCGCGGCTGCGTGGGCACGATCGAGGCCTACCGTCCGCTCTTCCGCGACGTCGCGGGCAACGCCATGGCCGCGGCCTTCGGCGACGCCCGCTTCAGTCAGCTGCGGCAGGACGAGTTCGATGCCTTGCGCATCGAGGTGTCGCTGCTGTCGGTCCTCGAGCCGCTGGCCTTTCGCGACGAGGCCGACGCGCTCGCGCAGTTGCGTCCCGGCATCGATGGCGTGGTGCTCGGCTGCGGCCGCCGCCGCAGCACGTTCCTGCCCCAGGTGTGGGAGCGGTTGCCCGACCCGGCATCGTTTCTCGCGAGCCTCAAGGTGAAGGCCGGCCTGCACGCCGTCTACTGGGACGACACCATCACCCTTGCGCGCTACACGGTGACGTCGTGGCGCGAGCCGGAGGCACCCGGCACGACGGTCAATACCTGAGGTGGCGACCCCGGCGACGCGCCGCTCCGGCGCGCTTGCGATAGGATCGCCGAACCGCGATCAGTGCTCACCCTGCTCACGAACCTCTTTCCGCTCTGGGTGCTGGCGGCGAGCCTGCTCGCGCTGTGGCGTCCCGGCCTGTTCACGTGGTTCTCGGGACCGCTGCTGACGATCGGCCTCGGCATCATCATGCTCGGCATGGGCCTGACGCTCGAGGCCGCCGACGCGCGGCGCGTCGCCACGCGCCGCGGCTGGCTCGCGCTCGGCGTCGCGCTGCAGTATCTCGTGATGCCCGCGCTCGGCTGGTCGTTCGCGGCGCTCTACGGCCTGCCGACGCCGCTGGCCGTCGGCCTCATCCTGGTGGCGTGCTGCCCGGGCGGCACCGCCTCGAACGTGATCACGTTCCTCGCGCGGGCCGACGTCGCGCTCTCGGTGGCGATGACGGCGGCCTCCACCGCGCTGGCGGTCGTGATGACGCCGGCGCTCACGGCGTGGCTCGCCGGCAGCCGCGTCGACGTGCCGGCGTCCGGACTGCTGCTGAGCACGGTGCAGGTGGTGGTGCTGCCGCTCTCGGCCGGCGCGGCGATGCGGCGCTGGCTGCCCGGCCTCACGCGGCGGATCCTGCCGGCCGCCCCGCTGGCGGCGGTGCTGATGATCACGCTGATCGTCGCCTCGATCATCGGTGCGGGCCGCGAGGCGATCGTGGCGGCCGCCGGCCGCCTGCTGCTGGCCGTCGCATCACTGCACGCCGGCGGCTTCCTGCTCGGCTACGTGCTCTCCCGCCTCACGGGCGCCGACATCGTCACCTCGCGTACGATCTCGATCGAGGTCGGCATGCAGAACTCGGGGCTTGGCGTGGTGCTCGCGCGGCAGAATTTCGCTGATCCGCTCGTCGCCATTCCGAGCGCCATCTCGAGCCTGTTCCACTCGCTCATCGCGAGCGCGCTCGTGGCCGCCTGGCGGCGCACCGCCATCCGGGCGATGCGGCTGCCGGGCCGCCCGGCCGCACTCTGACGGAGGACTCATGGAAGGCTGTCACTACATCGGCAACCAGTGGGCGGCGCCGGAAGGGGGCGCGACGATCCCCGCGATCGATCCCGCCGACGGCCGGCCCTTCTCGGCGATCGCGCGTGGAGGCGCCACCGACGTCGATCGCGCGGTGGCGGCCGCGCGCGCGGCGCTCGGCGAGACCTTCGACGGCCCGTGGGGCCGGCTCACCGCGGCCGAGCGCGGGCGGCTCCTGATGAAGCTGTGCCAGGCCGTACGCGATCACCACGAGGAGCTGGCGCAGCTCGAGGCGCGCGACACGGGCAAGGCGCTGCGCGTGGCGCGCAACGACGCGACGGCGCTCGCGCGCTACTTCGAGTACTACGCCGGCGCCTGCGACAAGCTGCACGGCGAGACGCTGCCGTTCGAGGCGGGCTACACGGTGCTCACGATCCGGGAGCCGCACGGCGTGACGGGGCACATCATCCCGTGGAACTACCCGATGCAGATCTTCGGGCGCTCGGTGGGCGGTGCGCTGGCGGCCGGCAACGCGTGCGTGGTGAAGCCCGGCGAGGACGCCAGCCTCTCGTCACTGCGGCTGGCGGAGCTCGCCGCCGGGGTGGGCCTTCCGCCGGGCGCCCTCAACATCGTCACCGGCTACGGCGCGGAGGCGGGCGCGGCGCTGTGCGCGCACCACGGCGTCGACCACATCTCGTTCACCGGATCGGCGGCCACTGGGCGGCTGGTGGCGCACGCCGCGGCCGATCGCCACTGTCCGGTCACGCTGGAGCTCGGGGGCAAGTCGCCGCAGCTGGTCTTCACCGATGCCGATCTCGACACGGCCGTGCCGTTTCTCGTGAACGCCATCATCCAGAACTGCGGGCAGACCTGCTCGGCCGGCAGTCGCGTGCTCGTGCAACGTCGCGCCTACGAGGAGGTGGTCGACCGGCTGGCGGCGAGGTTCTCGACGCTGCAGTCGGGTCCGCCCGCGCTCGACCTCGACATGGGCCCGCTCGTCAACGAGAAGCAGTATCACAAGGTGCGCGATTACATGGCGTTGGCCGGGCGCGAGGCGATTCCGGTGGCCGCGCGTGGCCGCATCAGCCCCGAGGCCGCGGCGACCGGCTACTACCACGAGGCCGTCCTGCTGCGCGACGTGCCGCCGGCCAGCGTCCTGGCGCGCGACGAGATCTTCGGTCCCGTCCTCGTGGCGATGCCGTTCGACGATGAAGACGAAGCGGTGCGGCTGGCCAACGGCACCGACTACGGCCTGGTGGCCGGCGTGTGGACGCGCGATGGCGGGCGGCAGCTGCGCGTGGCGCGCAAGCTGCGCTGCGGCCAGGTGTTCGTCAACAACTACGGCGCCGGCGGCGGCGTGGAGCTGCCGTTCGGCGGCATGAAGGGCAGCGGCTACGGGCGCGAGAAGGGCTTCGAGGCGCTGTACGGCTTCACCACGCTGAAGACCATCGCGATCAGGCACGGGTGAGGCGTGGCGCGCGGGGCACCGGCCGTGCGCCACCGGCCGCGCGGTCAGTCGCCGGGCCTGCCGCTGTCCGCAGCGGGCTCGATCGGACGCGACGCGTCCGGGATCGTGATCGCCGGCAGCCGCACGATGAAGCGGCTCCCGCCACCCGGCGTGCTGTCGACCCTCACCGAGCCGCCCAGCTTCACGAGCAGCTGCCGCACGATCGACAGGCCAAGCCCGGTGCCGATCTCGCCGGTGGCCCTGGCGGCGGCGGCGCGGAAGAAGCTGTCGTAGAGGTGCGCGATGTCGGCCGGCTCGATGCCGATGCCCGAGTCCTCGACGCTCGCCTCGATCCAGCCGTCGCGCGCGGTGGCGGTGAGCGTCACGTGGCCGGCTGCCGTGTACTTCACCGCGTTGTCGAGCAGGTTGGCGAAGATCCGCTCCAGATCGATCGCCTCCGCCGGCACGCCCCAGGCGCCGGTGTCCAGGTTCGACATGAACTCCAGGCCCTTCGCGCGGCAGCGTTCCTGGGCGGCCGCGACCGTGCGCTCGAGCGACCGGTCGAGACGCACCGGACCGGTCGGTCCATCCGTCGCCCGACGCTGGGCCGCCGCCAGATCGAGCAGGTCGCGAATCAGGTCGAAGGCGTCCTGGATGCGGCGTCTGGCCCGCGCCAGCAGATCCTGTTGCCCGGCGCTGACCGGGCCGGCGAAGGGCAGCGCGTCGACCGCGCTCTGCACGGCGGCCAGTGGCGATCGCAGCTGGTGGTGCGTCGTGCGCGCGAACCAGACGCGCTCCCTGTCGAGCGCCTTCAGCTCTCCGTAGGCCCTGGCGTTCTCGATCGCGACGGCCCCGAGGTCGGCCAGGCTGCTGAGCAGCTGGCGATCCTGCGCGTCGAAGCTGCGCGGGTCGCCGGTGTAGACGCGCACGGCGCCGAGCGTCCGATCCCGGGCGCGCATCGGGCAGCACAGGATCGACACCAGCCCCTCGCGGCGGGCCTGCTCCGGATACTGGAAGCGCCGATCCGCCGTCACGTCGCGGATCTCCACGACCTGACCGGCCACCGTCTCCGCGTCGAGGATGCTGCCGTCGAGGTCGACCGGCCCCTTCTCCACGTAGGCGCGGCTGAGGCCGAAGGTGCCGCCGACCGTGAGCGACCGGCCGTCTGCCGACAGCAGGCGGATGCAGGCGCCCCTGCCGCCCAGCAGGTGCGTGGCGTGCTCGGCAATCAGCGCCAGCACCTCGTTGAGGTCGAGCGAGGAGTTGACGAGGCGTCCGACCTCGTGCAGCGCCTGCATCCGGCGATAGGCGTGCTCGAGGGAGTGCTCCGAGGCGGCCAGCGCCGCTTCCTTCTCCCGCAGCCGCGCGGTGATCGACGTGGCGAGATACGTGGTGCAGAGGAACAGGAACGAAAGCGCCGCCCACAGCGCGACCAGGCTGGGCGGTGGCGGTCCGCCGGGGCCGGCTGGCCCGGAGATGATGGGCGGGGTGAGCCCGCCGAGCAGGGCCGTGAGCAGCACCGCCGCCGCGGCCAGCAGGTAGCACGTGCGCCGCGAGAGCAGGATCGACCCGATGATCAGGTGGAACACGAAGCCCACGGTGGCCGGGCTGCGGATGCCGCCGGTCAGCGCGATCGTGGCGGCCAGCGCGAGCCAGTCCAGCGCGATTTGCGCGTGCACGGCGCGCTGCTGCGATCGCAGCGTCTCGGCCATCCGGTCGCCGAAGAGGAAGAACAGCTCGTTGTAGCCGAGCACCGCGATGCCGACCACGGTGAGCAGCGGGTAGGGAACGGGGAACTCGATCAGCGGCAGGCCCACGGCGCTGCCGGTGACCAGCCCGAGGCCTGCGAACCATCGCAGGCGGACGAGCCACCCCAGCCGCTCGCGCAGCTCGTGTTCGAGGGGGAGCCGGACGTCGTCGGCCGTTACCTGTTGCACGCCGCACCTGTCCCGGCGGGCCGGCGCGCCCGCGCCTGATCACAGGGACGGGACGCGGCGGCTAC
>JBDIBB010000024.1:0-41365 GCA_039812685.1 Vicinamibacteraceae bacterium
TTCGTGCGGGCGGATGAGGTGGGCCGGCTACGGGCCGGCACGGTGGTCATCGACATCAGTTGCGACGAGGGCATGGGGTTCCCGTTTGCAGTGCCGACGACGTTCGACGACCCGATGATCCGGGTTGGCAACAACATCGCCTATTACGCCGTGGACCATACGCCCTCCCACCTGTGGGACGCAGCGTCGGGCGAGATTTCGCGCGCCCTCCTGGCTTATCTGGAGACCGTAAGCGGCGGAAGGCCGGCCTGGGATTCGAACGCAACGGTGAGTCGGGCCATCGACATCCTGGACGGGCGGGTGCTGAATCCCCTGGTTCTGAGCTTTCAGCGGCGCCGGCCCGAGTACCCGCATGAGACCACGAACCAGTAGGGAGCGAATCGGCGACGCGCTGCGGGCGACTCTGTACCGGGCGTCCCCGCTGGCGCTGGTCCAGTATCGGTACAGGCGCGCGACCGGAAGATGGTACAACCCGCGGAACACACGGACTTTCGACGAGAAGCTGCTGTGGCTGATGCTCTACTGGCGCCACCCGCTCAAGTCACGGTGCGCCGACAAGTACGCCGTTCGGTCCTACGTCGAGGAGAACGGTCTGTCCCATCTCCTGTCACAGCTGCTCGGCGTCTACTCGTCGGCCGAGGAGATCCCGTTCGAAGAGCTGCCGGATCGATTCGCTCTGAAGGCCACGCACGGCTGCAACTTCAACATCATCTGCGCCGACAAGAGGCGTCTCGACACCGCCGACGCGATTCGGAAACTGAACGGATGGCTGAAGGTCGATATCAGCCGGCTTGGGGCGGAACTGCACTACGCGGCGATTCCACCGCGGATCGTGTGCGAGGAGTTCCTCGAGGGGCGGCCCGGGACAGCGCCTGACGATTACAAGGTGTACTGCTTCCACGGCAAGGCGCATTGCACCATGGCCTGCACAGACAGGACCGACCAGGGCGCGAACTACGATTTCTACGACCTGGCGTGGAGCCGCAAGCTGCCCTACTCCAAGGGCAGCCTCAAGGGCGGGCGAGATGTTCCCAAGCCGGTCGGATATGAAGAGATGATCCGGGCGGCGGAGATCCTCGCGAAACCGTTTCCGTTCGTTCGAGTCGACTTCTACAGCGTCAACGGCCGGGTGGTGTTCGGTGAGATGACGTTCACGCCGCACGGCTGCATCGACACAGGGTATACCGACGAAGCACAGGCAGTGATGGGAGAGCTCATACACCTGCCCGATCGTCTGATGTGACGAGGTTGCCCGGTGCCGCGATCCCGGGCGGCCGCGCCGAGGGCCCGTCGCTGCCGTTGACACTCAACCTGCGCTTCACGTCTGCTCGTCTCCACCACCGCCCTCGTCACCCCCTCTGAGATAGAATCAACCACGCCCCCGGGATGGTCGTCCATGCGCGCGAACGGCGGGCAACACGACCGGGAGTGGGACGACTTCGTGGCTGGCCACGAGGACGGGTGGCTCTGCCAGATGTCCTCCTGGGGTCGGCTGCTTGAGAAGTCGTTCCCGCACATCCGCCGCCACCTCTTCGTGGTGCGCGGCCCGACGGCGTCCGCTCGGGCCTGCTGGTCTGCCAGGTCGACAGCTGGCTCACCGGACACCGCCTCGTCAGCATCCCGTTCGCCAGCCTCTGCCATCCGCTGGTCCGTGACGCCGCCGACGGCCGTCTGCTGCGCGACGAAGTCGCCGCCCTCGGCAACGCCTGCCACTGCAGCCACTTCGAACTGCGGACGATGGGCGGGCCGGGCCTGGGCCCGCACCCGGCCACCTGCCAGGCCACGCGCTTCAAACACCACTTCATCAGGCTCGACGCCTCGCCCGCCGAGATCTTCAGTGCGGCGGCCGGTGCGGCGCATCATCCTCGAGACCACCGGCGAGATGCGCGAGCTGCGGCATACGGTGACGCTCGAGCAGGTCACCCGCGATGGCTGCGTCCGCTGGGGCGGCTGCCCGCGCGACGTCTTCCACCTCTGGCGGGAGGCGTGGCTGAGGCGCGTCGAGCCGGATCGCTGAGTGCGGCCGTCCCGCGTTTCCCGCGGTTGAGGTTGCCAGCGATCGAAAGCCGCGAAGGCGGCCGCCGTGCGGATCCTCAGCCTCTTCCCGCGCCGCTCCGCCAGGGCAGCACCCAGAACCGGTAGTACTGCAGCTTGAACCACTGCTCGGTCACGTCCTGGATGCCGTGCCAGGCGCGTGACCAGTTCTCCACGGTGTGGCCGCCGCGCGCCGGCACGCACCGCACCGCAATGCCCGCCGGCCCGAACGTGGCGCGGTAGACGAGCGCCGACCGCCGGCTCCTGAACGGTGGCGCGACGACGATGACCGACCGAATCCGCTCGCGCTGCAGGTAGGCGAGCACGTCACGGGAGGAGGTCAGCGTGATCGGCTCCACCTGCCGCGTCGCAACGATCTCCATCGGGCCCAGCCGCGAGATCCGCGCCATCACCTCCGCAACCCCCACCGCCACGTCGTTGGGCGCCCCGTCGCTGTCCATCGCCACCGGCACCAGCACGCGCGGCGCCAGCCCCTCCCGCCTCAGGTTCCTCGCCCGCTCGAACACTAGGTAGTCGGGGTCGAAGTTCTCGACCAGGATCGCGTCGCTCGGCGCGGTGTCAGCCTCGCACACCAGGCTCCGCGCGATGGCGGTCGTCCACCAGTCGCGCGGCAGCCACGCCGCCAGGCCGACGAGCAGCAGCACGCCGGCACGCAGCCGCCACGTGGTGCGCAGCCGCTCGGAGCGACGGACGAAGTGCCGCGTCCAGGGCGGCAGGGTGGGGAAGGATGACATGGAAGATGCGCGCCGGCATGGGCGTGCCGGTCGGACGCCGCGGCAGCGCTGTTACGGGACGCGGCCCCGCGCGGCGGCCCGGCGCGTCACCGGGCGCCGTGACCGGACGACGCCCCCCGACCGTAGCGCGCGTAATAGCTGTAGTACTCGTCGTCGTCGTGCGTGTGCTCCGGGGAGACCGCGTTGAGCACCACGCCGATGATGCGATCCCGTCCGATGATCTCGGCCGCGCGCTCCACGTAGCCGTACGGCGAGAGCCCGGCCCGCACCACCAGCAGCGTGGTGTCGACCATCGCCGCCAGCAGGTTCGCGTCGGTGAGCAGCCCCACGGGCGGCGTGTCGAGCACCACCCAGTCGAACCGCTCCCGCGCCTCCTCGATCACCTGCTTCATCCGATCGGAGATCAGGCTGTGCATGGGGTCGGCCTCGGGCCGGCCGGCGGTGAGCAGCGTGAGCAGCGGCGTCACCTGGATCAGCGACATCCTGCCGGCAACCGGCGCGTTCAGGCCGTCACTCAGGCCAATGACGTTCGGCACCTGGAAGACGTCGTGCAGCGACGGGCGCCGGAGATCGGCGTCCACCAGCAGCACGTGCCGCCTGAACGACTCCGCCAGCGTCAGCGCCAGGTTGGTGGCGGTCAGCGTCTTGCCCTCGCCCGCCACGGCGCTGGTGATCATCACGGTCCTGATGCCGGTGGCGGTCTGCGCGTGGTGCAGCGTGGCCGCCAGCTTCCGGAACTGCTCCACCAGCTTGCTGTTGCGGTTGTCGGGCAGCGCCAGCCGCTCGGCCACCTGGGGGTGGAACCCCTTGAAGACGGCCATGGCCCGCGGCCCGTCGTCGGTCAGCAGCGATGCGCCGGTCCCGGCGTCGACGCCGGCCCGGGAGCCCTGCGCGCCATCGGGCCCGGCAGGCTGCTCGCCCGCGGGCACATCCCACGCCGGGCTGAACAGGCCCTCCTCGGGGACGGCGCCCTCCGTCGGGGCGTCGCCGGCCGCCTGCTTCGCGCGCCTGAGGGCCTCGTCGATGCGGCTCATCGCGACACCCCCACCGCCGGCGCGGTGCGGGGGCTGCGGCCCGGGATCTGATGTCCGGAACTCACGGTTCGAGACCAGGTACGGAACACGGTAGCTTCACTCCGTCAGAAGAACAGGAAGCGGCGCCTGCGCACGGGCGCGAGCCCCGCGAACATCGGCCGATCGTCGCCGGCGGCCACGGCGCGCGGCACGGCCGGCACGTCCGGGAAGGCCGCCTGGCGCCCGGCGTCCTGCCGCGGCTCGTCAGGCTCGGCGGGCCCGATCAGGTTGTCGGCTCGGGCACGCTGTTCCCGCAGGTCGAAGTCGCGCGATACCTCGAGGACGATCGCCTCGTCCACGGGCTTGCGGCCCTGCGCGAAGCCGCCGAGCAGGGCGTTCTCGCAGATCACGCTGATGGTGCGCGGGATGCCGCGCGACAGCCGGTGCACGGCCACCACGGCGTCGCGCGTGAAGATCCGTTCCACCTGGCTGACGCCGGTAATCCGCAGCCGGCCGGCGATGTAGGCGGAGGTCTCGTTCCCGTCGAGCGCGCCGAGCTCGCAGCGCAGCAGCACGCGCTGCTTGAGCTGCCGCAGCGCGTCCTCGTTCAGGCGGTGGGCCAGCTCGGGCTGCCCCGACAGCACGACGTTCAGCAGCTTGGCGGTGGACGTCTCGATGTTGGCGAGCAGCCGCACCTCCTCGAGCAGTTCGTAGGGGAGGCTCTGCGCCTCGTCGATGACCAGCGACGTGACGCCGCCCGCGGCGTGCCGCTCCTGCACGTCGCGCCGGAGTTCGATGAGGAAGCGCGCCTTGGACCGCGCGGCCTCCTCGCTCAGCCTGAATCCGGCCGCGAGGAACTCGTAGAACTCCGAGCGCACCATGGTCGGGTTGTCGAGCAGGACGGTGCGGACGCCGTTGCGCTGCTCGAGCGCGAGCGCCGCGCGCAGCAGCGTCGTCTTGCCGGTGCCGGCCTCGCCGGCGAGCAGCGTGATGCCGCGGGCGGCCGACAGGCCGTAGCGCAGGTTGCCCAGCGCCTCGCGGTGCGTGCTCGTGAGGAACAGGAACCGCGGGTTCGGGGTGAGCTCGAACGGGCGCTCGCGGAGGCCGTAGAAGGCTTCGTACATCAGACGAGGTAGTTCCAGAGCCGCAGGATGAAGAACAGCACGCCGGCGACGGCGAGGAACGCGAGGCTGCCGCCCACCTTGAGCAGCCGGCTGCGCCGGCTGGCGCGCCGCGCCTCGCCGCGCGTCACCACCAGCGGCACGGCGGCGACGACGGGCAGCGACAGCACGTTCACCACCTCGACGTCGGTGTGGAAGCTGTTGTCGCGATACTCGAAGAGCCCGATCAGCAGCAGCCCGAGGCCGAGGCCGATGGCGAGGCCGGCGCCGTTGATTCGCAGGCGGTTGGGGCTGATGGGCTTCTCGGGCAGCCGCGCGGGATCCAGCACCCGGAACTGCTCGCCGATCTGGCGCCGCTCGAGGTTGGCGGCCACCTTCGAGTCCTGGCTCTTGGCGAGCAGTTCGGTGTACATCTTCTGCGTGGTCTCGTAGTCGCGGCTCAGCGCCACCCACTCCGACTCGAGGCCGGGCACCATCTCGATGCGCGCCTGGTAGCCGCCGATCACGCCGCGCAGGCGCCGCTCCTCGGCCTCCTTGAACTGGATCTGGCGGTCGAGGCTCTCGATCTCGGCGGTGAGCTCGACGACGCGGGCGCGCTTCTGCGCCTCCTCGGGCGTGGCGGCACGCGCCGGCGCGGCATCGGCGGTGCTCGTCAGCGGCTGCTGCAGCGCCTCGGCCTCGGCCTTCTTCTCGAGGTCGGCGACGACGCGCTTCATGCGCCGCACGTCGGGATGGTTCGGCTTGAGGCGCAGCTCCATCTGCGCGAGCTGGGTCCGGGCCGACTCGAGCTGCTGCGCCGCGGTGGCGCCGGTCACGAGATCCGCCACCGGCGCGGCGGCGCCGGGCGCCGGCACGGGCAGCGGCGGCGGCGCGGCGCGCATCGCGTCGATCTCGCCCTGGGCGTCGTTGCGCAGCCGCTCCAGCATCAGCTTGCGATCGCGATCGCGCGCCAGCGACTCCACGGCGGCCTGCAGCTGCATCTGCGTGGTGGTGATCGCCTGCATGTTGGACTGCATCTGCGAGGGCAGGGCGCCCGAGTGGCGCTCGCGGAACTCCTTGAGCTTGCGCTCCTGCTCCTCGAGTCGCGCCCGCGCGTCGGCGAGCTGCGTCTGCAGGAAGTCGGTGGTGGCCTCGGCCAGGAAACCGCGGTCGCGCAGGTTCTCCTCGATGAAGAGCCCGGCCAGCCGCTCGGTCACCTTCTGCGCTACCGAGGGATCCTGGGCGGTGTACTTCACGGTGAAGGCGTCCACCGAGTCCTCGCGCCGGCCGCCCTTGGTGAGCTCCACCTTGATGTCGCGCCGCATCTGCTCGATGACGTCTTCCATGATGCCGCGCGCGCGCAGCTTCGGATACAGCCCGAACTCCTCGACGATGCGCTCGAGGCGGGTGCGGCTCATGATCTGCTGCGTGAGCGACTGCAGGCGATCCTCGAGCCGGGTGGTGACGGTGGGCTTGACGTAGTCCTCGGGCACGCGCTGGGGCACCACCTGGATGAGGGTGTCCGACTGGTACTGGTTGGGCAGCAGGCGCGACACCAGCAGCGCCGACAGCGAGCACACGGCGAAGGGGACGAGCACCCACCAGCGCCGCCGCCACAGCAGCGCCAGGATGTCCTCGGGGGTGAAGGTTCGGCCGGGCAGCATCTCCGCTAGTTCTCCATTCCCGCCGCCGGCGCCGCCGTGCCGCCGGGCTGGCGCCACGACCCCAGCAGGGGCAGCCAGAAGGTGAGGCCGACGCGCGCCACCTGCCGGTCGTTGCGCCGGGCGAAGCCGGCCGGCAGCAGATCGGGGTGATCGAACTCGTAGTAGTAGCGCACGTAGCTGGCGACCAGCGCGGCGCTCGAGGCGAGCGCGAAGCGCGCCTGCACCGATCCGTCGCGGCTCCGGTAAGGATTGCCGCCGGCGCGCGTGCTGGCGAGGCCGAGCACGCCGGTGGCGTAGCCGCCCTGGAACACGAGGTCGAAGCGCCGGCCGATGAAGCCGCCCAGCGTGGCCCGCACCTGGTCGGTGAAGAACGGCTCGTTGAAGCCCTGGCGCAGCTCGTAGCCGCGCTGGTAGAGCGCCTGGGCCGACCAGCTCCGGCCGATGTCGATGCGCGCGAGCGCGTGGCCGATGGTGCTCCAGTACTCCACCGGCTGGCGCGTCGCGTCGTCCACGGTGTCCATGAGCGACCCGCCGGCGCCGGCCTCCAGCACCAGCGTGCGCCGGGGCGACACCCGCTTCTCGTAGCGCGCGGTCACCTCGATGCGCTGCTCGTCCATGGGGCGGATGGTGCCATCCTCCCGATCCATCTCCGAGACACTGTAGCTGTAGGAGCCGAGCAGCGACGCCTGCCGGCTGAACGCCACGGTGTGCTCCACGGCGCCGCGCTGGCGCCACGAGTCGCCCAGATACAGGTAGCGGATGCCGCCGGCGGCCGGCGGAGCGGCGTCGTAGTCGACCCGATCGAACGTGTACCGCAGGGCGGTGCTGTGCGACCGGTTCCACCCGTGATCCAGATCCGCGCCGGCGCGCAGATCGACCAGGCGGCGATCGGCGACGGCGAAGTCGGCGGACGTGGGCGGAGGGGCGGTCTGGTCCGGCCCGAGGACGATGGGCACGGCGGCCAGGGTGAAGTAGTCCTGGTAGCCAGCGCCCACGCTGGCGCGCAGCGTCGACCGGCGCGCGAGCCGGGTCTGCGCCCGGAGACCGCCCCGCACGTTCTTCGAGGTGCCAGCGTTGGCGACCGAGTAGACGTTCACGGCGCCCAGGCCGCTGGCCTCGACATGACGATCCTCGGTGCCGTGGCGGAAGAGGAGCTCGGCCAGGCCGAGGCCGTTGTAGCCGCTGGCGGTCATCTGCTGCGGCGTGGGCGTCGGCGTCGCGCCCTGGCTGCCGAGCACGGCATCGTCGTAGCCGCCCATCGCGGTGAAGGTGAGCGACAGGGAGGTGCGCGACTGGCCCGGCGCGGCGCGGCTGCCCCCGAACAGGCCCCGGAACTCCCGCGGCGCCCGCTGCACCTGTGCCAGGGCAGGCGCCGCCCCCATCGTCGCGACGACGAGCAGCAGGGGGGCGAGGCGGAATCGGCCGGGCATGAAGGGTGTCAGGGTGGGGGAGGTCAGGGCACGACGATCGTGTCGCCCGGCTTGAGGGCGATGTTCTGATCGAGCCGCTGGCCGCGCCGTACGTCCTTGTAGTTGAACTTGAACCGCTTCGTCTGGCCGCCCTCCGTGCGAATCACGGAGATGCCCTTCTCGTCGGCGTACTCGTTGAGGCCGCCGGCGGCGGCGATGGCCTGCAGCACGGTCATCGAGGCGGTGAGCGGGTAGACGCCGGCCTTCACCACGTTGCCGGTGACGAACACGCGCCAGCTGTTGATCTGCTTGACGACGACGGTGACCGACGGCTCCTCGACGAACTCGGCGGCGGCCTTCTCGACGGCCTGGCGCAACTGCTCGGGCGTGAGGCCGGCGGCCTTCACCTCGTTGAGCAGCGGCAGCGTGATCATGCCGTCGGGGCGCACCGAGGTCTCCACCGACATCTCCTTCTCGCGCCAGTAGAGCACCAGCAGCACGTCCTCGGGGCCGATCACGTAGCCGGGCGGCGGCGTGACGCCGGGCGGCGGGGTCGGGGCCGTGGCGGCAGGCTTCTGCGCGGCGGGCGAAGGCTTGCCCGCCGGTTTGGCCGCGGGCTGCGCCAGGGCCGAGGGCAGCGCCAGCAATGCGCACAGGAGGACGGTGGACACGAGCGAGAAAGCGCGCATACGTCTCATCGGTGGATATCGACAGCGTAACTCATGAGCATGAAGCGCACACGGGGGAATTCAGGCCTTCACCACCCGCACCGGCCCGGCCGGCGACGGCCGGACGATGTTGCGGGTGTCGATGACGAGCTTCACGCCCGCGTAGAGCGCCGGATCCGAGAACTGGCGGTGCGCGGTGGAGACCACCAGCGCGTCGTAGGCGGCAAGCGCGGCCGCCTCGCAGGGCACCGAGGCGAGGCCGATGTCGTGCTTGCGGCCGGCGCGCGCCACGGGAAAGTAGGGATCGCAGTAGTCGACCTCGGCCCCGGCCTCCCGCAGCAGCTCGATGATCTCGTAGCTGGGCGACTCGCGGTCGTCGTCGATGTTCTCCTTGTAGGAGAGGCCCAGCACCACCACGCGCGAGCCCTTCAGGCTGCGGCCCTCCTCGTTGAGCGCCGTCGCCGCCTTGCTCACCACGTAGCGCGGCATGGAGGTGTTCACCTCGCCGGCGAGCTCGATGAAGCGGGTCCACACGCCGAACTCCGCGGCCTTCCACGACAGGTAGAACGGGTCGAGCGGAATGCAGTGGCCGCCGAGGCCGGGCCCGGGGTAGAAGGGGGTGAAGCCGAAGGGCTTGGTGCGCGCCGCCTCGATCACCTCCCAGACGTCGATGCCCATTCGATCGAAGGTGACCTTCAGCTCGTTGACGAGCGCGATGTTCACCGAGCGGTAGATGTTCTCGAGCAGCTTGCACGACTCGGCGACGCGCGCCGAGGAGACGGGCACCACCTGGTCGATGGCCGCGGCGTAGAGCGCGACGGCGGCCTCGGTCGATGGCGGGTCGACGCCGCCCACGACCTTGGGGATGGTCCGGGTGGAGTAGCGGGCGTTGCCGGGATCCTCGCGCTCGGGCGAGAAGGCGAGCAGGAAGTCGCCGGGGCACGTCAGGCCGGTCTCCTCCAGGATGGGCCGCACTTCCTCGTCGGTGGTGCCGGGATAGGTGGTCGACTCGAGGACGACGAGCTGGCCCGGGCGGAGACGGCGGGCCACCTCGCGCGCGGAGTCGTGGACGAACGACAGGTCGGGCTCGCGGTGCCGGCCGAGCGGCGTCGGGACGCAGATGAGCACGGCGTCGCAGCCGGCGAGGCGGTCGAAGTCGGTGGTGGCCGAGAAGCGGCCGCGGCCGACGGCGGCGGCCACGCGGTCCGAGCCGATGTGGCGGATGTAGCTCTCGCCGCGCATGAGGGCCTCGACCTTCCTCGCGTCGAGGTCGAAGCCGATGACGGGGAAGCCGGCCTCCTCGAACACGAGGGCCAGCGGCAGGCCGACGTAGCCCTGCCCGATGATGCCGATGACGGCGTGACGATTGTGGATGCGGTCGAGGAGAGTGGGCATAAGGGCTTGGGGCTTGGGGCCTGGGGCTTGAGGCCTGGGGCTTGAGGCTTGGGGCTTGGGGCTTGAGGCCTGGGGCACACCAACCCGCACGCTGGTCCCGCGCAGGTTGGGGAGCGTCGCACACCAACCCGCGCGCTGGTCCCGCGCAGGTTGAGGAGCGTCGCACACCAACCCGCGCGCTACTGACGATACTCCTTGAAGGGCAACTGGCAGTCGTGCTTGCGCAGGAAGTTCAGGAACCGCTTGTAGTCGCCGGGCTCCATGTTGAACAGCTTGCAGACGATGCGGTAGTTGCCGCGTGCCTCCTCGAGCCCCCGGCGCACGAGGTCGCGCACGTTCTGGCGGGTGATCTCGCGCTGCATGTAGAGGGGGTAGACGGACGTCCAGAACGACTCGCGGTCTTCCACGAGCCGCTTGTACAAATCATCGGCCACGGTGCGGCGGCGCTCGCGCTTGGGCTTGAGCGAGACGCCGCGCTGGGAACGGATCTCGGGCGGCAGGTCCTCGAGCTTCACCATCTCGTGCCGGCCGGTGACGACCAGGCGCTCGATCACGTTCTCGAGCTCGCGGACGTTGCCGGGCCAGGGGTAGTCGGTGAGCGCGTTGAAGGCCTCGGGCTCGATGCCGCGCACGAACTGGCCGTTGCCGCGGGTGAAGCGCTTGAGGAAGAACTCGATCATCAGCGGGATGTCTTCCTTGCGCTCCCGCAGCGGCGGCACCCAGAAGTGGATGACGTTGAGCCGGTAGAACAGATCCTCGCGGAACTGGCCCTGCGCGATCAGATCCTGCAGGTTGCGGTTGGTGGCGGCGATCACGCGCACGTTGACGACGCGGTTGGTGCGATCGGCGCCCACCTTCTGCAGCTCGCCGGTCTCGAGGAAGCGCAGCAGCAGCCCCTGCATGCGCAGGGTCATCTCGCCCACCTCGTCGAGGAACACCGTGCCCTCGTCGGCGGTCTCGAGCTTGCCGGGCTTGTCGCGATAGGCACCGGTGAAGCTGCCCTTGACGTGCCCGAAGAGCTCCGACTCGAGGAGCGTCTCGGGCAGCCCGGCGCAGTTCACCGCGATGTAGGCCCGCTCGCTGCGCGGGCTGTAGACGTGGATGGCGCGCGCCACCAGCTCCTTGCCCACGCCGCTCTCGCCGGTGATGAGGACCTTGGCGTCGGACCGGGCGATGCGCTGGATCTCCTGCTTGAGCTCCAGCATCTGGATGCTGGTGCCAATCAACTGCGCTTCTTCGGGGTTCCTCATGCCTGACCGCGTCCTTCACGACCGTGGCGCGCGGCAATCGGCCGCGGCGTCTTCGACGTTGCGCCCGGGCCCAGGCCCGCGGGCGGCGCCGGATCCCTCATGGCTGCCCGGCGAGGAAGCGCGCGATCTTCCGGCGGCTGTCCTCGTCGAGGTTCACGAACTCGGCGCCGATGCGATAGGAGACGGCCTCGCCCGGGCGCGGCGCCGGCCCGAGCCGGCGAATCTCCACCATCACCGCGAGCGGCTCGGCCCCGAGGCGCAGGCGCAACTGCGCGCGCCGGCCGATGTCGAGCGGCTGCGACGCCGAGATCAGCACGCCGGTCTCGCTGATGTCCAGCAGCTCCACCGTCGCCGACACGGGCAGGGCGGCCTCCGGCGCCTGCCGGGTGACGGCGACCCGGCGCTCCCGCCGCCGCTCGATGGACGTGGCGCTCACGACTGGATCCCGTGGACGGCGGGATCCGGAGGATCCGCGTTGGCGGCCATCAACTGCTCGAGGTGCTCGATCGCCAGCGGCGGCAGGGCCAGGAACTCGAGGCCGATCAGATAGCCGCCACCGGCGCCCGCCGGCGCGACGTGCCGCACGCGCACCTGCACGTCGGTGGTGCGGCCCGGCGAGCTCAGGCGCAGACGATGCACGGAATCGATCCGCAGGGAGAACCGTGATTCGAGCAGGGCGCCGTTCCGGGCGAGGTTGCGCAGCCGCAGCGGCTCGACCGACTCGAGCGCGCCCCACAGGTGGCCGACGACCTCGAACCGCCGCCGGCCGCGTCGGTCGCCGATCCGCCTCCGCGCAGGTTGTGTCATGGGCGCGCCTTGCCTCCGACCAGGCGAAGCCTGAGCCACCAGGCCCGGGACACGTGAGTCGGACAGGTACAACCATGCAAGCAGACCGCCATGTTGAGGTGGGGCGGGGGGGCGCCGGCGGAAACCCACAGGAAACAGGGCGGTTCCCGGCGGCTTCGCTGGCGAGGAGGCGCTGCACGACCGGTCTAAAGTACACCTGGCGGAGGATGAAAGTCTACCAGAAAAGCCAGGTTTGATCGCCTGAACGGGCGCGTTCAGTCCGCCAGAGCGGGGACCTTTCCAATCCGTCCCGTCGCCTCACCAGGCGTTGGCTGGCGTCCGGTCCGCCGGATCCTCCAGCGGCGAGGGGGCGGCCGTGACGAACGCCGCAAATGCCGCCCGGGCGCCGGTGAGGCCGCGCCACGCCCCGGCCAGCCAGGCCTCGATCCACCGCGTCGCCCGCTCGGCCAGCGCGGCGTCGGCCAGCGAGAACGGCCTGCCGATCGGGGCGCTCAGCTCGAGGGCCACCGCCATGGCGGCATCGATGGCCAGCGGAAACACCAGGCGTTCGGCGGTGACCATCCGCTGGAGGCTGGGCCAGACCGTCGTCGGGCCGAACAGTTCCACGCCCACCGACGCGATGGGGCGCGGCAGGCCGGAGCCGGGGTCGGCCACGAGCAGGCGGGCCTGCCCGGCGGGCAGCGCCACCGAGAACTCGCGGAGGAGTCTCGCGGTGGTGGCCGGAACGGTGGCCGGGACCGACGTGGGCGTGCCACACAGTCCGCGGCGCAGCCGGTCGCCGAGGCGCTCGAGGCGGGCCAGCAGCAGCTCGTCGAGCCGCACCGCGGCCGTACGGGCCAGCACGTCGAAGGCCATCGACAGGTGGTCGTCGGCGTGGCCGGCGATCGCCAGCAGCCACGGCGCCGGCCGCCGCGGCGCGCCGAGCGGCATCAGCGTGATGCCGCCGGTGGTCGCGCTCCAGCCCAGTTGCTCCATCTCGGCCACCGACGTCACGTGCAGCGGCATGCCGCGCGCATCCACCAGTGCGGCATCCAGCGACTCGGGACCGTCGAAGTGCGGCGCCGATGGCAGGGCGACGTCCACGACGTACCGGCCGCACGGCGTGCGGCGGTAGACGCGCGCGTCGAGGTCGCCCCACACCGCCGCCGCCTGGACGATGGCCTCGAAGAGCTCGGCTTCCGAGGAGCAGGTGTGCAGGAAGGAGAGGAAGCGCAGGACGCCGTCGGTCCAGCGCGCATGGTGCTGGGCGCGGTCCAGCCTCTCCGACGCGGCGATGTCGGCCTCGAGCGAGGTGCGCAGCGTC
This sequence comes from Vicinamibacteraceae bacterium, assembly GCA_039812685.1. Lineage (GTDB taxonomy): Bacteria > Acidobacteriota > Vicinamibacteria > Vicinamibacterales > JAFNAJ01 > JBDIBB01. The sequence goes on from JBDIBB010000024.1 coordinate 13,399, forward strand.
CATCCGATCCGTTCGATGCGGCGGTCGGCGATGTCGGCGGGCAGGCCCGTGCCGGTCGGCGTCGCGTCGCCGCCAACCGGCCGGGATGGCGCGGCGGCGGCGAGCACGCCGATGACGCCGCGCTGATGGCGAACCGGGAAGAGGCCGATCCGCAGCTCCTCGCTGGCGAACACGGCGTGCCGCCCGCTGTCGATGACCGACCGCAGCCAGTCGCGGCCGCGGTCGTCCTCGATCGCCGCGCGCAGCGCGCGGGCGACGTGGTGCGAGGCCTCGGGCAGCAGCGGCGCGAGCGTGAGGTCGAACACGTCGACGAACACGTCGAGCTCGGGGCGGATCCGCTCGATGAGATCCCAGGTCGCCGGCGACACGACCATGAGGAGGTTCATGGCGGACGGAGTGTAACGCGTCGGCCTGCGGGGCCCAACCCGGCGCGTGTCACATGAGCGGGTCGCGCGCGTCCGGCGGCGCCTCGACCTCACGGCGCCGATCGGCGGCGCGGTCCTACTCCGGTGGGGTCAGCACCCTCGGGTTGCGCGGCGCGGCCGGCGCGGCCAGCGGCGCCTGCGTCACGCTCACGGTCTGCGACCCGACGGTGATCGATCCCGTCCGCGCGGCCGTTCCCGTGTTGGCGCTCACGCTGAAGACGATGCTGCCGTTGCCGGTGCCCGACGCGGTGGTGAGCGTGATCCACGATGTCGCGGTGGTCGCCGTCCAGGCGCAGCCGCTGGTCACCGTGAGCGGGATGCCGTTGCCGTTGGAGGCGCCGGGGCCGAGGTTCACGGTGGTGGTGGCGGGCGTGATGGTGCACGGCACGCCGAGCTGGGTGAGCGTGAGTGTCTGACCGGCGATCGTCAGCGTCGCCACGCGGCTGGCGGTGGCCTGGTTGGCGCCGTAGCTGAAGCTCACCGGACCGCTGCCGGTGCCCGATGTGGTGATCATCGACACCCACGACGCGCCGGACGTGGCGGTCCACGCGCACCCGGCCGGGGCGCTCACGTTGACGGTGGTGCTGCCCGAGGCGGCGCCCACCTCCATGGTGGTGGCCGAGAGCGAGTAGGTACAGGTCACGAACTGGAACTGGTTCGACGCGCTGCTGCGCCCGCTGCCGCCCGGGCCGACGGCCGCCACGCGCGACTCGTACGTGCCGCCCGGCAGGGGCCACGAGGCAACGAGCGAGGAGAAGTCGACCCGCACCTTGCCGTCGGGCTCGGGCGTGGGCTTGCCCAGGTTCACGACGTGGAACGGGGCGCTTGCGCCGGCCAGGTAGAGCTCGAAGTCGTAGCGCACGACGGCCGGGCCGCCGCCGTCGACCACGGCGGCGTGATCGGCCGAGGGCTCGAACTCGACGACCCGCGGGTTCACCACGGGCTGCGCGATGACGGTCGAGGCGGCCAGCAGCAGGGAGCCGGCGGCGCAGGCGATGGTGCGGATTCGGGGAGGTGCGAGCGGGGTCGTGCGGAAGATCATGATGATGAAGCGTCGGGCCGGGGCCCGGTGGAGCCGGGGACGCAGGACCGGCGCGCCCCCGACTGGACACGGGCAAATCGCGATCCGGGAGGGCCCGCGGCGGGCCGGGCACGATTCCGGCCGTTCCCGAAGGTTTCGCCGGGAGGGCGACTGGCGGGCGTCGCCGCGTCAGCCGCAGGATTGAGGACGGATTACAGATGTGGTCGAGGGCGCCGGCAGGAGGCCGCATCGGGCGGGCCCCCGCGGCGCCGGATTCGCTCCGCCTGCGATCTTGCCGTCCGGCGTTTCCGTGGCGCGCGGAGAGCGAGTACAACGTACAGGGGGCGGGGCTCGCGAAGGCGCACACATGGTTCTGCAGGCGGAGGGGCTGACCAGGCACTACGAGGCGGGCGGGGCGCCGGTGGCGGCGCTGCGCGGGGTGGACCTCGCGCTCGCGCGGGGGGAGTTCGTCGCCGTGATGGGGCCGTCGGGCTGCGGGAAGTCGACGCTGCTCCACCTCTGCGGCGCCATGGATCGCCCCTCCTCCGGGCGCGTGCTGGTCGAAGGCCGGGATCTCTCGACGCTCGACGATGACCGGCTGACGCGCGTGCGGCGCGAGCGCATCGGCTTCGTGTTCCAGTTCTTCAACCTGCTGCCCACGCTCACCGTCGAGGAGAACATCGCGCTGCCGCTGATGCTCTCCGGTGTGCCGGCGGCGGTCACGCGCGAGGCGGCGCGGGCGCTCGCGTCCCGGGTGGGCCTGGCCGGCCGCCTCCACAGCTACCCGCAGCAGCTCTCGGGCGGCGAGATGCAGCGCGCGGCGATTGCGCGCGCGCTCGTGCACCGCCCGGCGCTCCTGGTGGCCGACGAGCCGACGGGCAACCTCGACTCGGCCAACGGCGATCTGGTGCTGTCGCTGCTCACCGGGCTGAACGTCGAGCACGGCGTGGCCATCCTGCTGGCGACGCACGCGGTCGAGGTGGCCGCCGCGGCCCATCGCGTGGTGTACCTGCGCGACGGCCGCGTGGAGCGTGCTCGGCACGAACCGGCCGCCCGGGGTGGCTGACGTGCGGCTGTTCAGGCTGTTCATCCTCAGGTTCCTGCGCCGCGAGCCGCTGCGCCCGGCCGTGGCCGCCTTCGGCGTCGCGCTGGGCGTCGCGGTTGTGGTGGCCATCCGGCTGGCCAACGCGAGCTCGCTCCAGGGCTTCAGCGCCGCGCTCGACGCCATGTCGGGCAAGGTGTCGGTGGAGATCACGGGCGCCGGCGCCGGGGTGGGCGAGGACGACCTGGCGCGGATGGGGTGGCTGCGCGAGTACGGCGCGGTGAGCCCGGTGATCGAGGGCGACGCCATCATCCGGACCGGCGGCGACGGAGAGGATGGTCGTCCGGGGCCGGCGCGCGGCGAACTGGTGCGCGTGCTGGGCGTCGACATGCTGCGCGACCGGCCGCTGCGCGAGTACCGGCTGCTGGAGGTGGGCGGCGGCAGCGAGCCGGCGGACGCGTGGCCGGGCCAGGATCCCGGGCCGGCGCGCGAGCCGCGCGAGGCGCGGGCCGGTTCGTCCCCGCGCGCGGCGTCACCCACGCGCCAGCCGACGGCGCAGGAGTTCCTCTCGCTCCTCCTCGACCCGCACACCATCGTCCTCACCGCGAAGTTCGCGCGACGGCACGACGTGGCGATCGGCTCGCGCGTGCGGCTGATCATCGGCGACCGCGAGGCGGCGTTCACCGTGCGCGGGCTGCTGCGCGAGGAGGGGCCGGGCGCGCTGCTCGACGGCAACGTGGCGCTGATGGACATCGCCGCGGCGCAGTGGGCGCTGGGCCGCCTCGGCGCCGTCGATCGCGTGGACGTGCAGCTGCGCGACCCGTCGGCCATCGACCGCGCCGAGCGGGAGATCGCGGCGCGGCTGCCGGCGGGGCTCTCGGCGCAGCGGCCGGCCCGGCGCGGCGCGCAGGTGGAGCGGATGCTGGCCGCCTTCCATCTGAACCTCACCGCGCTCTCGTGGGTGGCGCTGCTGGTCGGCCTGTTCCTCGTCTACAACACCGTGTCGGCGTCGGCCATTGCGCGGCGCGCGGAGGTCGGCACGCTGCGCGCGCTCGGCGTGTCGCGGCACGCGGTGCTCGCGCTGTTCCTCGGCGAGGCGATGCTGGTCGCCCTGGCCGGCTGGATCGTGGGCGTCGGGCTGGGCCGGCTGCTCGCCGACGTCGCCGTCGGCCTCACGTCGGCCACCGTGAGCACGTTGTACATCACGGCCGCGGCGGCGCCGCCGGCGCTGCGCGCCGCCGACGTCCTGGTGGCGCTGGCCATCGCCGTGCCATTGTCGCTGGCCGCCGCGGCGCTGCCGGCCCTCGAGGCGTCGCGCGTGCCGCCGCTCGCGGCCATCCGCGGCGCCGATCGTCTCGAGACCCGCTTCAGGCTGGGCGGCCGCCGCCTGCTGGCGCCGCTCGTGCTGCTGGCGCTCGGCGCCTGGCTGGCGCGGCTGCCGCCGATTGGCGGGCTGCCGCTGGCGGGCTTCGCGTCGGCCTTCGCGCTGGTGTTCGGCGCCGCGTTCCTCGTGCCGCTGGTGCTGTTCGCCGTCGGCCGCCTGGGCCGCCGCGCGTCGGGCCGCCTGCTGGGCGTGGCCGGCACGCTCGCCAACGCGAACCTGGCGGGCGCCATCCCGCGCGTGGCCGTGCCGGTGGCCGCGCTGGCGGTGAGCCTGTCGATGATGGCCGCGATCGCGATCATGATCGGCAGCTTCCGCGACACGGTGGTCTACTGGGTGGGGCAGACGCTGCGGGCCGACCTGTTCGTCGCGCCCGGCGCCAGGACGCGCGGCGCCGGCACGGCGCCGCTGTCGGAGGAGGTGGAGCGCCTGGTCTCGCACCACCGGCTGGTGGCCGCCGTCGATCGCTTCCGCAACACCCCCATCATCGTCGACGACCTGCCGGCGATGCTCACGGCGCAGGACTTCGGCGTGGTGAGCGCGCGGGGCAGCCTCGTGTTCAAGGCGCCGGCCGACGGGCTGGCGCGCATGCGCGAGGCGGCGGGCCGTGACGAGGTGGTGGTGTCCGAGCCCTTCGCCAACCGGCACCGGCTGCGCGTGGGCGAGGCCGTGGCGCTGCCGACGCCCGCGGGGCCGCATCGCTTCGTGGTGGTGGGGATCTACTACGACTACTCGAGCGACCGCGGCGTGGTGGCGATGGATCAGCGCACCTACGCGCGGCATTACGGCGCGTGGCGGCCGACGGGGCTGTCGGTGTACGTGCGCGAGGGCGCCGGGCCGGAGGCGGTGCGCGACGAGCTGCTGCGCGCGATGGCGCCGGACCAGCGCGTGTTCATCCACACCAACGCGTCGCTGCGCCGCGAGGTGCTGCGGATCTTCGACGCGACGTTCGCCATCACCTACGCGCTGGAGATCATCGCCATCCTCGTCGCGATCATGGGCGTGGCGGGCACGCTGCTGACGCTGATCCTCGAGCGCCGGCGCGAGATCGCGATGCTGCGGCTGGTGGGCGCCGGCCGGCGGCAGGTGCGGCGCATGGTGGTGATCGAGGCGGTGATGATCGGCGCGGCCAGCCAGGGCGTGGGTCTGCTGGTGGGCGTGCTGCTGTCGCTGGTCCTCGTGTTCGTCATCAACTACCAGAGCTTCGGCTGGTCGATCCAGTTCCACATGCCGTGGGCCTTCCTCGCCCGGATGACGCTGGCCGTCCTCCTCGCCACGGCGCTGGCGGGGCTGTATCCCGCGCGGCTCGCCTCGCGGATGCACGTCGCCGCGGAGATGGGGGAGGAATGATCGGGGCCTGGGGCTTGGGGCTTGGGGCCTGGGGCCGGGAGTCCCGCTTCGCTCACCTTTCCGGGGGCCCGCTTCGCACCCGCGTTGCCGCATTGGTCGCGGCGTTCATCCTGCTCGCCATCTCGACGTTTGCCGCCGACTGGAAGCCGGCCGATCCCGCCTGCCGGATCGAGCTGCCGCGCGATCACGCGGCGCATCCCGACGCGAAGATCGAGTGGTGGTACTACACCGGCAACCTCACGGCCGCTGACGGGCGGCGCTTCGGCTACCAGCTCACGTTCTTCCGCGCCGGCGTCGACCCGCGGCCCGTCAACCCGTCGCGCTGGGCGGTGCGCGACCTGTATCTCGCGCACTTCGCCATCAGCGACCTCTCGCGGGGCCGGCATCTCTATGCCGACCGGCTGAACCGCGCGGGCGTGGGGTGGGCAGGGGCGCTGGCTGCCGGCTACCGCGTGTGGAACGAGGACTGGGAGGTGGCGCTCGACGGGGCCGGGCGACACCGGCTGCGCGCCGCCGATGGCGGCATGGTGCTCGACCTCGTGCTGGAGGAGGGCAAGCCCGCGGCGCTGCACGGCGAGTCGGGCTACAGCCGGAAGGGGCCGTCGCCGGGCAACGCCTCGCACTACTACTCGCTCACGCGCATGCCGACGCGCGGCACGCTCACGGTGGACGGCGAGCGCGTGGAGGTGACCGGCGCGAGCTGGATGGACCATGAGTTCGGATCGAGCTTCCTCGAGCCCGGGCAGCGCGGCTGGGACTGGTTCTCCGTGCAGTTCGACGATGGGACCGAGATGATGCTGTTCCAGATCAGGCGCGGTGACGGGAGGGCCGATCCGTTTGCGAGCGGCACGCTCGTCGACGCGGCGGGGCGCGTGACGCATCTCGACGCGCGGTCGTTCGCGCTGGAGCCGGGCGCGACGTGGACCTCGCCGGCCAGCGGCGGGCGCTATCCCGTGGCGTGGAAGGTGTTGGTGCCCGGCGCGGGGCTGGCGCTGGACGTGCGCGCCGCGTTCCCCGCGCAGGAACTGCGCACGGAGGACTCGACGGCGGTCACCTACTGGGAGGGCGCGATCGAGGTGTCGGGCGTGCGGGCCGGCCGGCCGCTGACGGGGCGAGGCTACCTGGAGATGACCGGTTACGCGGGGCGCGACATGAGCGAGGTGCTGCGGTAGCCGGCAGGCGACGGGGCCGTGGGACGTGGCCGGGGCGGGCCAGAAATTGGACCCGACCCCGAAATTAGACCCGACCCCGAAATGGTCGCCGAAGCCACCCGAACACCACCGACGGCCTCAGATCGTCCAGATACGTGTAGACCACGGGCACGACGATGAGCGAGAGCAGCGTGGAGGTGATCAGCCCCCCGATCACCGCGCGGGCCATGGGCGCCCGCAGCTCGGCGCCGGCGCCGATGGCGAAGGCCAGCGGCAGCATGCCGAAGATCATCGCGAGCGTCGTCATCAGGATGGGCCGCAGGCGCGTGGTGCCCGCCTGGATCAGCGCCTGGTGGCGCGGCGCGCCGGCGGCGCGCGCCTGGTTGGCGAAGTCCACCAGCAGGATGGCGTTCTTGGTGACGAGGCCCATGAGCATGATCAGGCCGATCATGCTCATCATGTTGAGGTTGTCACCGGTCAGGCGCAGGCCCAGCGCCACGCCCACCAGCGAGAGCGGCAGCGACAGCATGATCGACAGCGGGTGGACGAACGACCCGAACTGCGACGCCAGGATCAGGTAGATGAACACCACGGCGAGCAGCAGCGCCTCGAACATGTTGGCGAACATGTCCGCGAGCTCCTCGGCGTCCCCGCCCGGCACGATGTCGTAGCCCGCCGGCAGGTCGAGGCGCGCGGCCGCCGCGTCGATCTCGGCCGTGAGGTCGCCGAGCGCGCGGCCGTCGGGATTGGCCGACACGCGCACCTCGCGCTGGAGGTCGCGCCGCCGGATCGTGGAGGGCCCGCTCGCCGGCACCGCCCTCGCCACCTCGCGCACGGGCAGGAGAATCTTGTCGCCGAAGCTGTCGTCCTTGTTCGACGGCAGCATGAGCCGCAGCACGTCGTCGGCGTAGCGGCGCTCGTCGGCGCGCAGGCGCACGCGCACGTCGTGGCTGTCGCCAACCTCGTCCTCGATGGTCGTCGCCACCTCGCCCACCAGGCCGGCACGCAGCGTGGTGGCGAGCGTGGCGACGTTGATGCCGACGTCGCCGGCGCGGTCGCGGTCGACCTCGATCCGCAGCTCGGGCTTCGACTTCTCGAGGCTCGTCTCGATGTCGGCGATGCCGCCGATCCGCTCCATCTCGGCCATCAGCGCGTGCGAGATGCGGTCGAGTTCGTCCACCTCGGCGCCGCGCACCGAGATCTGGATCGGCTTCTGGCCGAACTGGCCCGCCTCGACGAGGCCGAAGGAGATGCCGGGAACCTGCCTCACCTGGGCGCGCGCCTCGCGCAACACCTGGGAGAACGTCTTGCCCTCGCGCGTCTTCAGCTTCACGTAGATCGTGCCCTCGTTGACGGGTCGGAACACGGTGCCCGCCTCGCCGATGGCGGTGTAGGTGTAGTCGACGTCGGGCAGTTCCTTCAGCCGCCGCACGATCTCCTGGGCGCGCTCGCCGGTCTCCCGCAGCGTGGTGCCGGGCGTCGCCTTGAACTGCACCTGGTACTCGCCGCGGTTGAAGTCAGGCATGAAGTCGCCGCCGAGGCTGGCCAGCAGCGGCAGCGCGCCGAGGAAGGCCGCCAGCGCGAGGCCGAGCACCGACAGGCGATGGCGCAGCGCCCAGTCGAGCAGGCGCTCGTAGCCGACGTGCAGCCGGTCGAACCAGTGATTGAAGGCCTGCAGCCAGCGGCCGAGGAACGTGGTGTGCCGGCCCTGCTCGATGTCGGGGTCGATCCATCGCGAGGAGAGCATCGGGTCGAGCGTGAAGCTCACGAACAGCGACACGAGCACGGCGGCCGCCACGGTGATGCCGAACTCGTAGAAGAACTGGCCGACCATGCCGCCCATGAAGGCCACCGGGACGAACACGGCGATGATGGTGAAGGTGGTGGCCATCACCGCCAGCCCGATCTCCGCGGTGCCGTCGCGCGCGGCGTCGAAGTGGTCCTTGCCGCGCTGCAGGTGGCGCACGATGTTCTCGCGCACGACGATCGCATCGTCGATGAGCATGCCGATGGCGAGCGAGAGCCCCATCAGCGTGAGCACGTTGAGCGTGAAGCCGAGGGCGCGCATGGCGATGAAGGCCGACACCACCGAGATCGGCAGCGTGAGGCCGGTGATCACCGTCGACCGCCACGAGTTGAGGAAGACGTAGACGATCAGCACGGTGAGCAGCCCGCCGAGCAGCAGCGTCACCTGCACGTCCTCGATCGACTCGCGGATGAACGTGGAGTCGTCGCGGATGATCGAGAGCGAGACGCCGGGCGGCAGCTCCGTGTTGAGCCGCGCCACGGCGGCGCGCACGCCGTCGGCGACCTCCACCGTGTTGGCGCCCGACTGCTTCTGCACGTCGAGCGCGAGCGCCGGCCGCGTGTCGAGCATCGCCAGGTTGCGCGGCTGCTCGATGCCATCGACCACCGTCGCCACGTCGCGCACGAGGATGGCGGCGCCGTTGACCTGCTTCACCGGGATGCGGCCGATCTGCGCGGCCGTGCGGCCGCGCGCGGCCACGCGCACCAGCGCCTCGGTGGCGCCGCGATCGGCCGATCCGGCCGGCGCGTCGACGTTCTCGCGCTGCAGGCCCGCCACCACCTCGGCGAGCGAGATGCGGTAGGCCTCGAGCCGCGGGCGATCGACCACCACCTGGATCTCGCGATTGGCCTCGCCCACGAGGTTCACCGAGCCGACGCCGGCCACCGTCTCGAGCCGGCGCTTGACGACCTTGTCGGCGAGGTTCGAGGCGGCCACCGGCGTCAGCCCCTCGGCGTTGACGGCCACCGACACCACCGGCATCTCGGTGGGATCCAGGCGCAGCACGAGCGGTTCCTCGATCTCGCGCGGCAGATCGGCCCGGATCGCGGCCACCTTGCTCCGCACGTCCTGCGCGGCCACCTGCGAGGGCACCTCCAGCCGGAAGATGACGACGATGTTCGAGAGGCTCTCCTGCGAGGTCGACTCGACGTGCCGCACGCCCTCGACGGTGTTGATCACCTCCTCGATCTTCCGGGTGACGTCGCGCTCGACGGTCTCCGGCGACGCGCCGGCATAGCGCGTGGTGACGGTGACGACGGGGAAGTCGATGTCGGGGAACTGGTCGACCCGGAGCTGCCGGTACGAACTGACGCCCAGCACCGCGAGCGCCACCATCATCATGGTCGCGAAGACGGGCTGCCTGATCGAGAGGTTGCTGAGGAACATGGTGCGTCAGATCCTGAAGCTCAACATCGCGCAGCGCGCGCGCATCGTCGGCCGGCCGGCAGGCGGCGCGAGAGCGGCCTGCCGGGGTCCGGTCATCCCTGTGGTCCCCCGGCGCCGCCGTTCCGGACCTCAACCGTCGCGCCAGAGGCGAGCGACACGGGGGGATCGACCACCACGGTGTCGCCCGGAGCCAGCCCGCGCGTCACCTGCACCAGGTCGGCGTCCTCGATGCCGAGCAGCACCTCGCGCCGATCGGCGCGGCCACCGGCCACCACGAAGACGTGCGCGATGTCGGGCCGCACGCCGTCGCGCACGAGCGCGGCAGGCGGCACCACGATGGCGCCGGCCACCTCGCGCACGTCCACCTCGGCGCGCGCGAACAGGCCGGCGATCAGCCGATCGCCGCCCGGCACCTGCACGACCACCTCGAAGGTGCGGCTGCGCTCGTCGACCATGGGCGTGATGCGCGCCAGCGATCCCTGCGTGCGCCAGTCGGGCAGGGCGTCCACGGTGACGGTGACGGCGTTGCCCACCCGCACGCCGTCGTAGTCGGCCGAGGGCACCTGCGCCCGGAACTCGAGCACCGCATCGTCGACCAGCGTGAGGATGGGGACGCCGGGGGCGAGCAGCGTGCCGACGTCGGCCAGGCGCCGCGCGATGCGGCCCGCGAAGGGGGCCTTCACCGCGGCGCGTTCGACCGCGTGCCGCGCGATGGCGGTCTCGGCGCGCACCTGCGCGAGCGAGGCCTGCGCCACCTGCAGCGCCACCTGCGCCGCAAGCCGATCCTTGTCGGTGATGCCGCCGGTCTTCACGAGCTGATCGGCGCGGTCGCTCTCGGCGCGGGCGTGCGCGCAGTTGGCCTCGGCGACGGCCAGCGCAGCCGTGGCGCGGTCCAGCGCGAGCGTGAAGTCGGTGGCGTCGAGCAGCGCAATGGTCTCCCCCTCACGCACCCGCGCGCCCTCGTCCTTCAGCAGGCGCACCATGCGCGCCGAGACCTCGGCCGCCACGTTCACCTGCGCGCGGGGCCGCAGCGTGCCGGTCAGCTCGAGGCGCTCGCGCAGGGCGCGCGAGGCGACGGCCGTGGTGCGCACCGGCACGGCCGTCGCCGTCAGTGCGGCATCGGCCGGCGCGGGCGCCGGCCGATGGCCGGAGGACGAGCAGGCGGCGGGCGCCAGCGCCAGCAGGAGCGCGGGCGCCAGCGCCCGCCACGGATCGGTTCGCGGAACTCGTGACATGGTCCTCTGCCTGACTTACGGGAGCGCCGCGGGATCGCGGCCCATGACGTACTGGAGCGTGGCGACGGCCTCGGCGTGGTCGTAGAGCGCCTGCGTGCGCGTCAGTTCGGCCACGGCCAGCGCCGTCTGCGCGTCGAGCAGGTCGATGAGCGTCGCCGCGCCGTACTCGAGGTTCGCCTGCGTCATCTCCACGGCGGAGCGCGCCTGCTCGATGTTGAGATCGGCGGCCGCCAGCACGCGGCGCGCGACGGTGAGCCGATCGTAGGCGGCCTTGGCCTCGAGCCGCACCTGGTTCTCCAGCGCGACGACGTCGTGCCCCGCCTGCCGGCGACGGGCCTCGGCCTGCGCGATGCGGCCGTCGGCGCGGAAGCCGTCGAAGAGCGGCACCGTCACGACGACGCCCGTGCTCCATCGCGTGAAGTCGCTGTCGAAGAAGTTCCGGGGACGGCGCACCGAGTAGCCGAACTGGCCATTGAAGTCGAAGGTGGGCCGCTTCTCGCCGCGCGCCAGCCCCACGAACTCGGCGTTGACCTGCTCGTTGAGCTTCGCCGCGCGGATTTCGGGACGGGCGGCAATGGCCTCGGCCAGCACGGCCTCCAGCCCCGGATCGAAGCGCTGGAGCGTGAGCTGGTCGGCGGGATCCAGCGGCGCGTCGATCGGCCGCACCATCACGGCGTTCAGGTTGCCGAGCGCGAGCTCGACCTGGCCCTGCGCCCGGGCGAGCGCCGCCCGCGCGTTCTCGAGCGCCACCTGCGAGCGCAGCACGTCGAGCTCGGTGGCGACGCCCGCCTGGTGGCGCGTGCGCAGCACGTCGAGCTGCCGCTCGCGCTGGCGCACGGTGGCATCGGCCACGCGCACGTTCTCGCGCGTGAAGAGCAGCAGGTTGTAGGCCTGCACGGCGGCCAGGGCGACGGTCTGCCGGACACGGCGCTCGTCGGCGTGGCCGAAGTCGCGACCGAGACGCGCGGCGGTCAGCGCGTGACCGAGCTTGAAGCTGAAGAGGGTCTGCCGCACCGATCCGATGCCCTCGTAGAGGTTGGCGGCAACCGGACTGAGCGTGTCCCTGAACTCGGGCGGAAACTGGTCGAAGCTCGGGCTGTTGAGCAGGCTCGGATCGCGGAACCGCAGGCCGCTGGCCGTGAACCGCACGTCGGGCAGCGCGTCGGCGCGGGCTTCGAGGATGAGACCTTCGAGCCGCGAGACCTCGTCGGCCGCCCGCTGGACGGCCGGGTTGTTGCGCAGCGCCACCGAGACGACGTCGGCGCGCGACATGGGCTGGGCCGCGAGCAGCGTCGGGCACAGCAGCATGCAGAGGGGGAGAACCAGGGTGCGGCGTGACATGTCTGTCGGGGCTCAGCGGGGCGGAGTCGAAGCCGGTGCGCCGGCGGGCGGCGATGCGGGCGGCCGCGCGGAGGGCGTCCGGGGCTGCCACCCGTGAACCACCGATTCGACGATGGCATGCGCGAGTTCGTTCGTCAGCGCCGGCTGGCCGAGGATCAGATACGCGCTGAGCGCCTCGCTGACGGTGCCCATCAGCGTGAGCAGGCGGACCTCGGTGAGGCCCGGCGCGATCTCGCCGCGGCGCGCGGCGTCCTCGATGGCGCCGGCAAGCGTACGGCTCATCTCCTGGTAGCGGCGGTGCATCTCGGCGGCCGGCGCCCGGGTGGGGCACCACACCGTGCCGAAGACGAAGCGCCAGAGCAGCGGCCGCCCGCGGGCATCGTCGAAGACCTCGCGCACCATCTCGCCGAGCTGATCGGTCAGCGTCGTCTGGTGGGCCAGCGCGCGGCGGACGACGCCGTGCATCTGCTCGAGCGTGTCGCCGACAATCGCGCGGAAGACGCCGTCCTTGCTGTGGAAGAAGTGATAGAGCGTCGGTTTGGTGATGCCGGCGGCCTCGCAGATCTCGCGTACCGAGGTGGCGTCGTAGCCGCGGGCGGCGAAGAGCTGGACGGCGCTGTCGAGGATGCGCGCGGGGCTGGAAGAGGGAACCGACACGGTCCACGAGTATACCTACCGGTAAGGTCAGCCGCAAGCGCCTTCGAAATCAGCCCCTCCGCCGCCGCCGAACCGCCACGATCGCCGGGAGCGGCACTCACGGGAGCGCCTGCATCGGGCGAACGGCCAGCTGGCCCCGGTTCCGGCCGCCATCGGCTCACGGCAGGGCGGCAGCGATGAAGGCGGCGAGCGCGGCCGCCCCCAGCGGCGGGCTCACGTGGAATCCCTGCATCACGTCGCAGCCCGCCGAGCGGAGCAGCGCGGCCTGGTCGGCCGTCTCCACGCCCTCGGCGATCACCTGGAGGTTCAGGCCGTGCGCCAGCGTCACCACCGAGCGGACGATCGCGGCCGACGGCGTGTCGGTGGCAACGGCAGCGATGAGCGTGCGATCGAGCTTCACGGCGTCGATGGGCAGCGCGGGCAGCTGGCGAATGGGGAGGGCGCCGCTCCCGAAGTCGTCGACGGCCACCCGGGCGCCGATGTCGCGCAGGCGCACGAGGACGGGCGTCAGCGCCGGGCCGTGCGCGGTCAGCGCCTGCTCGCTCAGCTCGATCTCCAGGGCGGCGGGCGGCAGCCCGGTGTCAGCCAGCACGCGCTCCACCATCGACGGCAGCGCCTGACGACGGGCCTGGGCCCCGGACACGTTGACGGCGATCCGCACGACGAGCACGCGCCTGGCGTGCCAGGCGCGCATCTGCTCGCAGGCGGCGCGCAACACCCACTCGGTGAGCGGGGTCATCAGGCCGGCGTTCTCGGCGAGTTCGATGATGCGGTTGGCCGGCACGGCGCGACCGCCGGCCTCGGTCCAGCGGACGAGGGCCTCGACGCCACACGGCCGTCCGGTGACGAGGTCGATCTGCGGCTGGTACGCGAGCGTCAGCAACTGGTGCTCGATGGCGTGGCGCAACGTGCCGTAGCAGACAGGGTTGGATGTCGTCGTCCAGACATCGGGTGGGGCCTCGGGCTCTCCCGCCTGCTCGACGGCGCGCACGGCGCACTCGATCAGGCGCCGCGCGCTGGCCGCATCGTCGGGAAACACCGCGATGCCGAGCCGTGGCGCGAAGAGGTGCGGGGCGCCCTCGACCTCGGCCGGCAGGTCGAGGGCCTCGAGCAGCTTGCGGCCCGCCGTCCGCGCGCCCTCGAGGTGGCCGATGGCCGGCAGGACGATGCCCAGGCGCGCCTCGCCCAGGCGGGCGATCGTGTCGCCGTGCCGGAGGGCGCCATCGAGGCGTGCGGCCGCCGCGGCGGCCAGGGCCGAGCCGGGGCGGGCCGCGCCGTCTGGCGAGGTGGTGCGGAGGTCGATTACGAGCGCGGCGACGCGGGTGCGCGTGCGGTCGGCGGCGGCGACGGCCATCGCGAGGCGGTCGGCGAACAGCGATGCGCTGGCCAGTCCGGTCCGCTCGTCGCGGAAGACCGACCGGGCGGCCTGAGCGCCGTCGCGTTCGATCAGCGCGCGCACGATGCCGTGCGGCACGATCACGCCGAGATACCGTCCGCCGCGCGTCACGACGATGCCGTCGGCGCACTCGCGGCCGGCATCGGCCACGAAGAGCTCGGCCAGATCCTCCACCGTGGTCGATTCGTCGATCGTGCGCGGTGGCTCGAAGCTGTGGCGTTCGATCCGGTGCGGCAGATTCGCCTCGCCGCGACAGGGCCCGTGCCGGTAGGTCTCGATGAAGCGGTGGCGTCCCAGCAGCGCGATCGGCTGGTCCTCGTCCACCACCGGGATGGCGAGCAGGCGGTGGTCGAGGAAGAAGCGCTCGAACACGTGATGACACGCCGTGAAGGGCCGGGCGGGCTCGATGGGCGCCGCCAGCGCGCCGGCGGTCCACGGCTGGGGGCTCTCGCGGGTGTCGGCGGCGTCGGCGGGCGGTCCGGGCGGCGTGGTCATGCGCGTGTCGGCGGGCCCCGCGGGGGCCCCTCCAGCGAGGAATCGGGCGCCGGGGTCAGTCCTTGAACGTGCAGCCCAGGGCCATGGCCGTGGCCAGGCGCGTGAGGTAGCGGCGGCGGGAGATCGCCGTCGCGCCGAACTGCGCCAGGTGCGGGGTGACCCACTGGATGTCGAGCAGCACGTAGCCGCGCGCGCGCAACCGCTCGACCAGGGCCACCAGGGCCAGCTTCGACGCGTCGGTCTCGGTGTGGAACATCGACTCGCCGAAGAAGGCGCCGCGCAGGCTCACGCCGTAGAGGCCGCCGGCGAGCCGTCCCTCGCGGCGGGCCTCGACCGAGTGGGCGAAGCCGCGGCGGTGGAGTTCGACGTAGCTCTGCAGGAGCGGTTCGTTGATCCACGTCTCGTCGCGCTCGGCGCAGGCGCGCATCACGCCCTCGAAGTCGTGATCGATGACGAGATCGTACGGCCGCCGGCGGGCGGTGCGCGCCAGGCGGGCCGGCACGTGGAAGGCGTCGAGGGGAATGACGGCGCGTGGATCGGGCGAGAACCACTCGATGGCGGCGTCGGCGCCGGCCGCCTGCGCCATCGGGAACCAGCCCGACGCGTAGGCGCGCAGCAGCAGATCGGGGGGAATCATCGGGGGCTGGTGCCTGCGGGCGCCTTGCGCCCGGGGCGTGGCGCCTGACGACCCTGGCGTCTCGCTTCGCTCATCCTCGGGCGCCCGGCGATCTGCGAAGCGAGCCGATCAGGCCTCAAGCCCCAAGCCCCAAGCCCCAAGCCTAGAAGTGCTTCAGCGGCGCCTTGCCGATGGCGAAGACGTTGAAGCCCATCGCGTGCAGCCGCGCGTGATCGAGGATGTTGCGGCCGTCGAAGATGAAGGCCGGCCGCTCCATGCCGGCGAGGATGCGGGCGTAGTCGAGCTCCCGGTAGAGCTTCCATTCGGTGAGCACCGCGATGGCGTGCGCGCCGCGCGCGGCCTCGTAGGGATCGGGCTCGAACTCCACCAGCCCCGCCTGCGGGGCGAGATCGATCCTGGCGTTGTCGAGCGCCTTCGGATCGGTGACCACCACGCGGGCCTGCTCGGCGACCAGCTGGCGGGTGACGCCGATGGCCGCCGACTCGCGCGTGTCGCCGGTGTCGGCCTTGAACGCGAAGCCGAACAGCGCGATGCGCTTGCCCGCCACCGTGTTGAACATGTTGGCGAGCATGTTGTGCACGAAGCGGGCCTGCTGCCAGTCGTTGATGGCGATGACCGATTCCCAGTAATCGGCCACCTCGTCCAGCCCGTAGCCGCGGCAGATGTAGACGAGGTTGAGGATGTCCTTCCTGAAGCACGAGCCGCCGAATCCGACGCTGGCCTTGAGGAAGCGGGGGCCGATGCGGCTGTCGGTCCCGATCGCGTAGGCGACCTCGTCGACGTCGGCTTCCGTCGCCTCGCAGAGCGCCGAGATGCTGTTGATCGACGAGATGCGCTGCGCGAGGAACGCGTTGGCGGTGAGCTTCGACAGCTCGGCGCTCCACAGGTTGCTCTCGATGATGCGCTCGCGCGGCACCCAGTTGGCGTAGATGTCGGCGATCACCGTGCGCGCGCGGCGTCCCTCGGGCGTCTCGTGCGCGCCGATGAGGATGCGATCGGGATCCTCGAGGTCGCGAATCGCGGTCCCCTCGGCAAGGAACTCGGGGTTGCTCACCACGTCGAAGCGCAGGCCGTGGCCGTTGTGGTTGAGGATGCGCTCCATCGCCTGGGCCGTGCGCACGGGGAGCGTCGACTTCTCGACGACGATCTTGTCGCGCGTGGCGTGGGCGAGGATCTGGCGTGCGGTCTTCTCCCAGTGCTGGAGGTCGGCGGCCTGCCCGGCGCCCTGGCCGAAGGTCTTCGTCGGCGTGTTCACCGACACGAAGATCACGTCGGCGTCGCGGATGCCGCCGGCGATGTCGCCCGAGAAGAACAGGTTCCGCCCGCGCGCGGCGCGCACCACCTCGTCGAGGCCGGGCTCGAAGATCGGCAGGTCGTCGCTGTTCCACGCGTCGATGCGGGCCTGGTTGATGTCGACGACGGTCACCTTCAGGTGCGGGCACCGGGCGGCGATCATCGCCATGGTGGGCCCGCCGACGTAACCGGCGCCGATGCAGAGGATGTGGTCGTAATGGCTCACGATGGAAGACCCGGGCGGCGGCCCGGCCGGCACCACTCCGGCCTGGCCGGCGCCAGACAACCGCCCATGGTAGCAGTTTCGCCGGCGCAATCGCGCTGGCCGTGGCCGCGGCCCACTCCGGCAGCCGCGCACTGACCCTGGGCGTTCACGGACGGGTGGCGCCAGCGCCGGAAGGGGAGGCGCGCGTGAGCGCAGGGCCGCAACCCGGGGCGGCCCTGCGCTGCCAATCGGCGACGGGCGTCCGCAGGGGCGGCGCGTCAGCGCCGGCGGCGGATCGCGGCAGCCCCGGCCAGGCCCAGGCCCAGCAGCGCCAGCGTCGCTGGCTCGGGCACCGCGGCCGTCACGGTCAGCGAGTACGGCGCCTCGGCCTCGAACATCGCCTCGTCAGGTTGCAGCAGATCACCGCCCTCGAGCGGGTCGCCGTCGTACCAGTTGGCGGAGAGCAGGAACGTTCCCGCGTCAAACGACCCGGCCGGCGCCCCCGGGTCGATCGCTACTTGGTAGAGGCCCGTCAGACCGATGCTGAAGGCCTCGGTGAAGGTCGCCCCCGGGGCGACGAGCGGCACCGTCAAGGCCGTGGGATCACCGGTGTCGAACAGGTCAGAGTCCACCGCGAAGATCTCGAGCCAGTGGTCGGGGTCGAAGTTCTCGATCGTGAACCCCCAGCCCACGGTCTCGCCCGGGGCGCCGGAGATGGCGCCGCCCGCCGGGTCGAGCGTGACGGCGAAGGTGAACGGCGTCGCGTGTGCGGGGGTGGAGAGGCAGGCCAGCAGGGCCGCCGCGCCAGCAAGTGAAACGAGCCGGTTCCTCAAGATTGTCTCCTGCGTCCGATGTGGTGCGGACAGGGCGCTCCCTCGCCCCGCCCGCCGTGCCGTACCATCGCGACCGCCTCCCGGCCGCGCATCACACTCGCTGCTGTCTCACGGGATCACGGACTGCGCGGCCGAGTAGCGCAGCAGTGCCCCCGTGCTGTCGAACAGCGTGCCGTTCTCGGTGATCGAGAAGCGCGTCACGCCGGCTGGCACGGTCAGCGACAGTCGAATCGTGCGGGCCTCGCCGGGGTTCAGTCGTCCGATGGCGATCGGTGCCGGCGTCGAGGTGGTCACCGTGCCCGCGCCCGACAGCGTCCGGAAGATCAGCTGGCCAATCGTCACGTCGAACGCGATGCCGCCGCCGGTGTTCGCGATCTCGAGGTCCACGGTCGCGGCCCGTCCGGCCTTTCCGACGATGCGGCCGGTGATGCGCGGTGCGCCGGTGGCGATGTAGGTCACCGAGCCGTCGTGATCCGACAGGCGTGCCGGGCCGGCGGTGTTGAACAGGATCTCCGGGAAGTCGGCATTGCTGCGGCCGCATGCGAACCGGCTTACCCACGGCATGAGCCCCGCGCTGGCCAGCGCGTGGTCGAGCGTCTGCGCGTTGCCGTCGAACGTGTACGAGTACCGCTGGTCGGGTGGGAGCAACGCCTGGAGGTTCGTCAGATCGGGATCCACCAGGTCGGGGCTCGCCACCACCACCTCTTCGGGCGGGGCAGGCGCGCCGGTCACGGTGCCGATGACGTCCACGTAGCCGTCGTTCACCTCGAAGGCGTTGAAGTCGCCGACGAGCAGGATCTTCGCCGCGGGCTGCGCGGCCTGGAGATCGGCGACGAGCTGCGCGAGGTACTCGGCCTGGGCCTGCCGCTTGGCCCGGACCCGCGCGCCCAGCGTGCACGGGGCCCCCGACAGGCAGCCCGCCTGCGGTTCGGGGCTGTCGATGCCGTTCAGCGAGCGCAGGTGGTTGACCACCACGATCAGGTCCAACGGCTGGCCCGACGGCCGTGTCGCCAGCGCGCGGACGACCAGCGGCGGGCGATCGTTGAGCAGTTCGAGCGCCCCGGTGTTCGGGTTGGCGAACGTCGCGTCCTTGCCCACCTGTTCGACCGCCACCGACACGAAGCGGCCGGCCTTCCACAGCACGCCGACGTCGATGCCGCCGACGTCGTTGCCGGTCACGAGGCTGCCCACGTAGCCGGGATCGCCGGCGCCGGCTGCCACGGCATCGGCGTTCAGCCGCGCGGCGAGGGCATCGAGCGCGGCCTGGTTCTCCATCTCGACGACGCCGATGATGTCGGGCGTTCGCAGCACCTCGCGGATCGTGCGCGACGCCTTCGTCAGGCGGCGCTCCCACGCGGCGGCCGTGAGCACGGGCTCGGATCCGGTGAAGTCGGGATCGTTCTGGTCGTCGAAGAACCGCAGCATGTTGAGCGAGGCGACCGTGATCTCCTGCGGGTGCGCGGCCGGCACCGGCTGCACCACCACAGTGTCGGTGACGGCGGGCGTGGTCTCGGGGAGGATCGAGTAGGCGCGGAAGGCGTAATCGAGCGGGCCGACCAGATTCGTCACGATGGCGCCGGCGGGCACGTCGATTCGCGCGCCGCCGAGCCCGGTGCTCACGATGCGCAGCCGCTCGGGGTTGCCGTCGAACCGCGGGATCGCGCAGGCTCCGCCCGCCGCGCACGCCGGCACGGGGTCGGCGATGTCGATGCCCGCCTCGCGGAACGGCCGGGGCACCCCGGTCACCACACCGTAGAACACCCCGCTGCTGACGAGCGTCGCCGCCGCCTCGTTGATGCCGCCCGAGCGTGCGGTCGGGCCAACCACCGTGAGCGAGGCCACGCTCACGCGCATGCCCTCGAGGGCTTCGAGCCGGGCGGCGATCTCCGCCGCGGTGCCCGACGTGGCGGCCGCCGTGATGGCGGTGGCGGCCGGCAGCGGGTTCCCCGACGACAGGCGCACGACCACCGGGCTGACGATCTCGGTGAGCGGAGCCTGGAAGGGATCCGAGGGCGGTACGAACTCGGCGACGCCGCCGGTCACGCACACGAGGTTGCCGACCGCAACCGCCGCGGGCGGCGCGGTGCTCGTGAAGACGAAGACGCCGTCGGAGGTCGCGGGGTCGCCGTCGCCCGCGGCCATCTGCATGAAGAAGCCGTTGGCCCGCACGGCGTAGACGATCCCCTCGCTGGTGACGGTCTGACCGGCCAGCGGCGACATCGCGCCGTTGCCCTGGATCGCGGAGATCTGGTGGGTGGCGGCGCAGGTGGGCTCGGCGACGACGGCGAGCACGACTTCAGCAGTGCGGCTGCGGCCCTGCGCGTCGCCGACCGTGACCTCGATGACCTTGCTGCCCGGCGCGGTGGCGACGGGAACCGACGTCAGGACGGCAAAGGTGAGATCGCCAGCGACGACGTCGCCGCTGGTGCCATCGTCGAAGAGCGGCTGGGCGGCGCCGCCGCCGATGGCGGAGAGATCGGCCGTCACCGTGAGGCCCGTGCTGTCGGGGCCCGTGCCGGGGGTGATCACGGCGGCAATCAACACGCTCTCGCCGGCGAAGGCCGGGTTCGGCGTGGCGGCCGTCACGAGCGTCGGAGCCGTCCCGCCGCCGCACGTGTTGAGGGGCGACGAGGTGTTGCGCGGCAGCGGCGCACCCACCGTGAAATCAAGGGCGTTGTGGCCGGTGTCGACGCACCCTGCGCCGTTGCGCAGCGCGGCGGTGGAGTTGGTGAGGGCCGGTGTCGGGCCCGTTTCGGCGCAGTTCGCGGCGCCGTAGCCGACGAGGTCGATCGTGAGGTCAACGGCCGGACACGCGCCGCTCGCGGTGACCTGCGTCGAGAGCAGGGCAACCTTGCCCGCCGTCCCGCTCATGGCGATCGTGCCGATCACGTCCGGCGCCGGCAGGTCCTGCGTCCCGCCAGTGCCTGCCGCCTCGGCGACGAGGAAGTACTGCCCGGGCTGCAGCACCACCGGCGGCAGGTCTGTCTTCTGCCACGAGCCTGCGCCGGCAGCCGATGCGTATTGCACCGACCATCCCGTGAGGTCCGCGGCGACGGCGCCGCGATTGAAGATCTCGATGAAGTCGCGGCGCAGCGTCGCGCCGGAGTTGCCGCCCCCACCGTAGACCTGGCTGATCGCGACGCGAGGCCGCGGATTGGGGGTGATCGAGAAGTCATCCACCGCGAGGCCGTCGTCGGCGCCGGGCGCATCGAGATCGACCCAGCGGATCCAGAACGTGGCGCCGGGCGCGACGGCCAGGCCGGCGACGGTGTGGGCCAGCGGCGTGCGGTACTCCGCGGCGTTGCCGTCTCGCGGGCCCGCCGTGCCGGTGGTCGAGGGCGTCACGAAGTCGAGGGCGGCCACGGCGGTCCACGTCCCGTCGCTCAGGCTCGACGCGTCGAGGCTGTACTGGAAGGCGAGACGATCCTCGCGTCCGGCCGTGCCCAGCCGCCACTGCTCGCCGGTATAGCTGATCTCGAGGGCCGTGATGAGGGCGCCCGTGTCGTTGGTGAACGCCGCGCCGATCACCGGGACCAGCGTGGCGCTGCGGAGCGTGCCCAGGGCCCGTTCCGGCGCGCCGGCGGCGCCGTAACTGTACGTGTCGCCGGTGTTCGAGGCGCCGGTGTCGGCCGCGTAGCGCTCGTTGTCGCGCGCGCCGCCGCCCGTCTCGACGAGGGACCAGCCCACGGGCAGGGCGTCGTTGGCGGTGCCGGCCGTCGCCAGCGTGTTGAAGTCCTGCGTGTAGGCGGTCGCAGCGGCTGTGAGCACCACCGTCGGCGGACCCGGGGCAGTCACCGTGAGCGTGATGGTTGCCGGGCCGGTGCGCGCCTCGGCGTCGGTGATCCCGACAGCGAGTTCCTTCAGGCCGGCGGCCGTGGCGGCCGGGACCGTGGCGGCGAACGAGAACACGAGATCGCCGGCGGTGACGTCACCGTGGCTGGCGTCGTCGAAGAGCGGCTGCGCCGCCGCGCCGCCGATCGGCGTGAGGTCGGCGGTGACCGTCAGGCCCGTGCTCGCCGGGTTCGCGCCCGGCGTCACGGTGACGGTCAGCAGCGTCGCATCGCCCCGCAGGACCGTCGATGGCGATGCCGCGCCGACACCGGCTGGCGAGGTGGCCGGTCCCGTCGCACGTGGGGTGATCGAGAAGTCGTCCACGGCCAGGCCGTCGTCGGCGCCGGATGCGTTGAAGTCGGTCCATCGAACCCAGAACGTCGCCCCGGCGGGGATGGCGAGTCCGGCGATCGTGTGGGCGATCGCCGTCCGGTTGGCGGCGGCGTTGCCGTCGAGCGCGCCGGTGGCGCCCGAGGTGATCGGGCCGTTGAAGTCCAGCTCGTTCACGTCCACCCAGGTCCCGTTGCCGAGCCCCGTGGCATCGAGGCTGTACTGGAAATCGAGGCGATCCTGGCGGCCGGTCGCGCCCAGACGCCACTGCTCGCCGGTGTAGCTGACGTCGAGGGCCGAGATGACGGCGCCGGTGTTGTTGGTGAACGCCGCGCCGAAGGTGGGGTTCAGGTTGCTGCTCTGCAACCCGCCCAGCGCCCGGTCGCTGCTGGAGGCCGCGCCGAAGCTGTAGGTGTCGCCGGCGTTGCTGCTGCCCGTCCCCGCGGTGTAGGAGCCGTTCGCGTTGGCGCCGGCTTCCGAGATCGCCCAGCCGGCTGGCAACTCGCTGGAGGATCCGGCGGACGCCAGCGTGTCGAATGGCTCGACGTGTGCCACATCGAGCGTCGACAGGCTGACCGGGCCGCCCGACTGTGCCCGTGGCAGCGACGAAGCGAGCAGGAGCATCAGCCCGCACAGCGCGATCGGCGTGGCGCGTGAGGTGAACCTGGCGAACGGTCGGAACGGGATCAGGGATTCAGGCATGGCAGGCCGCCAGCGAAGGAATTGGTGGACGTGGTCAGCAGCGTGGCGATTGCCGGAGGTCGAGTCCGCGATCTCCCCGAGGCCGTGGTTTGTAGCACAGTTCCCGTGCGCAGCCGAGCGAAGGTTGGGCGGTATCGGGCCGGAGCGAGAGTGTGTGCGCGAGACGCACGCGGCGCGGCGCCGAAGTCAGCCTTCGGCGCGAGAAGAGTCGGCGTGCCGAACGATGTCCGCCTGTCGCGGGCCGTCCGGTTGCCGAGCCTCGCCCGACCCTCGGCCCAGCCGCCGATCCAGGAGATTGTGGTTACCCACGCGGTTACCCAGTCGGCGTTCGGGCCGCCTGGGTAACCGCCGCGTGGCGGCCTCTTCGTGTCCGATTGATTGGGGTTGGGAGGGTGGTGCCGAGGGCCAGAATCGAACTGGCGACACTACGATTTTCAGTCGTATGCTCTACCAACTGAGCTACCTCGGCACGGTGCGCGCGGCGCGGTAGAGACGAAGGAGTCTAGCACGCGCCTTGCGAGGGTGCCAAGCGCCGGGAGACGAACCGGGGCCGCCTCACGACGCGCCGTCGTGACCGCGCGCGGCGGGGTGCGGCAGGCACGGCGCGCCTCCCGTCGCGATGTACGCGCAGGCCCATCCGATCAGCCCGCCGACGATGAGATCGGTGGGGTAGTGAACCCCGAGGTACATCCGCGAGAACAGGACGAGCGCGGCCAGCGCCCACCCGAGCGCGCGGGCGGCGGGCCACATCAGCGCCAGCGCGTACGCGCCGGCCACCGCCGTGGCCGCATGACCCGAGGGCATCGACGCCCCGGAGGCCGGCCGGCCCACGACACTGATGTCGCCGTGAGCCTGGAACGGCCGCGGGCGGTCGATGACAGGCTTCAGCACGGAAACCGCCACGACGCTCGCGAGCGCGACGGCCAGCACCAGCCGCCACAGCGCCATCAGCAGGCGGCCGTCGCGGCGGGCGATCGTGAGCGCCACACCGGCCGCGACGTATGCCGTGCCCCAGACGGTGAGCCAGCCGACCCCCCGCATCGCCGCGTCGAGCCAGGGGGTCCGCAGCGTGCCGGCGATCCAGCGCAGCAGGCCGGCGTCGAGACTCGCGATCGTGTCCATGCGCGCGGCCGGCCGGCGGTCAGGCGCCGACCGGCGTCTCGGTGGCGGCAGCCAGCCCGAGCTCCTTGCGCAGCCGCTCGTCGATGGCGCGGAACACCTCGGGGTTGTCGCGCAGGAACTGCTTCGCGTTCTCGCGCCCCTGACCCAGGCGTTCGCCGCTGTAGGAGAACCAGGTGCCGCTCTTCTCGACGATCTTGCGTTCGACCCCGAGATCCAGCAGGTCGCCCTCGCGCGAGATGCCCTCGCCGTACATCACGTCGAACTCGGCCTCGCGGAACGGCGGCGCCACCTTGTTCTTGACGACCTTCACGCGCGTGCGCCCGCCCACCACGCGATCGCCGTCCTTGATGGCGCCGATGCGGCGGATGTCGATGCGCACGGTGGCGTAGAACTTCAGCGCGCGGCCGCCGGTGGTGGTCTCCGGGTTGCCGAACATCACACCGATCTTCTCGCGGAGCTGGTTGATGAAGACCAGGCAGGTCTTGCTCTTCGACACGGCGCCGGTGAGCTTGCGCAGCGCCTGCGACATGAGCCGGGCCTGCAGGCCCACCTGCGCCTCGCCCATCTCGCCCTCGATCTCGGCACGCGGCACGAGCGCGGCCACCGAGTCGACCACGACGACGTCGACGCCGTTGGAGCGGACGAGCACCTCGACGATTTCCAGCGCCTGCTCGCCGTTGTCGGGCTGGGAGACCAGCAGCGAGTCGAGATCCACGCCCAGCTTGCGCGCGTAGCTGGCGTCGAGCGCGTGCTCGGCGTCGACGAACGCGGCCATGCCGCCCAGCTTCTGCGCCTGCGCGATCACCTGCAGCGCCAGCGTCGTCTTGCCCGACGATTCGGGGCCGAAGATCTCGACAACGCGGCCGCGCGGCACGCCGCCGACGCCCAGGGCGTAGTCGACGCTGATCGCGCCGGTGGGGATGGCGGCGATGGGAGCGATGGCGTCCTTCTGGCCGAGACGCATGATCGACCCCTTGCCGAACTGCTTCTCGATCTGTCCGACCGCGGCCTCGATGGCACGCGCGCGTTCACGCGAATCGTCGGCGGGCATGCTGGATCCTCCTGACCACAACGACCGCGGGAGCGCGGCCGGGCGCACGAACGGGCGTCCTGCGCGAGCGACGGCGATTCTAGCGGCGTGCCAGGCCCGCGTCAAGCGAAGGTGCGGTGGTCGCGCTTCAGTAACTCATTGACATGTGACAGGATAGGTCACATCGCGACTTTCGCCGGGTGTGGGGATTCCATCCCCCCGGCTGGCAGTCCCTGCCAGGCCGTGCGGCAGGCGATGGCCTGAATTCGCACACGAGGTGTCGCCGGGCCGTGCCGCGCCCGCGCGCCGGGGCCGGCAGCCAGCGGATACACTAGCGCGATGCCCAGTCCCGTCGGACACGTGTTGGGCGGCCTCGCGTTCGGATGGCTGGCGGCGCCTGCCTCCGCGATCCCCGATCAGGCGCCCGCCGCGGTCGAGGGCCGCTGGCTGGCACGCCTCCGTGCGATGGCCGGTCACCCGTGGACGATCGGCTTCGGCGTGCTCGGCGCGCTGGCCGACGCCGACTTGTTCGTCGGCATGCACAGCCGGCAGTCGCACAGCCTCGGCGCGGTCGCGGCGGTCTTCGTGGTGGCCGCTCTCTGGGGCGGACGCGTGAACGCGCGGCGCGGCGCCGCCTGCGCGCTCGCCTACGGCTCGCACGTGCTGCTCGACTGGATGGGCAACGACACGACGCCGCCGATCGGCATCATGGCGCTCTGGCCCTTCACCGACGGCTTCTACCAGTCGCACCTCTACGTCTTCGACGCGATCTCGCGCCGCTACTGGCTGCCGGGCTTCTGGGCTCACAATGGCCTGGCCGTCCTGCGCGAGATGGCCGTCCTGGCGCCGCTGGCGGCCGCGGTGTGGTGGGCCCGGCGGCGTCTCGCCGCGCGGCAGCGGTAGCGCGCGCGGCCCCGGGTCGCAGCGCCGGCGACGGGCATCGCCGCCAGCGCCAGCCTCGCGATGGGGTGTCGCGCGGATGGCCGCGGGCGGGCCACTGGCCGGATCCCTCAATCGGGGTTAGCATTCCTCTCGCGGCCGGCGTGGGTTCCCCAGGTACGCCGGCGTTGTCCGGACCGCCGCCCCAGGTCCGATCGCCCCGCATCCGCACCGGGCCTCATGCCTGCCGCAGGCGCCGCGATGTCGATCGCCGCGGTGGCTGATCGCGCCCGGCGCACACGGAGCCTCCGATGTCCGATCTGCCGCACGACACGACCCCGCTCGATCTCTCCGTGTTTCCGCCCGTGCCGACATCCGACTGGGAAGCGGCCATCCGGCGGGACCTGAAGGGCGCCGACTTCGACAGGCGTCTCCTCTGGCGCACCGACGAGGGCCTCAGCGTGCGCCCGTTCTACCGCGAGGAGGATCTCGCGGCGCTGCGGCCGCAGGTGGAGGCGCCGCCCGGCGCATTCCCGTTCGTGCGGGGGCGCGGCGACTGGACGTGGGACGTCGACGCGCGCTTCGCGCCGCCGGAGGACGCCATCCGCGTCGACCTGCTGCACGAGGCCGGCGCCACCGCCGCGCAGGAAGTCGCCTTCGCACTGGCGGCGGGCGTCGATCGCCTCGCGGCGGCCACCGCGGCAGGTCAGTCGGTAGACGAGGCCGCGGGCGCGCTGACGTTCGTCTGGGCCGTCGGCGCCAACTACTTCATGGAGATCGCGAAGCTGCGCGCCGCGCGGCTGGCGTGGGCGCGGGCGGTGGCGGCGTTCGGGCCCGCCGACGTCGCGGTGTGCGCGATGCGCGCGCACGTCCGCACCTCGCGCGCCAACAAGAGCCGCTACGACGCCTATACGAACCTGCTGCGCGCCACCACCGAGGCGATGGCGGCGGCCATCGGCGGCTGCGATCGCCTGGCGGTCGAGCCCGCCGGCTTCGCCGCGCACCTCGCCGCGAACCTGCAGCACGTGCTGCGGGAGGAGGCGCATCTGGGCGAGGTGATCGATCCGGCCGCCGGTTCCTACTACATCGAGGCGCTCACCGACGGCCTGGCACGCGCGGCGTGGGCGCTCTTCCAGCAGGTGGAAGCCGCAGGCGGCTACGCGCGCTACGTGGCGTCTGGCGCGCTGGCCGAGGCCGTGGGCGGCGCGCGCGCCGCCCGTGAGAAGGCGATCGCCAGCCGGCGCCGCACGCTGGTGGGCGTCAACAACTACCCGAACGGGATGGAGGACGGACCCACGCGCGAGCCGATGCCGCCCGAGGAGGACGGCCCGGTTCCGCCGTGGCGGATGGCGGCGCCCTTCGAGCGAATCCGCGACCGCACGGAACGGCACGCGGCGGCCACCGGCCACGTGCCGTCGGTGCTGCTGCTCACGCACGGCGACGTGAAGATGCGGATGGCGCGCGCCAACTTCTCGCGCAACTTCTTCGGCTGCGCGGGCTTCACGGTGACGGAGGCCGCCGATCTGGCGCCGGCCGATCTGGTGGTGCTCTGCAGCGCCGACACCGAATACCTCGCGCTGGCGCAGGACGTCGTGCCGCGGACGCCGGCGCCGGTCGTCGTCGCCGGCAACCCCGTCGATCACCTCGAGGCGCTGCGCGCGGCGGGCGTCGCCGGCTTCATCCACCTCGGCAGCGACATCATCGCCACGCTCGGCGAGTGGCAGGACCGTCTCGGGATGGAGGCAGGACGATGAGGCCCGACTTCACGACGATCGGCTACGACTCGGCGGCCGGTGCGCCGGCGGGCGGCGACGGCGCCACGCCGTCGGGGCACCCTGCGGCGCGAGAGGCCTGGATCACCCCCGAGCGGATCCCCGTGAAGGCGGTGTACACCGCCGCGGATCTCGACGGGCTGGCGCACCTGCACTACGCCGCCGGGCTGCCGCCGTTCCTGCGCGGCCCCTATTCGGCGATGTACGCGCTGCAGCCGTGGACCATCCGCCAGTACGCCGGCTTCTCGACGGCCGAGGAGTCCAACGCCTTCTACCGGCGCAACCTCGCGGCGGGGCAGAAGGGCCTGTCGGTGGCCTTCGACCTGGCGACGCACCGCGGCTACGACAGCGACAGCGAGCGGGTGACGGGCGACGTGGGCAAGGCGGGCGTCGCCATCGATTCGGTCGAGGACATGAAGATCCTCTTCGACCGCATTCCGCTCGACCAGATGTCGGTCTCGATGACGATGAACGGGGCCGTGCTCCCCGTGATGGCCTTCTACATCGTCGCGGCCGAGGAGCAGGGCGTCGCGCCGGCGGCGCTGGCCGGGACCATCCAGAACGACATCCTCAAGGAGTTCATGGTCCGCAACACGTACATCTACCCGCCGGCGCCGTCGATGCGGATCATCGGCGACATCCTCCG
>JBDIBB010000025.1:0-40680 GCA_039812685.1 Vicinamibacteraceae bacterium
CGCGTGCTCGCCCCGCTTCCACGGGCCCCTCCTTGGGTTGAGGGGCCCGTTCCAGCGGGGGTGTCCCCGCCAGGCGGGCACACGATTTCGCGCTTGACGTACCGGGGCTCATAGAAGCGCGCGGGTTGCTCTGCGACGGTTTCAACGCGCAGGTTGCTCATGTTGATCCGGGCAACCCGCGCTCTACGAGAAGGGGGGGCAACCCGCGCGCAACGGGTGTCCGGGCAAGCGGCGCGTGACGCGTGGGGTTCTCCTGCCACGCGCCCGGCTGGCGCCGGCGCGATGGGCGACCTCCACGATGTCGATGAGGTGCACGTCTGGGTTGATGGCGTCCATCTCGGGGGCCGGCTCGAGCAGGACCGGCTCTGCCCGCTCGTGATGATCGGCACCCGCGCCGACGGGACGAAGGAACTCGCCGCCTGACTCACGCGGCCGAACCGCAACATTTGACAATGTCCGGGACGCGGCTCGCGTCCGGCATTCCGTGCGCGATCTCCTGGCGCAGCGGATCTTCGGCCTCGCGTGCGGGCACGCCGACGCCAACGACGCGGACGCCCTGGCCGACGACCCGGTCCATAACCTGTTTCCGGATCGCGACCCGATCGACGGCCCGCGCCCGGCGTCGCAGCCCACCCGCTCGCGCTTCGAGAACGCCGTCCCGCTGCGCACACTGTCTCGCCTCGGCCCCGCCGTACCAACGCCCCCCCTCGCCGGAAGCTGACGCAGGGGGAGGCACGCGCGCCCGGATCGGCGGCGGGTTACGGTTGGGGCAATTTCTCCCGGGGACGCTGTCCCCGACATGCGCCGCCCCTGCGTGATACGATTTTCAGGTTTCTGGCCTTTCTCCATCGCTTCGGGGGCACACAGCCATGGCAACACTCAACAGCTTCGGCGCGCACGTCGCGCTGCCGGCCGCCGGCGGCAGCGTCCGGATCGCCAGCCTGTCGGCGCTCGAGCGCGCCGGCTTCGCCGGCGTCGCGCGCCTGCCGTACTCGCTCAAGATCCTGCTCGAGAACCTCGTGCGCTGCGAGGACGGCGCGTTCGTGAAGGCCGCCGACATCGAGGCGCTGGCGAAATGGGATCCGGCGCACCACGCCGAGAAGGAGGTCGCCTTCACCCCCGCCCGCGTCCTGCTGCAGGACTTCACCGGCGTGCCCGCCGTCGTCGACCTCGCCGCCATGCGCGAGGGCATCGCCAGGCTGGGCGGCGACCCGAACAAGGTGAACCCGCTGCAGCCGGTGGAGCTGGTGATCGACCACTCGGTGCAGGTCGATTACTTCGGCACGCCGCGCGCCTTCGACCTGAACGGCGAGCTCGAGTACCAGCGCAACCGCGAGCGCTACACCTTCCTGCGCTGGGGGCAGAACGCGTTCCACAACTTCCGCGTCGTGCCGCCGGAGACGGGGATCGTCCACCAGGTGAACATCGAGTACCTGGCGCGCGTGGTGTGCCACATGCCGTTTGCCGGGGCCGACTGGGCCTACCCGGACACGCTGGTCGGCACCGACTCACACACGACGATGGTGAATGGGCTCGGCGTGGTGGGATGGGGCGTGGGCGGCATCGAGGCCGAGGCCGTGATGCTCGGCCAGCCCATCTCGATGCTCGTGCCCGAGGTGCTCGGCGTCCGGCTCACGGGGCGACTGCCCGAGGGCACCACCGCCACCGACCTCGTGCTGACGATCACCGAGCTGCTGCGCAGGGAGGGCGTCGTCGGGAAGTTCGTCGAGTTCTTCGGCCCGGGCCTCGCGCACCTCACGGTGGCCGACCGCGCGACGATCGGCAACATGTCGCCGGAGTACGGCTCGACGATCGCCATCTTCCCGATCGACGCGATGACGCTCGACTACCTGCGGCTCACGGGCCGCGATGCCTCGCACGTGGCGCTCATCGAGGCCTACGCGAAGGCGCAGGGACTGTTTTCAACGCCCGAGACGCCCGAGGCGGTCTACGGGAAGGCGATCACGCTCGACCTCTCGACGGTCGAACCGAGCCTCGCCGGGCCGCGCCGCCCGCAGGATCGCGTGCCGCTGCGGGAGGCGAAGGCGAAGTTCGCGGCCGTGCTGCCGGAACTGCAGGCTGTCGCCAGGAAGAAGGCGGGGGGTGGGACGGCGGTGGCTGTGGCCGCGCCGCCCGAGATCGAGGCGGGCGTGCAGGATGGCGCCGTCGTGATCGCGGCCATCACGAGCTGCACGAACACGTCGAACCCGTCGGTGCTCGTCGGCGCGGGCCTCGTCGCGAAGAAGGCGGTGGAGAAGGGGCTCACGCGCAAGCCGTGGGTGAAGACCAGCCTCGCGCCCGGCTCGCAGGTGGTGACGGCCTACCTGGAGAAGGCAGGCCTCACGCCGTATCTCGATCAGCTCGGCTTCAACCTGGTGGGTTACGGATGCACCACGTGCATCGGCAACAGCGGCCCGCTGCCCGAGGACGTCTCGGCGCTGGTCGAGAGCAAGGGGCTCGTCGTGGTGTCGGTCCTCTCGGGCAACCGCAACTTCGAGGGGCGCATCCAGCCGCAGGTGCGCGGCAACTACCTGGCGTCACCGCCGCTGGTGGTGGCCTATGCGCTGGCGGGTTCGATGAACGTGGACCTCACCAGCGAGCCGCTGGGCACGGGCCACGACTGGCAGCCGGTCTACCTGAGGGACATCTGGCCGACGGGACGCGAGGTGCAGGAGACGGTGCTCGGCGCGGTGGGCGCCGACATGTACCGCCAGAAGTACGCGGACGTGTTCAAGGGCGACACCCGCTGGCAGGATCTGCCGGTGCCCACGGGTGAGGTCTACCAGTGGGAGCCCGATTCCACCTACATCCGCAACCCGCCCTATTTCGACTCGCTCACGGCCGAGCCGGCGCCGCTGCGCGATATCACCGGCGCGCGCGTGCTGGCGGTGCTGGGCGACTCGGTGACCACCGACCACATCTCGCCGGCCGGATCGATCAAGGCCGACGGGCCGGCGGGCCAGTACCTGATCGCGCGCGGCGTGAAGCCGGCCGACTTCAACTCCTACGGCTCGCGCCGCGGCAACCACGAGGTGATGGTGCGCGGCACGTTCGCCAACATCCGGCTGCGCAACCAGATGGTGCCGGGCGTGGAGGGCGGCATCACGGTGCACCTGCCTGCTGGCGAGCAGATGCCGATTTACGACGCCGCGATGAAGTACCAGCAGGAAGGGGTCCCGCTGGTGATCCTCGCGGGCAAGGAGTACGGATCGGGCTCCTCGCGCGACTGGGCCGCCAAGGGCACGGCGCTGCTCGGCGTGCGCGCGGTCATCGCGGAGAGCTTCGAGCGCATCCACCGCAGCAACCTCGTGAACATGGGCGTGCTCCCGCTGAAGTTCCCCGACGGCGCCAGCGCGGCGAGCCTCGGGCTCACGGGACGCGAGACGTTCGCCATCGCGGGGCTTGCGAACCTGTCGCCGCGATCGTTGATCGACGTCACTGCGACCGGTGACGACGGCCGGGTGACGACGTTCGAGGCGCGCGTGCGCATCGACACGCCGGAGGAAATGGAGGCGTTCCACCACGGCGGCATCCTGCCGTACGTGCTGCGCAAGCTCGCGAAGTAGGACCCACCGGAGCCGGGGCGCGCCAGCGCGTCCCGGTCCGGCTGTCTCGGGGCCCAAGCCCCAAGGCCCAAGCCTCAAGCCGCAATGCCCCTCGACGCACCGGCCGTCAAGCGTCTTGCCCGCGACTGCGGGTTCGATCTCTGTGGCATCGCGCCGGCCGAGCCGTTTCCTGAACTGAACCGCCTGACGGAGTGGCTCGCGAGCGGTTTCGCGGGTGACATGGCGTGGATGGTGCGCACGGCGGACACGCGCGCGGACCCTCGCCTGGTCCTGTCGTCGGCGCGTTCGATCGTGGCGCTCGGCACGCTCTACAACACCGGCCGTCCCTACTCGACGGAGATCGCGGACGCCCGGCAGGCGCTCATCTCACGCTACGCGTGGGGCGAGGACTATCACCTGGTCATCGAGCGCCGCCTCGATGCGCTGGCCGCGCGGATGCGGCAGGCCCACGGCGAGGCGTTCGAGTACCGGCGCTACGTCGACACGGGACCCGTGCAGGAGCGCGCGGTGGCCGCGCGCGCGGGCCTCGGCTGGGTCGGCCGGAATGCGTGCCTGATCAATCCCGAACAGGGCTCGTGGTTCTTCCTCTCCGTCGTCCTCTGCAACGTGCCGCTCGCACCGGATGCGCCGGAGGTGGACCACTGCGGGACCTGCACGCTGTGCCTCGAGGCGTGTCCGACGCAGGCCCTGGTCGCGCCCGGCCAGCTCGACGCGCGACGCTGCCTGTCGTACCTCACGATTGAGACCAGGGGGGATCTCGACGCGCGCTGGCACGCCGCGCTCGGCTCGCACGTCTACGGCTGCGACATCTGCCAGGAGGTCTGCCCCTTCAACCAGCAGGCGCCGGTGTCTGCCGACCCCGCGTGGCAGCCGCGCGCCGCCTTCGACGGCGTGCCGCTCGATGAGCTTGCCTCGCGCGACGATGGGCAGTGGCGCGAGGCCCTCAGGCGGAGCGCGATGAAACGGACGGGTGCGACGCGCCTGCGCCGCAACGTCGCGATCGCGATCGCGAACCTCGACGCGCGTCCCGGAGGCGGGAGCGGCCCCGGCGCCTGAGGCTCGGTTTCGGATCGCGGGCCCCGCAAGCCCGCTTCGCCGACATCCTTCAGACGCCGTCGTGTCGCCTTGCTATGATGGCGGCATGGCCCGCTCCCCCTCGTCGCTCGCACCGACGCTGCTCGTGTCGATGCCACAGATGCTCGATCCGAACTTCGCGCGGTCGGTCGTGCTGCTGTGCGAGCATGGGCCGGCGGGGGCGTTCGGCCTGATCGTCAACCGCCCGTCGGATACGCTGGCCGCCGCCGCGGTGCAACTGGTGCCGCCGCCGGTTCGTGACAGCGGTGCCGCCCTGTGGCGGGGTGGTCCGGTGGAGCCGCAGCGAGGATGGATCCTGCTGGGCGAGGAGCCGGCCGAGGCCGAGTCGGTCGAGGTGGCCGACGGTGTGTTCCTCACCACCTCACTGGATGTCCTCCGCCGCATCGTGGAGACCGGCGGGTCCCGGGCCCGCATCTTCACCGGTTATGCGGGCTGGGGCCCGGGACAACTCGATGACGAGCTGGCCGCCTCGGCCTGGCTGACGGCCGACATCACCGCGACGCTCGTGTTCGACACGCCCGCCGACGACATGTGGGAAGCGGCGATCCGGACGCTCGGCGCCGATCCCGGCCTGCTGCAGATGGGGCACGGCGTGCACTGACCGGGACGCGATCGGCCTTGCCGGGCCGGTGGATGCTGCCGAAATCCCGGCAGCTTCGCACGGCGAACCTGCCGG
Organism: Vicinamibacteraceae bacterium; assembly: GCA_039812685.1. Taxonomy (GTDB): domain Bacteria; phylum Acidobacteriota; class Vicinamibacteria; order Vicinamibacterales; family JAFNAJ01; genus JBDIBB01. The sequence continues at coordinate 5,338 of JBDIBB010000025.1, forward strand.
CGACGGCCTTCGCCCCTCCGGCGCGCGTTTCTGATACCCTGCCCGCCATCGTGGACCAGCTCGCACCTGGCATCCTGCTTGCGAGAACGGCAGCGGGGCTGGCGCCGCTGCCGGGATGCCGGAGCCCCGAACCCGGGACCGGGTTCGAAAGGAGACACCATGCGGACTTACCTCCTGGCGTGCGGAATCCTGCTCATGGGCGGGTGCCTCAGCCAGGCGTCGGCGCAACAGCCCGCCGTATCCGGGGCGGAAGGTTACGTCTGGGCGGATGCGTGCAAGGCCTGTCACGGCGCGATCTACGACGCGTGGCACGATACGAAGCACGCGCGGACCTTCACGCGATTGAGCGCCGCCGACAGGGAGGGCACCTGCGTGGGTTGCCACGTCACCGGCCCGAAGCAGGTGGTGATGGAAGGCGGCACGCCCGTCAACGCCAACGTGCAGTGTGAGAGCTGCCACGGGCCGGGACGCGCTCATGTGGAGGCGGCGACGGGCGGCAGCGCCAAGCCGGGCCACATCGTGGCCTCGCCCGGCCAGGCGCTGTGCGAGTCGTGTCACAACGACAGGAGCCCGCACTATCGCGGCTTCTTCTTCAACGCGCTGAAGGGGCTGGTGCACAAGGTCCCGAAGTAGGCATCGCAGGATCCGACGCCGCGCGGTGGGCTGCCAGGCTCGCCGCGTGGCGCCTTTCCCCTTCCGCATCGCCCGGGCGCGCCTGCCGGGCCCGGACCGATCGTCCCACCGGCGCCCTCTCCTCGCCTCACGATCCACGAATTCCGAATGTCCGGCCGACCCCGGACGGCCTGGCGGAGTTGCCGTTCAGGCTGGAGCAGCTTGCGCCGATTGAAGGGGGGATGGATTTCGCGGATGCGGCCCGGCCGTTGGCCTGGCCGGAAGTCACCCATCGGGTCGATCGCATCGGTGAGCGGTCGGTCGGCCGCAGCGCGGATGGCGCGGTGGTCGAGACCTTCACCGTCTGTGCCGACCTGTCGGAGAGGCCCGAGTTCTGCGCGGCGGTGGCGGGGACCGGAGCGTCCACCGAGCGGCCCTCGCGCAGCCTCATCCGTCTGATCGGCGTCGAGGCGTCGCCGGTCACCGGGCCGGCGCTGCGGCTGCGCCAGGAGTGGCTCGAGGGCGAGCGTCTCGACGAGGTGGCATCGCGGCGGCGCAGCGAGGGCCGGCCGTTCTCGCTCGCCCACGTCCTGTTCGTGCTGAGCGATGCGTGTGCCGCGCTGCGCGCCGTGCACGCCCGCGGCTCGGGCGCCTGCCACGGCGCGATGACGCTCTCCCGCCTGCTGGTGACGACCGACGACCGCCTGGTCGTCTGCGAGCACGTGCTCGGCCCCGGCCTGGCCGCGCTGTCGATGCCGGCCGAGTGGTTCGCCGAGCGGCTCGGACTGGCGGTGCCGCGCATCGCCGGCATCCCGCTGTTCACGCCCCTCACCGATCAGTTGCAACTGGCGTACGCGCTGGTCGAACTGCTGGGCGGCGACCCCCAGGGGCTGGCCGGACCCGACGCGCGTGGCATCGTGGCCGCGCTGCGGATCGCCGATTCGCACGACACGGCCTCAGCGCTGGGCGACGACCTGCGACTCGTGCTGGAGCGGATGCTGCTGCTGTCGCCCGAGGGGCCATACCGCTCGATGACGGCGCTGGAGCGCGCCGTGGAGGCGGTGGCCGCGGCCCATCCCGAAAGCGTCCCGGCGCCGCCGCCCGTGATGCCGGCGCCGCCGCCCGAGGCCGCCGCGCCCGCGCCGGCCGCACCGCCGCCGTTCACCATCAGTGCGACGGGGGCCGGGGTTGCCGGCGCCAGCTTCGCTCCGGCCCTGCGAAGCCCGCTCGACGATGCGCCGCAGTCCGGGCCGACCGAACCGGCCCCGCTGCGCCTGGTCGACCCGCTGCCACCGCCACCATCCGACGTCGTGCCGCCGCCGGCTGGCGTGAGCGCGAGCGGGCTTGGACTGGCCTCGGCCTCGGGGGAGCCGGATCCGGGTGAGCCCCTGGCCGGGTTCGGCGTTGCGGGCGAAGCCGCCCCCGGGTTGTTCGGGTGGGAGCAACTGTGGGAGGAACGGACACCCGTCACGGCCCCGGACCGTGTCGTGAGCTACCCGGCCCAGCCACGGCTTCGCGGTTCCTGGCGCCTGTGGGCGCTGCTGGCGGCGGCGACGGCGGTCGCCCTGGCCGGCGGATGGTGGTTGACGACGGGATGGCACCGGGGGCCTTCCACGCCGTCGGGCTGGCTTCGTCTCGAGTCGAAGCCGGCCGGGGCCACGGTGACCATCGATGGGGAGGCCCGGGGCCAGACGCCGCTCACGCTCTCGGTCCCGGCTGGTGCCTACAGCGTCGAGTTCACGCTTGGCGGCGAGCACCGCGCGCTGACCGTGCCGGTGACCGCTCAGGGCGAGGCCTTTCAACTGGTGTCGCTCTATCCCGCGGGCCCGCCGGGCGTGGTGTCGATTACCTCGGTGCCCGCCGGCGCCACCGTGACGCTCAACGACCGCGTGCGTGGCCGCACGCCGCTGGAGCTGCGCGACGTCCCGCCCGGCGAGCACACGCTGCGCATCGAGAACGATGCCGCGCGCACCGAGCGCACGGTGGAGGTGCTGGCCGGCGCGCGCGTCGAGGTGTCGGTCCCGCTCAGCGGCAGCGTCCTGGTGGAGTCGCCCTTCGAGGTGTCGGTGAGCGATGGCGCGAGGTCGCTCGGGCGCACCACGCGCGGTATCCTCGGCGTGAGCACGGGCCTGCGCCGCCTGACGTTCTCCAACACCATGCTGAACTACGAGGAGACGCGCGAGGTGGAGGTGGCGGCGGGCATGCTCGCCACCGTCACGCTGCGGCCGCCGACCGGCGTGCTGAACCTCGACGCCGACACGCAGGCACAGGTGCTGCTCGACGGCCGGCCGCTCGGGCTGACCCCGCTCGCCAACGTCACCGTCTCGCTCGGCACCCACGAAGTGGTCTTTCGCGACTCGGTGGGCGGCGAGGTGCGTTATGTGATCGTCGTGGCGCTCGGTCCGGCGTACCGGCTTCGCGCCACGCTGCAGAACAAGGTGCCGCCGAGACCTCCCGGCGCGCGGCGGCGATGAGCGTCAGCGCCCCCGGTTCGCCCCCGGCTCGACCGGCAGCCGCTCGGGCAACTCGGCCACCACGTAGGCCATGACGGCCATCGCGGCCACACTGCGCGCGACGTCGTGTGAATCGAGCCTGTCGATCGTATCGGCCGGCGAGTGGTGGTAGACGAAGTAGCGCGAGCCGTCGACCTCGAGCGACATGCTGGGGATTCCGGCGGCCTGGACGCTGGGACCGATGTCCGCACCGCTGCCCGTCGGGCCGATGCGCGTGGCGTCGAAGCCCTCGAGCAGCGACGCGATGCGCGTGACGATCTCCCGCGCCCGGGGGCTGCCGGTGAAGCCGAACCCGAGGGGCCGGAACACCCCGGCATCGGATTCGATCATCAGGACGTGCCGGTCGAGCGCTTCGCGGTGCCGGTCGCGATACGCCGTCCCGCCGCGCAGTCCGTTCTCCTCGTTGGTGTAGAGCACCGCGCGCACCGTTCGGCGGGGACGCAGGTTCAGCTTCGCCATCAGCCGCACCGCCTCCCAGGCCGCGATGGCGCCGCCGCCATCGTCCATCGCGCCGGTGCCGACGTCCCACGAGTCGAAGTGGCCGCTGACGACAACGATTTCCTCGGGGCGCTCGCGGCCCACGATCTCGCCGATCACGTTGGCCGACGCCACGTCGGGCAGGGTGTGCGCCTCCATCTTCAGCCGCAGGCGGAGACGCTGGCCACGGGCCTGCATGCGCGCCAGTTGCTGCGCGTCCTCGACCGCCAGGGCCGCGGCCGGAATCGCCGGCACGCCGTCGTCGTAGTGTGTCTGCCCGGTGTGTGGGGTCCGCAGGCCGACGGGCCCGACCGATCGCAGCAGCATCGCGACGGCGCCGTGCCGGGCGGCACGCGAGGGGCCGTTGCTCCGGTACTGCACCGTCTCGCCGTAGCTCGTGTAGGGCACGTTGAAGACGACGATGCGTCCCTTGATCTCCGTGGCGCGCCGATCGAGTTCGTCGAAGCTCGAGACGACGATCGCCTCGGCTTCCAGGCCTTCCGGCGGGGTCCCGACCGATCCGCCGAGCCCGAGCATCATCAGCGGGCGGACGACGGGATCGAGGATCTCGACGCTCTCGCGGCCCCGCACCCAGCGCGGCACCATCACCGGTTCGGCCCGCACCTGCTCCAGGCCGTCGGCCTTCATCGTGGCCTCGGCCCACGCAATGGCGGCTTCGAGGTTCGGCGTGCCGCTCAGCCGGGGACCGAAGGTGTCGGTCAGGAACGCGAGGCGCTCCCAGGCCGCCGTGTCGGCGAAGGCGGCGCCAATCAGGCGCGAGGCCGGCTCACGGTACGCGTCGAGCCAGTCTCGAGACGGCTGCGAACGCAGGGGAACCACGGCGCAAAGGACCAGGGCGAGCAGGATCGCGATGGCGGTGCGGGGTCGGGTCATGGCTGATCTCGATGTGGAGTGTCCGGGCGGTCGGGTCGCCGTGCGGGCGCCGCAGGCTTCTCACGTCAGAACCGCCTCGAGGTGACGCGACGGATGTTCTTGTGGAGGATCTTCTGCTCGCGCTTCTTCTCCGAGGCGGCGCGCTCGTCGATCTTCGTTTCGAGGTTCCGCAGTTCGCGCCGCAGTCGATGGAAGCTGGCGAGCCGATCGGCCGGCAGCCGGCCGTCGGCCACTGCCGCTTTCACGGCGCAGCGCGGCTCGCTGTCGTGCAGGCAGTCGCGGAACCCGCAGCCGTGCGCCAGCGTTTCGATGTCCTCGAACGCCTCGTCGAGCGCGGACTCCGACTCCCACAGCGACAGTTCGCGCATGCCGGGCGTGTCGATGAGCAACGCCCCCTGCGGCAGCGGCACGAGCTCGCGATGCGTCGTCGTATGGCGGCCGCGGCTGTCGTGGGCGCGCACCGCGCGCGTGCGCTGCCGATCGTGGCCGAGCAGCACGTTGATCAGCGTGCTCTTGCCCACGCCCGACGATCCCAGCAGCGCGATGGTGCGGCCGCGCACGAGGTAGGGCCCAATCGCGTCGAGCCCCTCGCGCGTGAGCGAACTGATCGCGTGGACGGGCGCGCCGGCGGCCGCGCGCGCGACCTCATCGAGCACCGCCGGCAGATTGGGACAGAGGTCCGACTTGTTGAGCACGAGCACCGGCCGCGCGCCGCCCTCCCGCGCGGTGACGAGGTAGCGCTCGATGCGCCTGAGGCTGAAGTCGCGATCGAGCCCGCTCACGAGGAACACGAGGTCGATGTTGGCTGCCACCACCTGCTCGGCGGTGACGTCTCCGGCTGCCTTGCGCGAGAAGCGGCTGGTGCGGGGCAGCACCGCGTGGATCGTGGCCCGCGTGTGCCCGTGCGCCCGCTCGAGCGCCACCCAGTCGCCGACGGCCGGGTACTCCTGACGCGCGGTCGCGCGGTGGCGGAAGCGGCCTGCCACGTGCGCGAGCGGCTCGTCCCCGCCCGTGTACACCCGGTAGATGTGCTGGTGCTCCAGCGCGACCCGTGCGGGGATCAGGGCCTCCTGCGCGAACGGCTCGAACCGCGCGGCCCACGCCGCGGTCCACCCGAGCGACTCGAGGTCAGGCGTGCGCATGCGCGGGTGGACAGACGCTCCGGAGGTTCGCCTCCACGCCGGTGCGGGAGGACACGGCGGGCGCCGCGATGAAGGCGTGCAGCGCCAGCGGCCGCGCCGCCCGAACATGTCGGATGTCGATCCGGCCGACAACGGCACGGTCAGGGCCGGGTGTGCGGGCAGGCAGCACGCGTGACATGGGCTACAGCAGTATCGACGATGAAGGCCGGCTCGACCAACCCGGCGTATCGCGACGGTCTGTGCCGTGACGGCAGGGGAGGCGGCGCTCATGGTCACGGCCACCGGTGTCGTGGAGGGCGGCCGACGCGCGATTGGGGTGAGCGGCGCGGGACGGGTGCGTGCCCGGCCCGTCGTTCGCCGGCGGCCGCGCTATGCTACGGCACGTGAGCCACCGGCCGTCGAACCCGCATCTCGCGCAACTGCCGTCCGCGTCGCGCGCGGGCCATGCTCCCGCCCTCGACGAGATGCTGCCGCTGGTCTACGCGGAACTCCGCCGGCTGGCGGGAGCGTACCTCAGGCGGGAGCGACCCGGGCAGACGCTGCAGGCCACGGCGCTCGTCCACGAAGCCTACGTGCGGCTGATGCGCGAGCATCACGTGTCGTGGGAGAACCGCGCGCACTTCTGCGCGATTGCCGCGAACTCGATGCGGCAGATCCTCGTGGAGCGCGCGCGCGCGCGGCGCACGGCGAAGCGGGGCGGCGGCGCGCAGCGCGTGTCGCTGGCCGACGCGATGATTGGCGCCGCGGCCGGCGCCGGCGTGGAGGTGGAGGCGCTGCACGAGGCGCTCGAACGGCTGGCGGCCGTCGATCCCGATCGCGCGCGGCTCGTGGAACTGAGGTACTTCGGTGGGCTCACCATCGAAGAAGCCGCCGAGGTGCTCGGCCAGTCGCCGGCCACCGTGAAGCGCCGTTGGACGCTGGCGAGGGCGTGGCTGGCGCGGGAACTGACCGGCGAGGCGCCGCGGTGACGCCCGAACGCTGGAAGCGTATCAGCGGCGTCTTCGCCGAGGCGCTGGCACTCGACCCCGACGCCCGTCCCGCGTTCCTCGAGGTGGCATGCCGCGAGCACCCTGAGGATCTGTCGCTGATCGGCCAGTTGCTCTCCCGGGACCTGGCGCAACCACACCTGCTCGAAGGCCACGAACTGCTCGCGCCGCTGCAGGCGCCCACCCCACCGGGCACGCTGGTGGGGCGGCGCCTCGGCGCCTACGAGGTCATCGCCGAGATCGGCCGCGGCGGCATGGGCGTCGTCTACCTGGCCACCGACACCCGGCTGGGACGGCTCGTGGCGTTGAAGGCGCTGCCGGTGGCCCTGGCTGGAGATCCCGCCCGTCGCGAGCGGCTGCGGCACGAGGCGCGCGCCGCCGCGGCGCTCTCACATCCCAACATCGCCGCGATCCATGCGCTCGAGGAGACCGACGATGCCGTCTATCTGGTGTCGGAGTTCGTGCGGGGGCGGTCGCTGCGGCAGGCGCTCGACGGCAGCCTCCTTCCGGCGCCGGAGGCGATGGCCGTCCTGCGGGGCGTGGCCGAGGCGCTGGCCGCCGCGCACGCGGCCGGCATCGTCCATCGCGATCTGAAGCCGGAGAACGTGCTCCTGACCGAGTCGGGCGGTGTGAAGCTCGTGGACTTCGGCCTCGCCAGGTTCCTCCGGCCGCCAGGCGACGACCAGACGCGCTCGCAGCTGACCAGATCGGGCATGGTGCTCGGCACGCCCGGCTACATGGCGCCCGAGCAGGTACGCGGTGAGCCGGCCGACGCTCGCGCGGACGTGTTCGCCTGGGGTGCGCTGGCGTTCGAGGTGGTCACCGGCAAGCCGGCGTTCGGGGCCCGGGCGGCAACCGCGGCGCTGGCACGGATCCTCGAGGCCGAGGTGGACCTCTCGCCGGTGCGCGCGCGCGGCTTCCACGTCCTCGCGCCGGTGATCGACCGATGCCTGCAGAAAGCGCCATCGGCACGCTACCCGTCGGCGTCGGCGATCGTCTGGGAGTTGACTGTGGGAGATCGCCCGGCAACGCATCCGCCGGACCGCGACGCCGGGCCCGGTCGGGACGCGGCGCCGGGCCCGCTGCGGTGGTGGCGCATCCACCAGGCCAGCGTGGCGGTGACGTGCGCGGTGGCGCTGTGGCCGGTGTGGACCGTGCGCACCCTCGGGCCGTGGGCGCGCGCGGTGTTCTTCGTCGCGCTCGCCGCGGCGGTGGTCGTCGTGTCGCTGCGGTTGAACCTCTGGTTTCTCTCGACCTTCCACCTTCGGGCGCTGGCCGAGCAGCGACGGCGCTGGCGTCGCCTCGGGCTCGCCGCCGATGTCGTCTTCTCGCTGGCCCTCGGCGCCGCGGCCTGGGTGGCCTCCTCCGGGTCGATGGCGCTCGCCGCGCTGCTGGTGACGATGGGGCTGGCGCTGCTCGTCGCGGCGCTGGTCATCGAGCCGGCCACCGCGCGAGAGGCGTTTCGCGACGACGACGCCTGATGCGGGCGGGCGCGGAGCATCCGCGGCCCCCGTCGCCCGCGCCACGGGCTGCTATCGTTCCACGACGGTGACGCGGGCGGTTTGCCGGGCGTCTCCGCGCGCGAACACTACCTCGACTTCCTGCCCGGCCGACAGGGTCCGCAGCACGGCCGAGAACTCGGCGAGCGAGCCCACCGGCCTGCCGTCCAGCTTCTCCACCACGTCGCCCGCGCGCAGGCCGGCGTGTTCGGCCGGGGAGCCGGGCGAGACGCCTGAGAGCTTCACGCCGGGCCCCTGGAACTCGAAGTCGGGTACGGCCCCGAACGTCACACGGCGTGCGCCCGGCTGGGCCGGGCCCGCCGCCGGTGGAGCCCCCGTCGTCGCGCCGGCGCCGGCGATGGTGATCGTCATCGGCTCCGCGCGGCTGGCGAGGTAGCCAACCGCCTCCTTCACCAGCGTCGCCACCTTCACGAGGCCATCGACGTCGATCCGGTCGGCGGTGTCGCCGGGCCGGTGATAGTCCTCATGGGGTCCGGTGAAGATCTGCACGCCGGGGATGCCGCGCTCGATGAACGCCCGCTGGTCGGAGGCTTCGAAGTTACCGGGAATCGCGGTGCTCTCGACGCCCGTCACGAAGGTGCCGCCGCGGAAGATGTGCGGCCACTCGGCGGCCGTGCCGGCGCCCAGCACCTGCACCTTGCCGCTGCGCAGGCGGCCCACGGTGTCGAGGTTGATGATGCCCACGGCCCGGTCGATGGGCATCGGTGACGGGTGGTCGACGAAATGCCGTGCGCCGGCGAGCCCTGCTTCCTCTCCAGAGAAGGCGATGAACAGGATCGGGCGCTGCGGCTTCTCGCCGGCGGCGAAGGCCCTGGCCATCTCGAGCATCACGGCCACGCCGCTGGCGTTGTCGTCGGCGCCCGGGTGCAGTTGGCCGGCGTCGCCGGCGTGCGCGTCGGGCCAGCCGCGGCCGAGGTGATCGTAGTGCGCCGAGACGATGAGCGGCGCCTGCGCGAGCTCCGGCTTCGTTCCGCGGATGACGCCGACGAGGTTCACCGCGTCGGCCGGCCCGCCGCCAGGCCCCTGCGCGATGGTGAACGGCTGCGCGTAGCCGCTGGTGCCGCCCGGCTCGAGACCGATGGCCTTGAAGCGCGCCGTGATGTACTCGGCGGCGGCATCGAGCCCCTTCGTGCCGATGCCGCGTCCTTCGCGCTCGGGCGCGGCGAGGAACGCGACGTGGTCGCGCAGCGCGGCAGAGGAGAAGGCGGGCGGCAGATCCACGAGCGCCTTGCGGGTGGCGAAGGCCGGTGGCGCCATCGCCGTGGAGCGATCGGCCGCCTCGCGCAGATCGACCCGCATCGGTGAGTCCAGCGGCGCCCACTCGCCCTTGAGGGTGTTCACCGTGTCGCCACCCTCGAACCCCAGGTACGAATAGCGCCCGTAGTGCGGCAGCTTGCGCGCCAGCCCCTCGTAGGCGGCGCGGGGGTCGACGGCGATCCATCCCACCGCCTTGGCTGGGTTCGCCGGATGACGCACGACGACGACGCCGCTGTGGCCGGCGAGCGACAGCGGTTCGCCGGCGAAGGTCCATGCCGTGTCGGTGGCCTGGAACCGCGTCTCGTGCCGTGTGGCGGCGCGGGCGAGGCGATTGGTCCGGCCCAGGAGCCACACGCTGCGGTCGGCTGGCAGGTCCGTGATCTCGTCGTCGCCGACCATGCGGATCTCGTTGCCGGGCGAGTCCCAGGCCTTGAGCACCTCGCGGAAGCGAGCCGCTTCCTCCGGCGCGTCGCTCGGCAGCACCGCGGTGACCTGGGCCTCGCCGAAGAGCATGCTGAGCGCGGGCGGCGTCTCGCGGGGATCGAGGCGGCGGAACACGTCGAACTCGGGATCGACGTGCAGGGCCAGCGGCGCCGCCTCGCTCTCGATTCGGAACGGGATGCGTCGCGCGGCGGCGGCCACGGCGCGGACCGGCGCGCCGGCGGTCTGCACCACCAGCGGCACGTCGAAGCGGTAGGGCTCGCCGGACTGCGTCTGCACGAGCTCGCCCGAGGTGACGTAGCGCGCGCCATCGTGCGTCACCGTCACGTGCTCGACGGCGAAGACCGGCGCGCCCTCGCGGTCGACCCAGTCGCCGAAGAAGTCGGTCAGCGGCGCGCCGGCGGCGGCCTCGGCGGTGCGACGGAAGTCGCTGAAGGAGGCCACCGTGCCGCGGTGCTCGCGATAGAAGCGCTGCAGGAACTGCGTGAACCTCTGGTCGCCGAGGCGCAGGCGCAGCATGTGGGTCCCCATCATCATCTTCCCGTAGCCCACCGCTTCGGTGGCGGCGCTGTGACGGCTGCGGAACGCGGTGAGCGGGAAGTCGCGGCCCGTCGTGACGTAGTCGCGGTATTTCTGGAGCGTGCCGCGCCGGTAGGTGGCGGCGGCGCCGCGCTGTTCCTGGATCAGGTGGTCGGCGAGGTAGGCCGTGAAGCCCTCGCACCAGTTGCCCGTGCCGTAGTCGACGAACACGCCGTTGCCCCACCAGTTGTGCAGGATCTCGTGCGGATAGGAACTGGTGAGGATGAACGGGAACCGGATCACGCTGGACCCGAGCAGCGTGAAGGACGGCATCCCGTAGCCGGTCTCCCAGAAGTTCTCGACCAGCGCGAACTTCGAGTACGGATACGGCCCGATCAGCTGGCGATACATGTTCAGGTATTGCGAGGTGGCGTCGAGGTACTTGCGTGCGAGCGTCTCGTCGGCCTCGCGCAGGTAGACCAGCGCCTCGACCGCGCCGGCCTGCTCGCGCCATTGCCGGAGCGGGCCGCCGACCAGGTAGATCTCGTCCATCGGATCCGGCGACTGCCACCGGGCGACGCCGTCCTGGTCCCGCGACGTGCCGGTCCCCTGGCTGATCGCGTGCCAGCCCTCGGGCAGCCTCGCCTCGATGGAGAACGACACCAGATCCGCGCGGAACTGCGGGTACCAGAACGTCGCGCCCGCCAGGTACACGCCCTCGGGGCCGACGATCCCGGGGGTTTCGCGGAAGCCGCGGGCGTACTCCTCCTCCTGCGCCGCCAGTGGCGTGTTCACGACACCCTCGTAGCGGAGCACGAGGCGATGGTCGGCTGGCGCCGCGGCCAGCCGGTAGCGCTTCACGCGCGCCGCGTCGAGCGCGCCGCTGCCGCCGTTGTTGCCGAAGAACGGCTGGGTGTCGCCAAGCGGCACTTCCTGCACCGCCGGCGTGGCCGAGGTGATCGTCAGCGCGGCGCTGAGGAGGAACTCGGCGGGCGCGGGCGCCGTTTCGGGAAAGGCGACGGTTGCCGTCACCGCCAGTCGATGACTGGCGGGCGTGAGCGAGACGACCAGCGCATGGGTGATGCGGTCGGCCGCCTGGCCGGACGAGGGCAGGAGGACCGGCGCGGCGAGCAGCACGGCGAGCGGGAAAACGCGGGCACGCATCCCGCTATGATGCCATGGGCCCGCGACAAGCTCTGCTATGATGGCGGCACCGGGCCATCCATCGACTCTTCACGTCCATGACTTCGCTGCCTCAGCGCGCTCATCGCCGGCGCGCCAGTCCGATCTCGCGTGCCGGCAGGACGCGCCCGGCGCCAGCCGTGCCGCCGTCGGCCGACTGGCGCGAGGTGGCGCCGACCGACCTGCACAACCCGGCGCTCTACATCAACCGCGAACTCAGCTGGCTCGAGTTCAACGAGCGCGTGCTGATGCAGGCGCGCGAGGCGTACCACCCGCTGCTCGAGCGGGTGAAGTTCCTCGCCATCACCGGCACCAACCTCGACGAGTTCTTCATGGTGCGCGTCGCGACGCTGCTCAAGAAGTACCGCGCGGGCATGGAGGACGTGGCGCCCGACGGACTCAACACCGAGCAGCAGTTGCGCGACATCATGGCGCGCTCGCGGGCGATGCTCGACGCGCAGGCGGCGTGCTGGAGCGGCGCCCTCCGCCCGATGCTGGCGGCCGAGGGCATCGTCTTCCTCGATCCGGACGACTACTCGCCCGAGGTGGACGCCTGGCTGGCGCGCTACTTCAGGACCGACATCTACCCGGTGCTGACGCCGCTGGCCTTCGATCCGGGGCACCCGTTCCCCTACATCTCGAACCTGAGCATGAACTTCGCCGTCGTGGTGCGGCACGCCGGACGCACCAGGTTCGCGCGCGTGAAGGTGCCCGACATGCTGCCGCGGTTCGTGCCGCTGCCCGACGGACTCGGCCCGGCCAGGGGCGGGCCCGCGTTCGTGTTCCTCGAGGACGTGATCCGGCGCAACATCCACGCGCTGTTCCCCGAGACGCGCGTCGAGGGCGCGCACCTCTTCCGCATCATCCGCGACACCGACATCGTCATCCAGGAGGACGAGGCCGACGACCTGCTGGAATCGGTGGACCGCAGCCTGAAGCAGGTGCGCTACGGCGCGCTGTCGCTGCTGCAGGTGGACGAGCGCATGCCGCGCCGCGTGCTGAACATCCTCGTCGAGAACTTCGAGGTGGACGACACGGTGGTGGTGCGGACGCCCTACCGCATGGGATTCGGCGACTGGTTCGAGCTGACTCGGGTGCACCGGCCGCGGCTCAAGGACCCGCCGTTCTCGCCCCCGGTGCTCTGGGGGCCGGACGCGATCGACGCGGTGTTCGAGCAGATCCGCTACCAGGATCACCTGGTGCACCTGCCGTTCCAGTCCTTCCTCACGGTGGAGACGTTCCTGCGCGCCGCCGTGAAGGATCCCCAGGTGGCCGCCATCAAGATGACGCTCTACCGCATCGGCCAGAACTCGCCGCTGGTCGACCTGCTGATCGAGGCCGCCGAGGAGGGCAAGCAGGTGGCGGTGCTCGTCGAACTGAAGGCCCGCTTCGACGAGCGCAACAACATCATCTGGGCGAACCGGCTCGAGGCGGCCGGCGTGCACGTCGTCTACGGCCTGGTGAACCTGAAGACGCACTGCAAGCTGTGCCTGGTGGTGCGCAAGGAATCCGACGGCATCCGCCGCTACGCGCACATCGGGACGGGCAACTACAACGCGGTCACCGCGAAGGTCTACACCGACCTCGGGCTCTTCACCGCGAACCCGCGCATCATCGACGACGTGTCGGAGGTGTTCAACTACCTCACCGGCTACTCGGGGCGGCGCGAATACGCGGAGCTGCTGGTGGCCCCGGTCTCGCTCCGGACGCGCGTCAAGGCGCTGGTCCAGCGCGAGGCCGAGCACGCCCGCGCCGGGCGGCCGGCACGCATCATCGTCAAGAACAACGCGGTAGCCGACCCGGCGATGATCCGGACGCTCTACCGCGCCTCGCAGGCCGGCGTGCGCATCGACATGGTGGTGCGCGGCCTCTGCTGCCTGCGGCCCGGCATCCCCGGCATCAGCGAGCGCATCACGGTGCGGTCGGTGGTGGGGCGCTTCCTCGAGCACTCGCGGATCTACTACTTCCTCAACGGCGGCGACGAGGAGATCTACATCGGCAGCGCCGACCTGATGGAACGCAACCTCGACCGGCGGGTGGAAGTGCTCACCCCGGTGCACGACGCCGGAATCCGGGCCCACCTGCGCGACGTGGTGCTGCACGCCCTGCTGGCCGACAGTCACCGGGCCATGGCCCTGCTCGGTGACGGCACCTACACGGCCGTGACGCCGCCAGCCGGCCAGCCGCCGCTCAACTCGCAGCAACTCCTGCTGGACCGCTACACGAGCCAGGAGGGCCTCGGGCTCTGACGGCTTCCGCCGCGCCCACGGCCACGGCCGCGATCGCGGCCGCGAAGCCCGCGGCCGGCGTAGAATTGTCGGGATGCGCACCACAATCGGATTCCGCCGGGCCATGCGTGCCGCCGCGATGGCGTGCGCGGCCGCCGTCGCCCTGACGGGCACGCCGGCCCTCGCCCAGCGTCGCCCTGCCGCTGCGGCGAAGCCCGCGCCGCCCGAGCCCTTCACCACGGCGCTGACGACCGCGCAGATGCAGGGCAAGCAGGCGGTGCTCGACACCGACCGCGGCGTCATCGTCATCGACCTCCTGCCGGAGGCCGCCCCGAACCACGTCGGCTATTTCATGAAGCTGGCGGGCGAGGGCGCCTACGACGGCACCACCTTCCACCGGGCCGTCCGCATGGGCATCGTGCAGGGGGGCGACCCCCTGTCGAAGGATCCCGCCAAGGTCGGCCAGTACGGCACCGGAGGGCTTGGCGTGCTCGCGCGTGAGCCCAACGCCGAGAAGCACACCCGCGGCGCGGTGTCGGCCGTCCTGCAGCCCGGCCGCCCCGACAGCGCCGGCGCGCAGTTCTTCGTCTGCGTCACCGACCAGCCCGCGCTCGACGGGCAGTACACCGTGTTCGGCCGCGTCGTGGACGGCATCGAGGTGGTGCAGGACATCTCCGCGGCCGAGACCGACGCCGACGGCCGGGTGAAGGAGCGCATCGCCATCCGCAAGGTCTCGATCCGCGATCGGCCGGTCGAGCCGTTCACCACCGAGACCGACGCCGAGCTTGGCGATTTCCGCGTGACGATCGACACCAGCCTCGGGCCGATCGCCATCGATCTGCTCGCCGACCGGGCGCCCGGCCACGTGCGCGCGTTCCTGCGGCTGGCCGAGGCGGGCGTCTACACCGGCACGACCTTCCACCGCGTGGTGCCCGGCTTCGTGATCCAGGGCGGGCTCGTCAGCACGCGCGTGCCGCCGCTCACCGAGCGGCAGCGCCGCTACGTGAAGAACCTCCCGCCCGAGTTCAACGAGACGCGCCACGAGCGCGGCATCGTCTCGATGGCGCGTGGCGAGGCGCCCGACAGCGCGCAGACCAGCTTCTTCGTCGTGCTCGGGCCGCAGCCGGTCCTGGACGGCAAGTACACCGTGTTCGGACGCGTGGCGGAGGGCATGAACGTGGTCGAGGCGATCGAGAAGGCGGAGGTTGACGGCGAGGCGCCGCGCACGCGCATCGAGATCACCGGCGTCCGCATCGAGCGCCGCGCGCGCTGAGGCGCCGGGCGGCCGTGCGGCGCGGCGCCGCCCGTCCACCGCTCTCATCCCGTCTCGCCCAATCCATGAACACGCCACCCATCGCCCCGAAGATCGAGCGGATCAGCGTCCTGCACGGCGACCGCCGCGTGGACGAATACGCCTGGCTGCGCGACGCCGGGAACCCCGAGGTGATCGCGTACCTCGAGGCGGAGAACGCCTACACCGACGCGGTGATGGCGCCGCTCGCGCCGCTGGAGCAGCAGCTCTACGACGAGATGCTCGGCCGCATCAGGCAGACGGACATGTCGGTGCCGCAGCGCCGGAAGGGGTACCTCTACTACACCCGCACCGAGGAGGGCCGACAGTACGCGATCCTCTGCCGCAGGGCCGACCGCGAGGGCGCGGCCGAGGAGCCGCTGCTCGACGGCAACGCGCTGGCCGCCGACCACACCTTCTGGTCGCTGGGCGTCTTCGAGGTGAGCGACGACGCGCGCTATCTCGCGTATGCGACCGACACGACCGGCTATCGACAGTACGTGCTGGAGGTGAAGGATCTCGTCACCGGCGAGATGCTGCCGCTGCGCCAGGCGCGCGTCACCTCGGCGGCGTGGGCCGCCGACAACGCGACGCTCTTCTTCACCACCGAGGACGCCACGACGAAGCGGTCGGACCGGCTGTTTCGCACCACGGTGGGCGAAGCCGGCGACCCCGAGCTCCTGCTCCACGAGCCCGACGAGCGGTTCTCGGTGGGCGTGGGCCGCACGCGCAGCGACGCCTACCTGGTCTGCGAGATCGGCAGCCTCACCTCGTCGGAGGTCCGGGTGCTGCCGGCGGCGACGCCCGCCGGCGAGTGGATGACGGTGGAGCCGCGGCGGCCCGACATCGAGTACGACGTCGACCATCGCGGCGACCGCTTCTACATCCGGGCGAACGACACCGGGCGCAATTTCCGGCTGGCGACCGCGCCGGTCGAATCGCCGGGCCGGGAGCACTGGACGGAGCTGGTGCCGCACCGCGCGGACGTGATGCTGCAGGGCATGCTGCTGTTCGCGGATCACCTCGTGCTCTACGAGCGCGAGCAGGCGCTGCCGCGCATCACGGTGCGGTCCTTCGCCGACGGCGCGACACACCGCGTCAGCTTCCCGGAGGCGATCTACAGCGTGTTCCCGTCGGGCAACACCGAGTTCGAGACGCGCCGGCTGCGCTATTCCTACGAGTCGTTCGTGACGCCGCCGTCCGTGTTCGACTACGACATGGAGAGCCGCCAGGCCACGCTGCTCAAGCGGCAGGAGGTGCTCGGCGGCTACGACGCCACCCGCTATGCCTGCGAGCGGGCGGAGGCGCCGGCGCCCGACGGGACGCGGGTGCCGGTGTCGCTCGTCTATCGCCGTGACGTCGCGCTCGACGGCACGGCCCCGATCTGCCTCTGGGGCTACGGGTCGTACGGCATCCCGCTGAACGTCGGCTTCTCGTCGAACCGCGTCAGCCTGCTCGACCGCGGCGTGGTGATGGCGTGCGCACACGTCCGCGGCGGCGGCGACCTGGGCAAGGCGTGGCACGACCAGGGGCGGATGCTGCGGAAGCGGAACACCTTCACCGACTTCATCGCGGCGGCCGAGTTCCTGGTCGCGCGCGGCTACGGCGCCCCGGACCGCCTCGTGGCGGAAGGCGGCAGCGCCGGCGGCCTGCTGATGGGCGCCGTCGCCAACATGCGCCCCGACCTGTTCAGGGCCCTCGTGCTGCAGGTGCCCTTCGTGGACGTCATCAACACCATGCTCGACGAGACGCTGCCGCTGACGGTCGCCGAGTTCGAGGAGTGGGGCAACCCCAAGCGGGAAGCGGAATACGAGTACATGAAGACCTATTCGCCCTACGACGGCATCCAGGCGATGGCGTATCCCGCCATGCTCGTGAAGACCTCGCTCAACGACAGCCAGGTGGGTTTTCACGAGTCGGCCAAGTACGTGGCCCGGCTGCGCGCCCGCCGCACCGACGCCAATCCGCTCCTCTTCAGGATCAACATGGGCGCCGGCCACGGCGGCGCGTCAGGGCGCTTCGACCGGCTCAGGGAGGTGGCCTTCGACTACGCCTTCCTTCTCTGGCAGATGGGCCTGGCGTAAGTGGCGCGCCTGAGTCCCATCCAGATGCCGGGCGCGGGCCGGGCCGAGAGCTCGCGCACCCGTCCCGGGCCGCCCGAGTCCGACGCCAGGCGCGAGGTGCACTGGCCGGCGGCCTGGGCCGAGGCGCGCCGGCTCGTCTGGTCCCACCGCGGACGCCTGGCGCTCGGCCTGCTGCTGATGACGCTCAATCGCGGCCTCGGGCTCGTGCTGCCCGCCACGTCGAAGTTCCTCATCGACGACGTGATCGGCCGGCAGCAGCACCAACTGCTCGTGCCGCTGGCGCTGGCGGCCGGCGCCGCGACCGTGGTGCAGGCGATCACGTCCTTCGCGCTGTCGCAGATCCTCGGCGTCGCCGCGCAGCGGGCGATCACCGAGCTGCGGCGCGACGTGCAGCGCCACGTCTCGCGCCTGCCCGTCCGCTACTTCGACACCACGCAGACCGGTGTGCTCATCTCGCGCATCATGAACGACGCGGAGGGCATCAGAAACCTCGTCGGCACGGGCCTCGTGCAGCTGGTGGGCGGCGTGATGACGGCGGTGCTCGCCCTCGGCGTCCTCTTCTGGCTGAACTGGCGGCTCACCGCGCTCACCATCGTCGTGCTGGCGAGCTTCGGCGGTGGCATGGCGTACGCGTTCCGGCGGCTGCGGCCGCTGTTCCGCGAGCGCGGGCAGATCCAGGCCGAGGTGACGGGGCGGCTGAACCAGTCGCTGGGCGGCATCCGTGTGGTGAAGGCCTACACCGCCGAGAAGCGAGAGCAGATCGTCTTCACGCGCGGCGCGCACCGCCTGCTCCGCAACGTGGCGAGGTCGATGACCGGCGTGTCGGCCGTGACCGCCGGATCCACGGTGATCGTCGGGCTGATCGGCGTGGTGATGATCGTGATGGGCGGCCGCGCCATCATCACCGGCGCGATGACGCTCGGCGACCTGATCATGTACGTCTTCTTCATCGGGCTGGTGGCGGCCCCCATCGTCCAGATCGCGTCGATCGGCACGCAGATTACCGAGGCGTTCGCCGGCCTGGACCGCATCCGCGAACTCCGCCAGGTGACGGCCGAGAACGCAGGCGACGAGCGGCGCCAGGGCCTCGAGCGCGTGCACGGCGACGTCGCGTTCGAGGACGTGTGGTTCGAGTACACCGAAGGCATCCCCGTGCTGAAGGGGGTGTCGTTTGCGGCGGCCGCCGGCACCACCACCGCGCTGGTCGGGTCGAGCGGTTCGGGCAAGAGCACGCTCATCAGCCTGGTGATGGCCTTCAACCGCCCGACCAGTGGACGCGTGCTGGTGGACGGGCGCGACCTCGCCGGCGTGCGTCTGGCCGACTATCGCGCGCACCTCGGCGTCGTGCTGCAGGACAACTTCCTGTTCGACGGGACCGTCACGGAGAACATCCGCTACGCGCGGCCGGGCGCCACGTTCGAGGAGGTGCGGGCCGCCGCGGCCATCGCCCACTGCGACGAGTTCGTCAGCGGGTTTCCCGAGGGCTACGAGACGGTGGTGGGGGAGCGCGGCGTCAGGCTCTCGGGAGGGCAGCGCCAGCGGGTGGCGATCGCGCGCGCCATCCTCGCCAATCCCGCACTGCTCGTGCTCGACGAAGCCACCTCCAGCCTCGACAGCGAGAGCGAGGCGCTCATCCAGGAGGGGCTGCGCTCGCTGCGGCGCGGACGGACGACGCTGGTCATCGCCCACAGGCTGTCCACCATCCAGAGCGCGGATCAGATCCTCGTGCTCGAGGGCGGCGTCATCGTCGAACGCGGGACGCACGCCGAACTGCTGGCGCACGGCGGGCGCTACCGGCAACTCCACGACAGGCAGTACCGGTTCGAGCGCGAACGTTTCGTCAATCCCGGCGAGGAGGTGTCGATCGGGCCGGAGCGGACCGGAGACGCCCCGCGGGCGTGACCGTCGCCGGCCGGGGAGGTGCGGGGGACGCGGGCGCGCGCCCCCCGCCGCCGTGACTCAGCGCTCGTCGTCGAAGTCGTCAGGGAGCTTCGTGAGCGGATCGTCGAGCAGCAGGTCGTCGGGCAACGGCTCGTCGGCGTGCTGATCCTCGAAGTCGTCCACCGCGTAGATCCGGCCACCGCTCTTCACGCGGATGGGCCCTTTCGGGCCGTCCTCGCGGCGCTTCACCGGCTTCGCCTTGCCACGCCGGGGCGCGTCCGGACCGAAGTTCTTGCCGGCGTGCGTCGCGGGCGGGGCGCCGAAGCCACCACCGCCAGGCCCGCCAGGCCCGCCAGCCGGACGCGGCGGCCGTGGCGACCACTCGGGCCGCGGCCCGGCAGGACCGCCCGGGCGAGGGCCGCCGAAGCCGCCGGCAGGCCGATCCTCGCGCGCGCGCGCCTCGCTCACCGAGAGCGTGCGGCCCTTGAAGGGCTGGTTGTGCAACTGTGCGATGGCAGCATCGGCCATCGCCTTGTCCGCGTACTCGACGAACGCGAAGCCGCGTGGCCGGCCGGTCTCGCGATCCACCGGCAGGAAAACGTGGGACAGGGGACCGACCGCGGCGAAGTGCTGCCGCAGATCGGCCTCGTTCGCTTCGTACGGCAGATTCCCGACGAACAGACGGACCGGCATTCTTACCTCGTGGCGACCTCGGAAGCGCTCGAGCCGACGGCAGATGGATGAGAGGAGTGATATCGACGCGCGGACGGCGCGGTTGGCATGGGCAGGCTGGCTCCACGGGCACGCAAGGGCAGGCGCACTGTCTCCACTCGCGACGGTCAGGGCGCAAGCGCACCACGTGACATGACGAGGAGCACGGGCCGCGATTCTACAACATCCGCGCGGGATTTGCGCAAGGAAGGCGCCCGCCAGCGCCGGAACCCGTGGCGGTGAGGCCCCCCGACGTGCGGCAGGGCACCCCCGCACGGCCTTGCCGTACCCGGAGGACGGCTGGCGGCGATGCGCCTTCCGAACCGGGCCGCCGGGCCCATCTCGCTCACGCACGGCGCCGCCCTGTCGCACCCGTGGCAGACGTCAGCGGCCAAGCGTGAACACCTGAACGCGGCTGTTGTCGCGATCGGCGACCCACGCCTCGTCCCTGTCGTTCACGCAGACCCGCGCCGGATGGTTGAGCGCGCCCTCTCGCCACCCGGACACGAGCTGGCGGCCGACGAACGCGCCGTCCTGTCCGATGCTGGCGATGCTGCCGGCGCCGCCCTCGACGACGAGAATCAGGCCGCGATCGGCCGCCAGCGACGTCGGCATGGAGACCAGCGCGCCGGAGATGTCGGGGCCGAGCGGCGAGAACGCCGTCGCGTCGCGCCTCGCGACGTAGAGCCGGCGCCCGATCGAATCCAGGGCCAGCACGCTGCCGAGGTCGTCCACGGCGATGTCGCCCACGAACCTGGCGTCGGCCGGCAGCGGCAGGGCCTTCTGGAACCGGCCGTCCCCATCGAGCACCAGGACGCGCGCCGACAGGACGTCGAGGACGTAGACGCGGCCGTCGCCGCCGATCTGGAACGCCTTGACCACGATCGTCGAGGGAGGCGGGACGCCGGTGACGGTGAGCGCGCCCAGGAACTGGCCGTCGGCCGAGAGACGGACCACGCGGCGCCGGCGGCCGTCGAGGGCGTAGATCCGGCCCGCGGGGTCGAGTTGCACCTGCGTCGGCGCGGTGAGCTCGGCCATCGTGATGGGGGTCCACGCCTTCACCGCCCGTTCGTCGAACGTGAGACGCACGAGCCGGTCGTTGCCCGTGTCGGCAACGATCACCAGTCCCCCCGGTCCGCACGCCACGCCTTCCGGCAGGTGCAGCCCGGGGCCGGCCGTGTCGCCGTAGACCGCGGCCAGGAACCTGAACCGGGCGTTCTCGGCCGACACCAACGTCAGGCCCCCCCAGATGAGGGCGGTTGTGACGGCCACGATCGACAGCAGCGTCCTCATCGCGATCACCGTGTGTACTGCTTGTGGCAGGGCGTGCAGAGTTCGATGTTGGTTGGCGCCAGCAGCATGTACTTGTTGTCGGTGCCATGGCCGGCGTGGCAGCTCAGGCAGTCGACGCGAAGGTTCGGGTTGCGCGGATCGACGACCTTCTCGCCGATGGGGTGCTGCGAGTGCTGCTCGTAGTCGTGACACGCCGCGCACGCCACGACGTTCGACGGGGGATCCATGAGGTAGACGCCGGTCGACGCGTGGGGGGAATGGCACGCCGTGCACATCCCGTCGCGCACGGGCGCGTGCTTGGAGGTGACGCCCGCGATCTTCCTCGCCGTGTCCTCGTGGCAGGCGGCGCACAGCGACGCCGTGTCCGACTTGAGCAGCTTCGGCTGCCGCGACGCGTGGGGGCTGTGGCAGTTCGCGCAGCCCTGCCGGTCGGCGACGGGCCAGTGGAGGCGTGGCTTGGCGAAGGTGTCGGTGACCAGTTCGGCGTGACAGGCCCGGCAGAGCTCGAACCCGACGTTCTTCGTGGCAAACGGCGTGGCCGATCCGGGGGGCTCGTGGCACTGGGTGCACGTCTGGTCGCGCAGCGGCGCGTGCACGTTGTCGAGCAGCAGCGCCGGCTGGCTCGACCCGTGCGGATCGTGGCACGAGATGCACGAGGCCTGCGCCACCGGGTAGTTCCGGTGCCGCGTGACGAACGCCGGGCTGTCGGGCTCGTGGCACTGCACGCAGAGCGCGGGCACGGCCGTCTTCAGCAGGGCCACCGACGCCTCCGAGGCGTGCGGCGTGTGACAGGTGGTGCAGCCGTCCTGCACCGGACGGTGCCTGAACTTCGCCCTGGCCACGGCGTCGCCCAGGTCCTGGTGGCAACTGATGCACAGGTCGTTGCCCTTCGCCACCAGGAGCGCGGCGTTGTCGGAGGCGTGCGGGTCGTGACACTTCGCGCACGCGCCGTCGGCCACGACCTGGTGCGTGCTCTTCGCGCTCGCCGGCACGAGGTCGCCGTGACAACTGGCGCAGAGCTGCGCGGGCGACTCCGACAGCAGCTTCTCGTGGGAGGAGACGTGCGGGCTGTGGCAGCTCGAGCAGTCACCCGACGCCACGGCGGCGTGAACGAACCGCTTCTTGAGCGTGGCCTCGAAGTCGGCGTGGCAGGAGAGACAGAGCGCGCGCTGGCTGGTCTCCTTCAGCCGGTACGGGTTCTGCTGGCTGAGGGCCACGGAATGGCCGGCGAGCAGCCCCACGACGACGAGGGAGAGCTTCAGGCGCCAGGTCAAGGCGGTCGCGTTCATCGCTGGCCGCTCCTCGGCGGAAGATGGCAGTCGGAACAGGATTTCACCCCGAACGGAGCGTGCGCGTTCGGCTTGAACAGCCCGGGATCGTCGGCCCCGTGCGCATCGTGACAGCGTTCGCAGCGAATCACGGCGGGGTCGATCTCCAGGTGCGCCGCGCTGAAGGTGGGGCTCGTCAGCTCGTGGCATTCCGAGCAGAGGGCGCGAACGGGCCGGATCATCAGCGTGGCCTCGGCCGAGGCGTGCGGCGCGTGGCACCGCAGGCACTCGCGGGCGGCCGGCGAGTGGACGTTCGGCTTCTCGAGCAGCGCCTTCGTCTCCTTGTGGCAGCCGAGACACAGGTCGGGCGTTCGCGCCACCATCAGGTGGTCCAGCGCGGTCTGGTGGGGGTTGTGGCAACTCGTGCAGTCACCGGCGGCGGCCGGCTGGTGCTTCGAGGCGGCCGAGTCGACGGCGTCCTTGACCTCGCCATGGCACGTGGAGCACAGCGTGCCGATCGGCTCGGTGGCCATGCCGCGCACGTTGCTGCCGTGCGGATCGTGGCACGAGAGGCACATGCCCTCGACGAAGGGGCCGTGCGTGGCGTGGCCCTCGACCGGCTTCATCATGTCGGCGTGGCACGTCGAGCACAGCGGCGCGCCGCTGGCCTTCAGCAGCTTCGGCTCGCTGCCGCCGTGGGGCAGGTGGCACGACGAGCAGGCGCCGTCGCGGACCGGCTGGTGCATGTAGGTCGTGGTGAACGTCGTCTGGCTGTCGGCGTGGCAGGCGTAGCACACGCGGTCGGTGCGGTCCTTGAGGATGCCGGCGACGTTGCTGCCGTGAGGATTGTGGCAGGAGGTGCAGTCGTCCATGGCGGCCGGTGCGTGAGGCACGGCCGCGTTCTGCGCCGCCTCCTGCGTCGCCGCATGGCACGAGGCGCAGAGCGCACCCGGCGCCGCGGTCAGCAGCTGCCCGTTGTCGGAGGAGTGCGGTGCGTGACAGGTGAGACAGCCCGGCTCGCCGGCCACGGGGGCGTGCTTGAAGGCGACGGTCGCCGATTGCGCGGCGTGGCACGTCACGCAGAGGCTGTTGCCGCTGCCGGTGAGCAGCTTGCGATTCTCCGACGCATGCGGATCGTGGCAGGTCAGGCACTGGCCATCGGCAAACGGCGGGTGCTTCACCTTGCCGGCGCCGCCCATGCTGCCGGGATCGTGGCACGTCTGGCAGAGATCGCCCGCCTGCGCCGTCACCTCGAAGGGCTTCGCCGAGGTGGGCGCCGCGTGACACGTCTCGCACTGCGCGCCGGCGAGCGGCGCGTGCACGCTCGACTTCAGCAGCTTCGCCTGCGTCGAGCTGTGAGGGTTGTGGCACCTCACGCAGGAGACGGTCTCCACGGGGTAGCCGCCGTGCGCCGTCTTGAAGGCGGTGTCCGGCGCGTGGCAATCCAGGCACAGCGCCTTCTCCTCCTTGACGAGGAGGTTCGGCTGATCGGCGCCGTGGGAGGCATGGCAGGCCGCGCACCCCGAGGCCTGCAGCACCGCATGGACCACGGGCCGCTCGTAATCGGCCTTCGCGTGACACTGGTAGCAGCCGTCGGACCCTTCGGCGACGAGCAGGTACCTGGCCTGCGAGGCGTGCGGGTTGTGGCAGCTGATGCACCCGCCGCTGCGCGCCGCCGTGTGCACGTGCGCCTTGTTGAGCCCGATCGTCTCGGGCGCGTGGCAGGTGAAGCAGAGATCGTTGCCGTCCTTCTTCAGGACCAGCGTCGTGACCAGGCCGTGGCGCAGGTGGCACTGGTCGCACTGGTTCTCCTTGACCACCGCGTGCACGTACTTCATGCGGAGGTACTTGTCCGCGAAATCCTTGTGGCACGTGAGGCAGTCCTGACGAGCCAGCCCCTGTTTGGAGCTCGGCGCGCCCCCGCCGAGCGTGCGGCGCCGGGGCTGCTGCCCGTGCGACTGCTGCAGGCTCACGCCCAGCAGCACGACGGTGATCCACGCCAGTGTCCTCAACCCTGGCTTCCAGGACGACATGCGCTGTCCTCCAACGCGTCCCCGGCGGGGACGCGGGGATTACTCCGCCCGCTTCAGGTAGATCTCGACCTTCCCGAGGGCACGCAGCTTCGCCGCGTGATCCTCGACGGCTTTCCTCAGCTTCTCGCCGTAGAGCTTCCGGGCAATCTGCTCCCGCACGTCTTCATAGGACTGCGGGACCGGGGCCACGACCTCCTGCACCATCAACGCGTAGAAATGGCCCTCGGGGCTGCCGTACAGCCTGACGTCACCGGGCCTGGCTTCGGCCAGCGCCTTCCGGACCCCTTCCGGGAGGCTGTCGAGGGTGAGCGGGCGTCCGTCGAAGGTCAGCAGTCCCTTCGCGTCGCTGCCGGCCTGATGGCCGGCCGTGTTCGCCAGCCATCCGAAGTCGGTGCCCTGCCTCAGCTTCTCGACGGCCGACTCGGCCGCCGCGCGTTCCGTGAAGGCCAGCCCGCGCACCTTCAGCATGCCCGGCGAGGCGTACTCGCCGCGGTGCGCGTCGTAGTAGGTCCGCACCTCATCCTCGCGCATCCGGTTCGACGCGACGATCACCTTCTGCACGAAGGCGTCGAACACGAGGCCGTCCTGGAAGGCGTTGATCCGGTCGACATAGGCCGCGGTCTTGTCGATGCCGAGCCGCAGCGCCTCGGCGTTCAGCAGGCGACGCCCGAGCGTGGCGTCCAGCGCCGCCTGCTTGCGCGCGTTGAGCTTCGCGCCCTGGGCCCCCGGATCGCCGCCGTGGAAGAACTGCATGCGGAGGTAGTCGGTGAGGTCGCCGACCGTCAGCGGGGCCGCGCCCCTGATCTCGGCGACCACCCGCGTGTCCTTCACCAGCGCGTCGATGCCGGGTTCGGGTGCGGCATAGTCGATGCTGTCGAGCACGTCCCGGTGAAGGACGACGTGCTGGCGGCGCAGCGATTCCTCGTGGGCCTTGAGGAACTCCTGCTGCTGGCGCTTGACCACGGCCTCGCGTGCCTCGTCGCGGAGTGCCTGGCTGTCGGCGGTGCGCAGATCGACGACTTTCACGATGGCGAATCCCGCCTGGATCTGGAGGACCGGGCTCACCTCTCCGGGCTTCAGCCTCGAGACCGCCTCGCCGATCGCCGGCAGGAAGTCGCTCATCCGGTGGTACTCGTCGTCGTGGGCCGCTTCGGCCTCGCCGGCGGCCACGGAGCTGGCGGCCACCGCGTCGTACGCGTCGCCGCCGGTCATGGCGGCTCGCGCGCGGCGTGCGGCCGGCTCGCTCTTGAACAGGATCGAGCTGGTTCGCCACTGCCGGGCCGATTCCCGGTACAACGCCTCGATGGCGGTCTCGTCGGGCTTGACCTGCTGCACCAGCGTGTCCATGAGGACGTCGCGCAGGAACTGCCGGGACGAGACGTCGACCTGCTTCTGGATGTCCGGCAGGTCGGCCAGCCCCATGGTGGCCGCCTCCTGGACGATGAGCCGCACGGTGATGAGACGATCGAGCAGCTCGAGGTCCGCCGCCGTCGCGCGGCCCTCGCGCAGGCGCGCCACGTCGACGGGCCCCTCGCGCTGCAGGAGGAGTTCGTCGAGGGCAATCGCGTCGTCGTTGACGGTGGCGACGGCCGGCCGGCCGTCCACCAGGGGCAGTGCCTGGGGGGCCTGCCCGAGCAGGGCCCGCGCTGGCAGTGATGCGGCCAGCACGGTGATGGCCGCGAGACATCGAAATCGCATGGGATCCTTCTGGAAGCGCCCGCTGGCCATGCCGGATCTATCGCCTCTCGCCCGCGAGCGCCGCGACGGTGAGTCCCGTCATCCGCGTGGCCATGGCGTGGGCCAGCGTGAAGCGGCCACGCCCGAAGAAGCGCACGCCGTCTTCACCGTCGTTGTAGCTGTGCGAGCTCCAGACCACCCGGCGGCTCGCCCGCTCGATCAGCACGGTGGAGAAGTCCACGCGCGCATGGCCCTCGGGGCCCTCGTAGTCGTCGTAGTAGATCACGCGTCCCGCCAGCACGAAATCGGCATCGAGGACGCTTGCCACCAGCTCCGCGTCCTCGATCGAGACGCCGCCCTCCATGATGACCCGTGCCTGCAGCAGTTGCTGCCGCACGTCGCCCCTGTCGATGACGCGGAAGGTCCCCGACGAGGACAGGTGACGCTCGAAGAGCAGCGCCATGACGTCGCCGGCGTTCCGGCGTCCGCTGACGTTGTAGAAGGGCAGCACGGCCACCGAGTGCGCCCGGCCGGGCTCCAGGGTCACGGCGCGATAGGTGATCCTGGGCCGGAAGCGGGCGCCCTGCCTGCCGGCCGCGGCCGCCTGTCCCGTCTCGAGTCGGGCGGCGAGCGAGCGCCCGAGCCGGTCGAGCGCCCTTGCCTGCAACACCTGGAAGTCGTCGACGAGACCGAGGTCGAACAGACCCGGCGCCTCGTCGCCGGCAAGCCCGGCATCGTCGGCCCAGATCACGACCGGCGCCGCCCGCACCGACACGAGGCGGGCGATCAGCGACAGCTTCGGCGGACTCGTCTCGCTCCAGTACCCGACGGATACGAACAGCGCCGCGTCGACGCCCGCTTCCTTCCGGAGCTGTTCGGCGGAGGCGGCGTCGATGCCGGCGGCATAGCGGATGCGATGGCGGGCCATGAACGCGTCGAGATCGTCGGCGCCGAGCACCGTCACGCCCGCCGCCGACAGCCGCTCGATGAAGGCGTCGCGGACCTGGTCGGCGCGGATGGCGGTGCCGCTGAGGTTCTCGACCGGGAACACCGCCACCTTCGCGATCGGATCGGCGGCCGCCGCGGGCCGCGGCCACACGCCGGCCGCCATCGCGACGAGGAGGGTTCCGGCGAGCGTGGCGAGCAAGGGTCTGGGCACCTGGCGTGTGTCCTCGTGGAGGCGCCGCTACGAGGCTGGCGCGAGCTCCCGTGTCCTGGAGGCAATCGTCTCCCTGAACCGGCGCATCGTCGAGTCGGCCGCGGGCAGCCCCTGGCCCCGGTCGACGGCGGCCGCCGCATCGCCCCGGTAGGCCGTGCGAAGCGCGTCCAGCACGGTGACGGCCAGGCCGTCGACCAAGCCCGGTCGATCGTAGTCGTTCACGTACACCTGCCCGTACACGCTGCGCGCGCGGTTGTCGACGAACATCACCGAGGCGCGTGAGCGGCTGATGGGCACCAGCACGGCCGCCATCTCCACGGTCATCCGGTGTCCGCTGGCGTCGAGCACGGCAAACGACTCCTGCCGAATCAGCCGCGGTTCCAGGCTGACGGCCGTGTCGAACTCCTCCTTCAGGAACCGGCCCGGCGCGTACCAGGGGTGCTCGGCGCCCAGCCGGCCCAGCAACTGCACGAAACGCGGGTCGTCCTTCATGCCGCCGAGGAAGAGCGACAGCGCCGGGTCGCCCACGCGGGCGGCGGCCCGTTGCCGCCGCCAGCGATCCCGCTGACGTGCGGCCGCGTCGGCCCCGGCGGCCGGCTTCAGGTACGGCAGGATGCTCTCGCGACTGGCGGTGAGGGCGTCGACGTTGGCCGACATCACCGAGACGGTGGCAATCGAGAACGGCGCCGAGAACTCGAGGTAGAGGTAGTCGTCGGTGTTCAGGACGCCGCCGTGCGCGAAGCGCCGCATGCCCTCGGTGCCCATGACGAAGTAGCTGAGCAGGTCGGCCGGCGTGCCCATCTCGACACGCCGGAGATCGGCGGCGACCTCCGGCGCGGCGAGCCGGCGCTCCAGGGCTTCCTCGTCGAGGACCAGCGGCGAGTTGCTGCCGACGATTTCCGCGTCGTAGTGGGTGAGCCAGAGCAGCGTGTAGGCGAAGTGCTCCTGGAAGGTGCGGACCACCGACCGGAGGTCGTCGGGCGTCAGCTCGTAGATCGGGAGCCACTGCGCGATGACGCCGCCCGGGCGCAGGTGCCTGGCGGCGAGCGCGAAGTACTGGCTCGAGTAGAGGTAGCCCGCGCCGCGGAACCAGGGATGGATGGGATCGGCCGTGATGACGTCGAACATCCGGTCGGTGGTCATCAGGAAGTTGCGGCCGTCGTTGAAGATGACCTTCACCTTCGGGTGATCGAGCACGCGGTGGTTGTATTCCTCGAAGGATCGGGCGACGCCCTGGACGCCGGGCTCGATCTCGACGATGGTCACCTGGCCGACGCTGGGGTGCACGGCCGTCGCGCCGGCGGTCATGCCGCTGCCCATGCCGACCACGAGCACGTCGCGCGGCTCCGGGTGGAGGAGCATCGGCAGGTGCCCGAGCGTGTACTGCACCTGCTGCGCCTGGAGGTGGGACGACGCCTCGACGCGGCCGTTGGTGAGGAACGCCTTCTCGCCGCCCTTGACCCTGATGACGCTGACGATCGACTCGATGCCTTCGGCGTAGTAGAGGACGTCGGTGTTCTCCACCGCCTCGCGCACCATCTCGGGCGTGCGGAAGGCCTCGGGCTGGTTGCTGCGGAAGATCGCGAAGTAGCTGCGGTCCCAGACCCGCGCGATGTCGGGGTTGACCGCGAGCGTGACGGCCGCGGCCAGCGACGCGGCCGCGACGGCCGGCAGCAGCCACCCGGGCCGCCGCTGGCTGGCGAGCACCGCGAGCCCGGTTCCCGCGTTGAGCAGGGCGAGCAGCTGGAGCGACCGCTCGATGCCGAACAGGTGGATCAGCACGAGACCGCTGACGGCGGCGCCCAGGATGGATCCCACCGTGTTGTAGGCGAGCACCTCGCCCACGGCGCGGCCCACGGCGCGACGCTGCCTCGCCAGCACCTCGCCGGCCATCGGGAAGGCCGCGCCCATGAAGAACGCGGGCACCACCATGTAGAGGAACGCGAGCGCGAAGTGCGCCAGCGTGCGCGACCCGAACGACAGCAGGTCGGTCCCGTGCAGGTAGTTCTGCAGCCGGACGGAGTTCGCGGGGATGTCGCGCAGGTAGATGGTGACCAGCAGCGCCGTCACGCCGATGACGACCTGCGTGAGCCCGAAGAAGGCGATCAGGCGTCTCGCATCCGGACCCGGCGCGCGCCACACCCGGGCCAGCGCGCCATAGACCGCGCTGCCGATGGCGATTCCCGTCAGGAAGGCGACGAGGATGATCGTGAAGCTGTAGACGCTTGCGCCGATGGCGATCGTCAGCACGCGCGTCCAGAGCACCTCGTAGCCGAGCGCGCAGAACCCGCTGATCCCGATGCCCCACAGCACGAGCGCGGCGGGCAGGGAGGCGCGCGGCGTGGCCTCGTGCCAGGTGTCGGCGCCGGAGAAATCGGCCGCGGCGGGCGTCTGGCCGCCGGCGCGCGCCCCTGGCGCCCGACCGGCATCGAGCCGCCGCTGGAGCAGCAGGCTGAGCACGCCGATCGCCAGGTTGGTGGCCACCGCGAGGTAGAGCGTCGTGCTGACCGCGTAGACGCGCAGGAAGTAGAAGCCTGCCACCAGCGATCCCGCGACGGCGCCCAGCGTGTTGAAGCCGTAGAGGAACGACAGGCGGCTGCGCAGCTCCTCGGGCTGGCCCGACACGAAGCGCGAGAGCACCGGCAGCGTGCCGCCCATCAGCACCGTGGGCAGCAGCAGCGCCACCACCGAGAAGGTCATCCGGAGGACGGAGAGATAGATGGCCGACTCGTCGCGTCCCTGCGCGAGCGCCACGTAGATGGCGGGGTAGACCCTCACCAGGCCCGCGAAGGCGAGGGCGCTGGCGGCGATGCCCAGCTCCAGGATGCCGTAGAGCCGCAGCGGCCGGCGCACCCGGTCCACCCGCCTGCCGATGACGTAGCCCCCGATGGCCAGGCCGGCCATGAAGATGGAGAGCACCGCCGTCACCGCCAGGTGCGAGCCGCCGAAGACCAGCGTCAGGGATCGCACCCAGACCAGCTGGTAGACGAGCGCGGCCGCGCCCGACAGGAAGAAGAGCAGGTAGATGAACGCGTGGAGCACCGCGATCGCCGTCCTTCGCCTACTGCGGCGGGCCGAGCAGCTTGTCGAAGAGCGCGTCGACCGCCTGCTCGGTGACCTTGTTCAGCGGCTGGCCGCCGCCGCCGAAGAGGCGGTTCATGAACGTGATGCCGCCCCTGGTCGAGGATCCGCTCCAGACGACCCTCCCGGTCTGCGCCTCCACGAGCTGGATGCTCAACGAGATGACGTTGGACGCCGTCGTGCCCGATCGCACCTCGCCGTATTCCCGTACGACGCCCGTGATGACGGCGTCGGCCTTGAGAAACGCCCCGAGCTTCACCACTTCCTCCGGCGTCGGCGTGGCGGCGTTCACCATTTCCACCCGGAGGATGCCGCGGCCCACCTCGCCCACCGGCAGCACGTAGACCGCCTCGGTCGACAGCAGCTTGTTGATGAAGACGTCACGCACCCGGTCGGCGACCACCTGGTCGCGCGAGAGGTTGGTGAACGGCATCACGGCCACCGTCTGGATGGTGCCGAAGTCCATCCGCGGATCCCGGTAGACGTCGGTCACCTGCGCCGTGGAGGCCGGTGCGGTCAGCACGACCAGCCACAGGGCGGACACGAGCAAGCCAGGCACTGTTCTCATAGCCTCGCCTCGCAAACGATCAGAAGAATATCTTCAGATCGGCGCTGTAGATCCTCGAATCGGAGCTCAGGGAGACGAACTCGCTCTCGAGCCGGTGGTAGGACAGGTCGATGTAGGACTGCCGCGAGAACGCCCAGCGCGCGCCGGCCCTGAACGTCCGCTCCGTCCCGAAGTACAGATCGCGCCGCGCCTCGTTGTAGGCGACGATCAACTGCAGCGTGCCGTCGGGAAACGGCGCCCAGTTGGCGCCGATGTTGTGCGTGAGCCGCGTCTTCGTGTTCCGCATGACGACGACCTCCTCTCCGAGGACGAGGTGCAGCGTGCGGAACGGGTCGACGGCCAGCGTGAGGTAGCCGCTGCGGGTGTCGTAGCGTTCCAGCCCCCCGAACGCATTGGTCAGCGTGGTGGCCGTATCGCTGTAGGTGAAGCTCAGCGTCAGGTCGGGGCGCGGGGCGATCGTCGCGCTCGCGTTCAGCAGGCGGTCGCGCAGGCGCTCGCCCGTCTCCCGCGTGGTGACGTTCCAGCCGAAGCCGACCTGCGTCTCCACGCCGCGATAGACCTGCGCGTTGGTCTGGACCGTGAAGCCCTGGCGGTCGTTGGGCCTGCCGCCGATCTCCTCGTCCTGGCCCGTGTAGAGCAGCGCCGTCCGCAGCGTCGGCAGCGGATCGAGCGTCAGCGTGGCGTTGGTGACCGTGGCGTTCCTGCGTCCTTCCGGCTGGATGCCCCGCTCGATGGCGGCCCGCGCGTAGGTGCCCACCAGGCGGTTGAACCGATGGGTGAGCGAGACGCCGTTCGACAAGGTGTCGCGCTCGAGCCCGTCGATGCCCACGCTGTTGTACCAATACGACGCTTCGTAATAGAGCATCGGCGCATCCAGCAGCCGCAGCCGGAGATCGGTGTTGAGGTTCTGCATCGTCCGCGTCTGCCGCCCGCGCGCCTCCCCCGCCCGTCGCGTCAGGATCGCTTGCAACTCGGTGACCAGGATGTCGGGATAGCGGCCCGCGTCGATGACCGCCGGCGACAGGGGGCGGGTGACCACCTTGAGGTACCTGGCGACCACGCCGCGGAAGTCGAGCTGGAACCGGTTCTCGAACGGCCCGAACGGCGCCGCCGAGACGGTGGTCTCACGCTTCCAGAACAGGTTGTCGGTGCTGCTGTAGACGTCCCACGAGAAGGTGCTGGCGATGTTGGGCGGCAGCTCGCGATCCACCCAGACCAGCAGCCGGTTCACCTCGACGAGGCTCGCCAGGTCGAGGCCGATGTTCCGCGCCTGCGAGTCGAGGCCGGGCGCCGACAACCCGATGTTGATCCCGGCACCCGCCGTGAGGTTGCCGTCGACGAGCGCGGGGTTCTGCGGGAGCGTCCCGTTGACCGGCGTGTCGTTGAGCGAGGAGAGGCCCGCGAAGGCCGACACCGGGAACTCGACCTGGCCTTCCTCGCCCCGGGCGGTGGTCGTCAACGACTGGCGGTTCACGTAGTAGGTCGCGTTCCAGGTGAGGCGGTTCGAGAACGCCGACCGCGAGTGCTCCACCCTGCCGCCGTTCGACACCTGGCGCGACTCGAACCCGTGCACCCGATCCGTGGTGTCGAGGTACGTGCCCTGGTAATAGAGGTTCACGTCCCTGAACGCGTACCGCGACAGGATCGAGCCGAGATCCCGCGTGCCGTCCTGCGATGTCCTGTTGGTGTCGAACGTGCGCGTCCGCACGAACTGGGCGCTGGTCCGGGGCAGGCCCTCTGGGTTCCACGTCAGGTAGGCCGCGTAGTCCTCGTTCACCAGGTCGAGCACCGTCCGGCCGCCCGAGCGCATCCGGTTCGTGCGCCGGTAATAGCCGACGCCCGGCGCAAACAGCGCGTTGGTGGACCGCAGTTCGACGAAAGGCCGGAGGTTGGTGAGCGCCGTGTCGATGTCGGTGTCGCCGGAGCGTCCCGACGAGGAGTTGATCTCGAAGACACCGCCGCCGGTGAGCCTGAAGGTGGGGCTCACCAGCGTCTCGAGGTTGAGCGTGAGCCGCGGGTAGAAATTGGTCGTGTCCGTCGTGGTCACCGAGCCCGAAGCGGTGGTGGTTCGCGTGGTCACCGCGCTGGAGTTGACGTCGAGCACCGCGCGCAGGCCTTCGGGCAGACTCTGCGCGCTGGCGGTCCACGCCGTCATCAGCAGTGCCGCCGCCAGCACGGCGCCAGGTGCCGCAGCTCGTCGTCGCACCTACTTCTCTCCCATCACGGCCACCCAGTAGGGAGCCTGCACGAGATCGATCTCCGCGATGGCCTTCCGATCGACCAGGCCCAGCGCCCCGAGGGTGCGGGTGGCCGGGCTCGCGAAGTAGAGCGTGTTGTCCTCGGCGTCGATCGTCAGGTGGGCGACACCGGCCGTGGTCTTCAGGAAGTCGACCGGCAGCAGCGTGTTGGGATCGTACACGTCGATGGTCGCCTCGTCGGGTCCGGCCAGGTAGAGCAGGTTGCGCCGGCCATCGAGCCTGATGGCGCTCGCAGGACTCCGCAACCGCGGCCGGCTGATGACCGACAACTGCAGCGGGTCGACGACCGACGCGTGGGTGGCGCGCCGGTGGATGACGAACAGCCGGTCGCCCCTGGCGCTGAACTGGCCCCTGAGCGGCGAGGCGTCCACCGACAGGGTGGCCGCGACGCGCCGGCCGGCGACGTCGATGACCGAGATCGATCCCGAGAGCGTGTTGAAGACGAACGCCCGGCGGCTGGCGGGGTCCATGGCGATCGCCGCCGGCCCGCTGCCGACCTCGATGCGTTCCAGGCGCGTGAGCGGCTGCGTCTCGAAGATCGTCACGCTGTTCGAGCCCGGGTTGGCCGAGAGCAGCAGGCGGCCGTCGGAGGTGATCGCCAGTTCGCGCGGGCCGTCGCCCGGGAACAGGCGCGCGCGTTCGACGACCTCGGCGGCGGCCACGTCGACGACCAGCACCTCGTCGGACTGGGGACACGCCACGTACAACCGGCCCGCGCGCTGATCGAGCGCCATGCCCGACGGCTGCCCGGCCACGGGGATCACGGCCGCGGCCTGGCGGCGCCGCTTGTCGAACACGGTGATGGTGTCGGCCGACGGGGCCGACGCGAACCCGCTCAGGCTCATCATCGGCCGCGGCGCCACGTAGGCGGCGAACCCGGGGTCGAAGGCGCCCGTGGCCCCGGCAGCCTCGCCGGGGCGGGCCTCCAGCCACAGCACCGCCGCCCTGCCGCGCGAGACGACGAACGGCACGTCGATGCGATACGCCTCGTCGGGCACGGTCAGCGCCACCTCGTCTTCGCGTGGCCCTCTGGATGCCCTGGCCACCTTGATCGACAGGCCGTGGTATGCGCCTGGCGGCAGGGTGCGCACGGCCAGCAGCCGCTGGCGGCGGCTGGCCTCACCACCGATGGCCGGCAGCACGGGCTGGAGCGGCAACTCGCCGCCGCGATCGGTGAGCGCCGCCATCGTCTCGATGGAGAACGTGACGGACTGCGACTGCACCGGCAACGGCTGGATGTAGAGGTACACCTGACCGTCTTCCACCGCGGACGCCGGCTGGGCGCCGTGGCCAGCAGCAGCAACCGTGGGGATCAGGCAGGCAAGCAGCAGGAGGGCGAATCGGCTCTCCATGGGCAGCGGCTCGTTAGCTTCGGGAACCAACGCTCGCGAGAACGGCGGCAGGCGCCCCGGGATGACGCGCGCGTGGTGGGCCAGGAACCGCGCCAGAACCACGCCATGGGGCGAAACGGATTATAGCCGCTCGGGTTCCGGCGTCGACCGCAAATCGGGCAGCCGACGCGGTCGACGGCCACTCGTCGGCGAACTGCCGGAGGCCTGACGGCGCCGGCGCGGACGAGGTGGCACCGGAACGAAAAAGGGGCCGGCACGCGCGGCGCCGGCCCCCTTCTCTCGAGCCCTTCAGCTCAGGACCGGACTAGTCCTTCGCGTGGCACTTGTTGCAGAGCACGCGCTGGTAGCTCGCGAACTGCGACGCCGGCCGGTCGTAGTAGGCCGCCATCGTCTCGGCGCCGGTGCGGCCGCGGGCGAACTGCGGCACGGTCGGCGTGGTGTCGGTGCCGGGCCACACGCCGTTGTAGGTCATGAACTCGCCTTCCATGTTCCAGCGCAGCCCGTATTCCCAGCCCGAGGCGTGGGCGCGGTGGCACGACAGGCACGACACCTCGTCGTTGCTGGCCGGGCCGTTCCGGTAGTTGCTGGCCGGATTGGCGTGGCCCTGGAGCGTGGTGACGGCGGCGTTCTTCTCCATGAACGGCACCAGCGACGTGTAGGAGGTCGCAGCCGTCCCCGTGAGATCGCCCGACTTCACGTACGCGTTGTAGCTGGTCGCCACCGAGCCCATGGCCCGGTCGATCGGGTGCACGTAGTTGCCCAGGCCCGAGTGCATGTCCTGGTGGCAGGTCGCGCACCAGTTGCCCCACGTGTTGGTGCCCTGGCTGCCGTAGGCCACGCGCGTGTCGGTGGCCGCCTCGGTGCGGTTGTAGGTGGCCGGCGCCACGGCGACCGCCACTCCGGCGAAGGTCACGCC
>JBDIBB010000026.1:0-40085 GCA_039812685.1 Vicinamibacteraceae bacterium
CTCGGTCGTCGCGCCTGGCCAGCCGGGCGCCGCGCCCGTCTCGGTGCGACGCGGCACTTCCACCACGGACTGCTAGACCGGGCCGCACGCCCGCGCAAGTTGGAGTCGCCGGCAGGTCGAAGGCCATGGCACGGCGTGCCACCGGCGGGCCCCTCCAGCGCCACGCGGGCCTCCGCGGGCCGGCGCCCACTGTCACGACTCACCGCCGCGGCCGGTAGGCTATCATCGCTGGTCGAGCCGGGCGCCGGCCGCCGCGGCCGGCCTCCTCCTGCGATGATGGATCCCGCCAGCCCCTCCTCCGCACACCCGGCCGGGACGCTTCCCGGAACGCTGTTGTGGAGCCCGGCTCACCGCGATCCGGCCGACTCGGTGCGGCACCTGCTGTTTGCGACGCGGCTGGGCCGCTTCTTCTGGGGCGTCGTGCTCGCGCGCGTGGCGGTGGGCTGGATGCACAGACGCTGGGCCGGCGCGCCGCTGTCGGATCTGATCACGACCACAGCCGGCCTGCTCCTCGGCGTCACGCTCGTGCTGATCGCGTATCGCCTGGCGGGCATCGCGCGGCGCCGCCTCCTGTGGCCCGTGCGCCGCAAGCTGATCCTCTCCTACGTGTTCATCGGCGTGGTGCCGGTGGTGCTGGTCATCGCGCTCGTGCTGTTCGCAAGCGCGGTGCTGTTCCTGCACGTGAGCGCCTTTCTCTTCAGGCGCGGCTTCGACGATGTCGTCGAGGATGCGGGCGTGGCGGCCGAGACGGCCGTCTTCGAGGTGCAGCACACCGGCGCACGCGACCCGATGGCGGTGCTCGAGCGCCGGGTCGCGGACCTGACGAACCGCTTTCCCGGCATCTCGGCGGCTTTCGCCACGCGCGAGGGTGCGGCCCGGGCGGGAGGGCTGCGATTCGCAGCCGCCGGCCCGTGGAACCACGTGGCCCCGCCGACGACGCTGCCCGACTGGCTTGCGACCTCCGATTTCGGCGGCCTGCTCGCCCTCGCGGTGCCCGGCGAGTCCGATCCCCGCCTGGTGGCGCGCGCGGTGCGCTTCCCCGATGACGCGGACCGGGGCTATGCGGTGATCGTCGACATCCCGATCGGAACGATCGTGCAGCGACAGGTGCGTGAGACCACCGGCATCACGCTCATGAGCATCGGCGACGTCGCCCTCAGCGACAGCGCGCGGCCGGCGCCCGGACGCGATCAGCCGCCCGACGCGCCTGCTCCCGTCGAGAGGGCCGGCGACGACTCCTGGGTGCTGAACTCGGTCACCTTCTTCGACTTCGTCGACTGGAGCACGGGGCAACGGGGCACGCTCACGCTCGCGATTCGGGTGGCCGTCAGCGACGTCTACGAGCGGCTGGCGGCGGCGCAGAGCCACTTCGGTCGCTTCTCGCTGAGTCAGATCTTCCTGCTCTTCCTGGTCGTCGTCGCTTCGCTGTTCCTGCTGATCGAGATCGCAGCCCTGCTGATGGGCTTCGCGCTCGCGCGCTCGATCACCGGCTCGATCCACGGACTGTTCGATGGGACGCGGCGCGTGCGACGCGGCGACTTCACGCATCGCATCGAGGTCCGCTCGCGCGACCAGCTCGGCGAGCTCGCGGAGTCGTTCAACCAGATGACGGGCAGCATCGAGTCGCTCCTGCATCAGGCGGAGGAGAAGCGACGGCTGGAGGAGGAACTGCGCATCGCGCGCGAGATCCAGATGTCGCTCCTGCCGCCGGCGCCGGCGACACTGCCCGGCCTGTCGATCAACGCGCTGTGTGTCCCGGCGCGCGAGGTGGGCGGCGACTACTACGACTTCTTCCCACTGGGCGACGGCCGGCTCGGCCTGCTCGTGGCCGACGTCGCCGGCAAGGGCACCTCGGCGGCGTTCTACATGGCCGAACTGAAGGGGCTGCTGCTCTCGCTCAGCCGGATCCACGACTCGCCCAAGGCGCTGCTCTCGCAGGCGAACCGCGTGCTGAGCGATACGCTCGACAGCCGCAGCTTCATCACCATGACCTATGCCATCATCGACGTGGCAGCCGCCACGCTCACCTACGCGCGGGCCGGTCACACGCCGCTGCTGCACTACACGATGGACGGCGGCGGGCGGCGCCAGGTGACCACGCTGGCGCCGGACGGCCTGGTGCTGGGGCTGCGGATCGACGGTATCGCGGCGCGATTCGACCAGATCCTCAAGGAGTGCACGTTGCCGCTGCGCTCCGGCGACGTCTTCGTGTTCTACACCGACGGCATCTCCGAGGCGATGAACGCGTCGGCCGACCTCTTCGGCGACGAGCGGCTGCGCGATCTCGTGGCCGAATACGGCCATCTCCCCGTCGACGCCCTCCGGGCGCGCATCGTCGCCGAGGTGGAGGCCTTCGTCGGCGACGCCGACCAGCACGACGACATGACCATGATCCTCGTGCGCGTGGACGAGGACCGCGTCGCGGCGCGGTCCGACGGGCACGCGCCGGCGTCCGCGGCATGAGCGCTGGCGGCGCCACCCCGGTCGTCGTGTTCTCCGCCTCGTCGGACGTGGAGGTGGCGCTGGTGCGGGGCCTCCTCGAGACGCACGGCATCCGGACCGTGGTGTCCTCCGACGTGCCGCACACCCTCTTTCCGCTGTCGGTCAACGGGCTCGGGGTCATCCGCGTGGCCGTGCGCGCCGACGAAGCCGTCGAGGCGCGCAGGCTGATCGAGGGCTACCGGACGACACCATCGCGCGGCGACGTGCTGCCCTGGCGCGACGGCCTGGCCACCCTGGAGCGCCGGCTCGGCCACGCCTTCGCCGATCGCGCGCTGCTCGAGCGCGCGCTCACGCACCGATCACACGCCAACGAGGACCTGAGCGGCGAGAGCGGCGACAACGAACTGCTCGAGTTCCTGGGCGACGCCGTGCTCGGATTGATCGTCGCCGAAGCCCTCTTTCGCGAGTTCCCGGACCTCGACGAGGGATGGACGTCGAAGATGAAGGCATCGCTCGTCTCGACGACGACGCTGGCGCAGATGGCCGAACGGCTCTCGCTGGGCGCGCACCTGCGGCTGGGACGCGGCGAGGAGAAGACAGGAGGACGCCAGAAGCAGGCGCTGCTGGCCGACGCCTGCGAGGCGGTGATCGCGGCGCTCTACCTGGACGGTGGCATGCCGGTAGCCCGCCGGCTGGTGGTGGGTGAGCTGCGCTTCGATCTGGAGCGACTCAGGCGGCCGGGGCAGCTCACCGCCCTCACCGGCGACTTCAAGTCGGCCCTGCAGGAACTCCTTCAGGCGCGAGGTGAGCCGGCGCCCGCCTACCGGGTGGTGTCGGCCGAGGGGCCCGATCACGACAAGTCGTTCCTCGTCGAGGTGGTGTGCGCCGACCGTGTGCTGGCCCAGGCTGGCGGATCCAGCAAGAAGGAAAGTGAGCAGCGGGCGGCCCGCCTCGCCCTCGAGCGGTTGTCGGAGACCCCCACCGATTGACCGGGATGACGTCGCCGCGGCGGCGGCGCCGCTGGCGTTCGTGCCGGGAACATGGATGCGGTTCGCTGTTCCGGCGCCTCACGCCTCAATCAATCTCCATCTCCTTCCAGGCGCGTGCGACTGGCACGGCCTTCGCGACCACCGCACGCGGTGGCGCGGCCGCCGCCTCGGGCGGCGGCGCCGGTGGTTCCGCCTCGAAACCGCCGCGCGCCGAGCGTTCCAGGG
This sequence comes from Vicinamibacteraceae bacterium, assembly GCA_039812685.1. Classification (GTDB taxonomy): domain Bacteria; phylum Acidobacteriota; class Vicinamibacteria; order Vicinamibacterales; family JAFNAJ01; genus JBDIBB01. The sequence goes on from JBDIBB010000026.1 coordinate 3,657, forward strand.
CGTACCGGTGCACCTCGGCAGCGACCTGCGCCTGGTCGGGAGGCGCCGTCCTGGTCTGCAGGCGCACCCACAGGCGGAGCAGCGGATCGCGGAAGCTGTAGCGCTTGCGATCGACCGCGACGAGATCGACGTCGCACAGCCACATCAGGTAGTCCTTCGTGGAGCCGGCCGTGCGCTGCATGTGACGCGCGATGGCGGTGAGGTTGAGCGGCTCCTCGACGGCCAGCACCGCGAGGATGGCGCGCAGCGCGCCGTATCCGCGCGCCCGCTGCAGGCGCATCTCGTACCGGCAGCGGCACTCGAGATCGAGCCGCTCTCCCGGAGCGAGCAGCGCCGAGAGCGCCGAGACGGGATCCGACGGCGCACGGCCATCGACGGCCGCCATCTGCCGCACGATGGATTCCACGTAGAGTGGACGGCCGGCGCCGAGCGCGTGCACGAGGCGCGCCAGCTCCACGTCGTCGGGGCCGCCAGCCTCACCCTGTGACTCGCCGTGCCGCAGGCGATCGGCGACCGCGGTCACGTCGACACCCGCCACCGGCCATGGATCGAGCCGTCGCGACCGGGCCTGGTCGATCAGCCGCCGGCCGCGCGTTTCGTACCGCGTCGTCAGCACGAAACGGTTCGGACTCGCGTCCACGGCGTGAGCCAGTTCCGGCAGCGCCGCGCGCAGGCCGGGGAAGCTCTCGAAGGTGCGCAGTTCCAGTATCTCGTCGAGCAGGAACGTGGCCGGCCGGCCGTCGCGGGTGCAGGCGGTGGCGAGGAACTTCAGCGCCTCGTCGTACGCCTCGCGGGGTGATGCGGGAACCCCCGGCAACTGGCCGCCGGCCGGCAGGAACGGCGAGGAGGCCACCACCGCGTGCAGGAATCGCTCAGGCGTAGTGGCCGCGCGCTCGAGATCGATGTACTGGGCGCGGTCGCGGCCGAATTCGTCGCGCGCGGCCAGGCAGCCCGACGTGCGGCCGGTGCCGCATCCGCCCACCAGGAGCGGCGCCCGGTCGGGGGTCGCGTCGAGATCCCGGACCAGGCGCGTCGACAACTCCTTCATCGCGGGGTGCGGGCGCCCAGCATGGGCATCTTCAGCGCGTGCTGCGACGCCGTGGCGATGGCCTCGGGGTACCCGGCGTCGGCGTGGCGCACCACGCCGAGGCCCGGGTCGCAGGTGAGCACGCGCTCGAGTTTCTCGTCGGCTGCGCGGCTGCCATCGGCGACGATGACCATGCCGGCGTGCAGCGAATAGCCGATGCCGACGCCGCCGCCGTGGTGCACCGACACCCACGTGGCGCCGCTCGACGCGTTGAGCAGCGCGTTGAGGACGGGCCAGTCGGCGATCGCGTCGCTGCCATCGCGCATGGCCTCGGTCTCGCGGTTGGGCGAGGCCACCGAGCCGGTGTCGAGGTGATCGCGGCCGATCACGATTGGCGCCGAGACGAGGCCGCGGCGCACCAGGTCGTTGATGGCGAGGCCGAAGCGCGCGCGTTCGCCCAGCCCGAGCCAGAAGATGCGCGCGGGCAGGCCCTGGAAGGCCACGCGCTCGCCCGCCAGGCGGATCCAGCGGCACAGCGCCGCGTTGTCGGCGAACATCTCGAGCGCGAGCCGGTCGGTGGCGGCGATGTCGGCAGGGTCGCCCGAGAGCGCGGCCCAGCGGAACGGCCCCTTGCCCTCGCAGAAGAGCGGCCGGATGAACTCGGGCACGAATCCCGGGATGTCGAAGGCACGCTCCACGCCGCCGCGCAGCGCCTGCGCGCGGATGTTGTTCCCGTAGTCGAAGGCGACGGTGCCGCGCGCCCGCAGCGCGAGCATCGCCTCGACGTGGAGGGCCATCGCGCCCACGCTGCGGCGCACGTATTCGTCCGGATCGGACTCGCGCAGCCGCAGCGCCTCGTCGTACGGCAGGCCGTTGGGCACGTACCCCTGCAGGGCATCGTGCGCCGAGGTCTGATCGGTGACCACGTCGGGCACGAACCCGCGCGCGACGAGCGCCGGCAGCACGTCGGCCGCGTTGGCGTGCAGCGCGATCGATCGCGCAACGCCCTCGCGCCGCCATGCGGTGGTCTTCTCGACGGCGTCCTCGAGCGACGCCGTCGCCTCGTCCACGTAGCGGGTCGCCAGGCGGCGATCGATGCGGGTGGCGTCCACCTCCACCACGAGCGCGACGCCGCCGTTCATCGTGACGGCGAGCGGTTGCGCGCCGCCCATCCCGCCCAGCCCCGCGGTGACCACCAGTCGCTGCCGCAGATCGCCCCCGAAATGGCGCCGCGCGAGCGAGGCGAGCGTCTCGTAGGTGCCCTGCAGGATGCCCTGCGTGCCGATGTAGATCCAGGAGCCCGCGGTCATCTGCCCGTACATGGTGAGGCCGCGGTGCTCGAGGTCGCGGAAGTTCTCCCACGTGGCCCAGTGGGGCACCAGCAGGGCGTTGGCGAGGATCACGCGCGGAGCCCACGGGTGCGTCGGGAACACGGCCACGGGTTTGCCCGACTGCACGACGAGCGTCTCGTCATCGCCCAGGTCGCGCAGCGCGGCGACGATGGCGTCGAAGGCCTCCCAGCTGCGCGCGGCACGGCCCGTGCCGCCGTAGACCACCAGATCGTCGGGCCGCTCGGCGACCTCGGGATCGAGGTTGTTCATGAGCATGCGCAGCGCGGCCTCCTGCGGCCAGCCCTTGCAGGAGCGCGCGGCGCCACGCGGTGCGCGGATGGAACGGGCGACACTGGTCATCACGAACGCCTCGAACCGGGGAGCGGTGCAGTCGGCGGGACCGAGGGTAGGAAGATACGGAGTGTGTCCATCGATGTCAACGTCGGAGCGCCGTCGCGCGGCGTCAAGTTCTAGGCCAGCGTGATGCCGGCGGCCGAGGCCAGCGCGCCCGAGGCGATCAGCCCGGCGATCCGTGCGATGTCGGGCGAGGGCGGACGGTCGTCGCCAAGCGCCGGCACGCGATCCCGCACGGCGGCGAGCACGGCCGCCAGCGGAGGCGAGGTGCGCAGCGGCGCGAGCAGGTCGATCGCCTGGCACGCGCACATCACCTCCACGGCGACCGTGCTGACGGCCAGCGCCACGGCGCGGCGCGCCTTGAGCGCCGCCGCCATGCTCATGCTGACGTGGTCTTCCTTGCTGGCCGACGTGGGAATGGTGTCGGCGCTCGCGGGGTGCGCCAGGGTCTTGATCTCCGAGGCCAGCGCCGCGGCGGTGACCTGCGCCATCATGAAGCCCGAGTGCAGGCCGCTGTGCCGGGTGAGGAACGGCGGCAACTCGCTCAGCGCGGGGTTCATCAGGCGATCGCACCGGCGTTCGCTGATCGTGGCCAGTTGCGCGGCGGCCAGGCACAGCACGTCGGCCGCCACGGCGACCGGCGCGCCGTGGAAGTTGCCCCCCGAGACGATGTCGCCGGTCGCGGCGAAGACCATGGGGTTGTCGGTGGCCGCGTTGGCCTCGACGTCGAATGCCCGGCGTGCGAAGGCGATGGCGTCGCGTGCGGCGCCGTGCACCTGCGCGGCACAGCGCAGCGAGTAGGCGTCCTGCACCTTGCCGCACCCGGCGTGCGACTGGTTGATGGCGCTGCCCTCGACCAGCGCCAGGATGTTGGCCGCCGACGCCTGCTGGCCCGCGTGGGCGCGGACGCGGTGGATCCGCGGCTCGAACGGGTGCACCGAGCCGCGCAGCGCGTCGAGCGAGAGTGCGGCGGCCACGTCCGCGGCGCGGGCGAGGCGATCGGCCTGCGCCAGCGCCAGCCCGAGCACCGCCGTCGAAGCCTGCGTGCCGTTGATGAGCGCCAGGCCTTCCTTCGCGGCCAGGCGCACCGGCGACAGGCCCGCGCGCCGCAGCGCCTCGGCGCCGGGCAGCCGCGGGCCGCCGGGCTCGTGCGGCGGGTGCAGGACCTCGCCCTCGCCGATGAGCACGAGCGCCAGGTGCGCGAGCGGGGCGAGATCGCCGGAGGCGCCCACCGATCCGCGGCTGGGCACCATCGGGTGAACGCCCGCGTTGAGCAGCGCCAGCAGCGCCTCGAGCGTCTCGAGACGGATTCCGGAGAAACCCTTGGCCAGCACGTTGGCCCGCAGCAGCGTCATGGCGCGCACGGCAGCCTCGTCGAGCGGGGCATCGACTCCCGCCGAGTGGCTGCGCACCAGGTTCACCTGCAGCGCCTCGAGCTGGTCGGGCGGGATGTGCACGTCCGAGAGCGACCCGAAGCCCGTGTTCACGCCGTAGACGGGGACACCGCCTGCGGCCCTCGCCTCGACCACCGCGCGCGCGGCCGCGACGCGACCGCGGGCCCCGGGCGCCAGCGACACGAGCTCCCCGCCATCGGCCACGCGGACCAGGTCGTCGAGCGTCAACGAATCGCCGTCGAGCACCACCATGGCGGCGATTGTAGCCCCACCGCGTGCGCACCGGCGCACGGTGGATTCGCCGGCGAGGCCCCTGCTACAATTCGGGGCCTCACGCCAGCGGTCCGGAACGGCCGCGCAGCGTCGGCGGCAGGACATCCCCGGCCCGGCGCATCATTCCGTCTGTGCACACCACCATGAACATCGCCGTGCTCGGGGCCCAGTGGGGCGACGAAGGCAAGGGCAAGATCGTCGACCTGCTCACGCCGCACTTCTCGATCGTCGCGCGATACCAGGGCGGGCACAACGCCGGACACACGGTGTACGTGGGCGGCGCGAAGTTCGTGCTCCGCCTGATGCCGTCCGGCATCCTCCATCCGGGCACCACGTGCGTCATCGGCAACGGCGTCGTCGTGGACCCCGCGGCGCTGTTCGGCGAGATCGATCAGTTGCAGGCGCTCGGCGTCGAGGTGGATGGCCGCCTGGTGGTGAGCAACCGCGCGCACCTCATCCTGCCGTACCACCGCGAGCTGGACGTGCTGTCGGAGGCCCGGCGCGGTCAACGGCGCATCGGCACGACGTCGCGCGGCATCGGGCCGGCCTACGAGGACAAGATCGGCCGCCGGGGCATCCGCGTGGGCGATCTCGGCGATCCGTCCTCGGCCGCCGCGCTCGAGGACGCGGTGCGCGAGAACGTCGAGACGCGCAATCGCCTGATCGGCGACTCGCACCTCGACTGGCGCCAGGTGCTCGACGAGTTGCGCGAGCACTGGCGGCGGATGGGGCCCTGGGTGCAGGACGTGTCGCTCTACCTCGCACGGGCCCGCGCGGCGGGCCAGTCGGTCCTCTACGAGGGGGCGCAGGGGACGCTGCTCGACATCGATCATGGCACCTATCCGTACGTCACCTCGTCGAACGGCACCATTGGCGGCGTCTGCACGGGCCTCGGCGTCCCGGCCCGCGCCATCGACGGGGTGCTCGGCGTGATGAAGGCCTACATCACGCGCGTGGGCGACGGCCCGCTGCCGACGGAACTGACCGACGCCACGGGCGAACGGCTGCGCCAGCTCGGCAACGAATTCGGCGCGGTCACCGGCCGGCCGCGGCGGTGCGGGTGGTTCGATGCCGTCGTGGCGCGCCATGCCGCCCGCATCAACGGGCTCGACGCCATCGCCCTCACCAAGCTCGACGTGCTCGACGGCTTCACGGAGATCCCCGTGTGCGTGGGATATCGCCTCGGCGACACGGTGATCACCGAATTTCCCGGCGAACTGGGCGCGCTGTCGGCGTGCGAGCCGGTGTTCGACATCCTGCCGGGCTGGGCGCGGCCCACGGCCGGCGTGCGGCGGTTCGAGGATCTGCCGGGCGAGGCCCACCGGTATCTCGCGCACGTCGAGCAGGTGGTCGGCGTCCCGGTCGGCATCGTCTCCACCGGCGCTGATCGCGACGACACCATCGTGCGGCCCGCCTCGCCGGTAGCCGCCTGGATTGGGGCCCGGTGAGCCGGCGCGCCGATGTCGATGCCGGGTGAGTGCGCGCTGCGCTGCCGCGGGCTCGTCAAGCGCTATGCCGACCTGGTGGCCGTCGACGGCCTCGACCTCGAGGTGCGGCGCGGCGAGTGCTTCGGACTGCTCGGCCCCAATGGCGCCGGCAAGACCACCACCATCGAGATCCTCGAAGGCCTCCTGCCGCCCGATGAAGGCGAGGTGGAGGTGCTCGGCCTGCGCTGGGATCGCCATGCGCGGGAGCTGCGCGAGCGGCTCGGCATCCAGTTGCAGGAGACGCTGCTCAACGAGAAGCTGTCGGTCGAGGAAATCCTGCGGCTCTTCCGCTCGTTCTACGCGAAGGGCCGCGACGTGGACGAGGTCATCGCGCTCGTCGAGCTGGAGAGCAAGCGCGGGGCATGGTTCGGCAGGCTGTCCGGGGGACAGAAGCAGCGGTTGGCCGTGGCGTGCGCGCTGGTCGGGGCGCCCGACCTGCTGTTTCTCGACGAGCCGACGACCGGGCTCGACCCGCAGTCGCGACGCCAGTTGTGGACGCTGCTCGGACGCTATCGCGCCGGCGGCGGGACCATCCTGCTCACGACGCACTACATGGACGAGGCCGAGCTGCTGTGCGACCGCATCGCCATTGTCGATCAGGGCAAGGTCATCGCGCTCGGGACGCCGCGCGAGCTGATCGCCTCGCTGGGCGCCGATCACGTGATCGAGTTCGAGATGGGAGCGGGCGACGCACCGCCCGAGGAGGCCGTCCTTGCCGCGCTGCCCGGAGTGCGGCAGGTCCGCCGCACCGGCGTCACGTGCGCCCTCACGACGGCGAGCGTCGCGCCGGCGCTGGCGGGGCTTCTCGATGCGCTTGGACCGCCGGCCGACCGGCTGGCGTCGCTGGCGACCCACAGCGCCACGCTCGAGGACGTCTTCGTGTCGCGCACGGGACGGCACCTGCGTGATGGCTGAGACCCCGAACCATCCGCTCGTCGAGCTGACCCGCGTCCGGCTGCGCGAGTTCCTGCGCGAGCCCGAGGCGCTCTTCTGGTCGTTCGCCTTCCCGGTGCTGATGGCCGTCGCGCTCGGCATTGCGTTCCGCACGCAGGCGCCGCGTCCGATCCCCGTGGGTGTGCTGGCCGGCACGGGCGCCGCTGCCCTCGTCGAGGCGCTCGCCGGCGACGACACGCTGGCGCCGCGGGTGGTGTCGCCAGGCGAGGCGGAGCGCGAGCTGCGCAACGGGCGCGTGCACCTGGTCGTCGAGCCCGGCGATCCGCCGGCGTACCGCTACGACGCCACGCGGCCCGAGACGCGGCTGGCACGCCTGGCGGCCGACGCGGCCCTGCAGCGTGCCAGCGGCCGCCGCGACGCGTTCGCGCCGCGGGATCTCGCCACGGCACCGCGCGGATCGCGCTACATCGACTGGGTGCTGCCCGGGCTCATCGGGCTCAACATCATGAGCACCGGGATGTGGAGCATCGGCTTCTCGATCGTCAACGCGCGCACGCGCCGGCTGCTCAAGCGGCTCGTGGCGACGCCGATGCGCCGCGGTCATTACCTCCTGTCGCACCTTCTGGCGCGGCTGGTCTTCCTGGCCCTCGAGGTGGGGCTGCTGGCCGGCTTCGGCACATGGGTGCTCGGCACGACCGTCAACGGCGGGGTGGTGTCGCTGGCGGTGATCAGCGTCATCGGTGCCCTGAGCTTCGGCGGCCTCGGTCTGCTCGTGGCGAGCCGTCCGCGAACGGTGGAGGCCGTCTCCGGCTGGATGAACGTCGTCATGCTGCCGATGTGGCTGCTGTCGGGCGTGTTCTTCTCGTCGGAGAACTTCCCGGCCGCGATGCAGCCGTTCATCCGGGCCCTGCCGCTCACCGCGCTCAACGATGCGCTTCGCGCGAGCATGATCGACGGCCGCGGTCTCTCCGCCATGCTGCCGCACCTGGGCCTGCTGGTCGCCTGGGCCGTCATCGCCTTCACGCTCGCCCTGCGGATGTTCCGCTGGCGGTAGGGCGGTATCGAGATGCGCGTCCCGCCCATGGCAGCGCTGCGATAGAATTCGGCGCGCCGATGACACGTCGAACGCTCGTCCTGTCGCTGCTCTGGCTGGCGCTTGGCGCCGGATCCGCCTCGGCCCAGATTACCGGCTGGGTCTCGCCCTACGTCGGCGCGCTGACCGGTGGCGACGCCACCACGCGGGGACCCGTCTGGGGCGCGAACACGGCCGCCTTCGAGGCGCGCTCCTGGATGGGGGCCGAACTCGACGTGGCGCGCGCCCAGTCCTACGACGACGAGGGCGTGGACGACAGCCGGCTCACCATCGTGTTCCTCAACGCCATTGCGGCGCCGCACCGGGCCCGCATCCAGCCCTTCGCGGTGGCTGGCCTCGGGCTGATGCGGGCGGAGGGATGCGTGCGGGCGTGCACGACGCGCTTCGTCGATACGGGCGTCGCCGCCACGCTGGGCGCGGGCCTGCAGGTGCGGCTCACCGACTGGCTGGGCGTGCGGGGCGACCTGCGGTACCTGCGCGCGCTCGGCGACCACGGCGCCCTGCCGCGGAAGGGCGGTGGCGCGTTCGATCTGGTCCGGCTGAGCATCGGCGCCACGTTCATCTGGCCGCAGATGTAGCGCCCGTGACGCCGGCGGCACGGGCGCCGGACCGCCCTGCCGTCCTGCCGCCTCGTTCGACGACGTGCGTGCCGGCGTCGCGTGCTCCCGGCGCGCCTCGCCACGACCCCTGACCTGAGCGATAATCGCAGACGTTTCCCGCAGCGCGGTCTGCAGAGGAGGCTCCATGCGACGACGGCTCGTGTTCGTGCTCGCGGTGGGCGTGTTGACGTGCGCACCGGGTCAGCTGACGGCGCAGGTCGTGCCCGGACCCTGTGTGGACGGCGTGCTGGCCAGCGGGGCCCGTTCGCGTGTGTGCACGCCGGCGGCGGGCTGGAACGGGCAGGTGGTGGTGTTCGCGCACGGGTACGTGCCGGCGCTGCTCCCGGTCGACTTCTACCACCTCGACCTGCCGGACGGCACCGACCTTCCGGCGCTGATCCAGTCGCTCGGTTTCGCCTTCGCGACGACGACCTACCGCCAGAACGGCCTGGCGATCCTCGAGGGCGTCGAGGACGTGCGGCAACTGGTGGAGGCGATCCCCAGTTACACCGGCAGCACGCCGGCGCGCGTCTGGATGACGGGCGTCTCGGAAGGCGGCCTCGTCACCACGCTGGCCGCTGAGCAGCACGGCGACCTGTTCAACGGTGCCCTCGCGCTGTGCGGGCCCATCGGCGACTTCCGGTTCCAGATCAACTACATCGGCGACTTCCGGGTCCTGTTCGATTACTTCTTCCCGGGGGTCATCGACGGATCGCCCATCGCGATCCCACCGGCGGTGATCGCGAACTGGCCGGCCTACGAGACGGCGATTGCCGCGCTGATTACCGCCAATCCGGCGCGTGCGCGTCAGCTGCTCCGCGTCGCCAGGGCGCCCTACGATCCGGCGGTTCCCGCCTCGGTGATCGAGACGACGCTGGGTCTGCTGCGCTACAACGTGTACGGCACGGGCGACGCCACGGCCAAGCTCGGAGGAAACCCGTTCGACAACCGGACGCGCTGGTATGCCGGATCCTCGAACGATCTGCTGCTCAACCTCCGCGTGAAGCGTTTCTCGGCGGTGCCGGCAGCCGTGGCGGCCCTGAAGGCGTACACACCCGGCGGAACGCTCGCCGTGCCGCTGGTGACGCTGCACACGACGTCGGACGAGATCGTGCCCGTGGCGCACGAACTCGTGTACCTCAGCAAGGCCCGCGCGGTGGATCGCGGGCGTTTCCTGCCGTTGCCGGTCTTCCGGTACGGCCACTGCAACTTCACGTCGACGGAAATCCTGCTGGGGTTCGTGACCATGCTGGTACAGCCCTGAGGGGCGCGGCCGCGGCAGTTCCGCTTCGCGGCAACATTCCGCGGCCGTTCGTCGTCATTCTCCCGAGGCGGCGGCGCGGCAGGCGACGCGTCTGTCGCGGCCGCCGTCCCACCGTGTCATGCCCGCTGAACGCCTGCTCTCGGCCCGCGACGTCATCCTCGAAGTGGTCAACAACATGCGCGAGGGCATCGAGCCGCTGCTCTACGCCTCGCTCGCGCCCGGCGTCTACGAGGTGTACCTGCACCCGGACGACTACGAGCGGCTGATGCCGATTGCGACGCGCGTGGCCGCCGAGGCGCGGCGTGCGCTCGATGAGGAGGTGGCGCGGCTCAACCGCGGCGATCGTCTCACGCCGGCGCTGGTGCGCCGCTGGCTGGGCGGACCGCCGAAGGTGGAGCGGCCCCTGGAGGACTGGGTGGTGCGCCTGCAGGCGGATCCCGACGGCGAGTTGCGGCCGGGACACATCGCCGTCACCTCTGAACTGAGCCTGCCGCCGCGGCCCGAACTCGACGGGACCGAGACGCGCCGCGTCACCACGGTGACCCGTGGCGAACTCACGCAGACCAGCCGCAGCACGACGACCACCCCGTCGGCCGTCGTGCCGCTGGCCACGCTCAGCTATGCCGACGAAGACGGCCCCCACGCCTTCACGATCGAGAAGGATCGGGTGGTGGTGGGTCGCGGTGGCGTGGGGTACTGGGTGGACGTCAGGCTGCGCGCGGCGCCCGACGTCTCGCGCGAGCACCTGCGCATCCGTCGCGATCCGCAGTCGGGACGGTTCTTCGTCAAGGATCTGAGCACGTTCGGCACCACGCTGGATGGCGTGCCGCTGCCGCGCAGCGTCGAGGCCGTCGAAGGCGGCAAGCGCGACCTCGACATCGAGGTGGCACTGCCGGATCGCGCGCGGCTCGTGCTCGCGGGGCTGGTCACGCTGGAGTTCGTGCGCGGGGGAGCGTCGCGTCAGCCATGACCCCCGCGTCGCATTCCGCCTTCGCGCCGGGACCGTCCGGCCCCGTCGCCGTCTCCGGCGTCATCCGGATGTGGAGGCGGCGGTGACCGGGGTGCGTGAACGGCTGGCGGCGGCTGGCTCGCACGAGGGCCGGCAACGCGACCAGAACGAGGATCGCTGGCTGGCCGATCCGGCGCGCGGCATCTTCTGCGTGGTGGATGGCGTGGGCGGCCATCCCGGCGGCGAGCGCGCGGCGGAGATCGCCGTCGACATGCTGCGCGCGCGGCTGGGTCGCGAGACCGGCAGCCCGGCCGAACGCCTGCGCGAGGCGATCACGCTGGCCAACAACGCCATCTTCGACACGGCCCGGGAGACGCCGGCGCTGACCGGCATGACGTGCGTGCTGACGGCCGCGCTCGTCTCGGGCAACGTGGTCACCGCCGGTCACGTGGGCGACACACGGCTCTACAAGCTGCGCGGCGGCCGCCTGCGGAAGCTCACGCGCGACCATTCACCGGTGGGAGAACGGGAAGACGCCGGCGAACTCACCGAGGCCGAGGCGATGCGCCACGGCCGCCGCAACGAGGTGTACCGCGACGTCGGCGCGGAGGCCCACGCCCCGGAGGACGCGGACTTCGTCGAGGTGGTCGAGGCGCCCTTCGAGGAGGATGCGGCGCTGTTGATCTGCAGCGACGGCCTCACCGACCAGGTGCCCTCGCCGATGCTCGTACAGCTCATCGAGACGCATGCCGGGCGTCCCGCGGCCGCCGTCGATGCGCTGATCGCGGCCGCCAACGACGCCGGAGGCAAGGACAACGTCACGGTCGTCGTCGTGGAGGGCGAGCGCTTCGCCGCGGCGGCCAGGGCCCGCGCCGGAGACGGCGCACGGGAAGTCCAGAACGGGGGACGGCCGGTTCGTCGCGCGCGGCTCAACCCATGGACGATGCTCGCGCTTGGCCTGATCCTCGGCGCCGCGATGGGCGTCGCCGGCTGGCGATATGGCCCGTCGTGGTGGCCGCGCGTCGAGGTGACGGCGCCTCCCGACATCGCGCCGGCGGCGCCCCGGACCTGGCGGGTGGGCCTGACGGCCGATGCCGACACCGCGACCATCGCCGATGCGGTGGCGCGCGCCAGCGCCGGCGACACGATTGTGATTGGCGCCGGCGACTATCGCGAGGCCGTCACCATCGGCGTACCTCTCACCCTCGAGGCGACGGCCGGCGCAATCCTCCGCCCGCCGCTCGGCGCCGCGCCGGCCTGGATCGCGGTGCGCGTGGCGGACGCGCGGGGCGTTCGCCTGTCGGGCCTGACGATCGCGGGCGGCGAGGACCACGCCCTGGCGTACGGGGTGTGGGTGGCGCGTGGCGAGGTGGTTGTGGTCGATCTGCGCGTGTCGGGCGCGGTCGAAGCGGGTCTGGCACTCGGTGACGGCGCTCGCGCGACGGTCAGCGCCAGCACCTTCACTGACAACCCCGGCGCGGCCATCCTCGTGCGGCGTGGCGCCAGCCTGGACTTGCGCCACAGTTTCATCGCGCGAAACGGGGTGTCGGCGGCGCGGCCGCATCCGGCCATCGAGCTGGACCGCGAGGCCGATGTCTCGCTCACCGGCAACGCGGTGGGCGGCAACGCAGGCGCCGCGATCGGCGGCTGGCCCGCGGATCGGATCGCGGCGTTCGCCAGCGACAACCTGCTGCTGCCGGCGCCGCGCACCGAACCACGGCGGCCGGCGACGCCGGCGCGCCCTGCGAGAGGGACGGCGGGTCGATGATCCTGCCCGTGGATCGCACGTTCGCGACCTACCGGCTGCTGCGGCGGCTCGGCGGCGGGGGCATGGGTGAGGTGTACCTCGCCCGTGCCGGCGACGGCCGCGAGGTCGCGCTGAAGCTGATCGAGATCCATGACGATGACGATTCGCGCGACATCGTGGCGGCCGAACGCGTGGGGGCGCAACTGCAGCGTCAGTTCGGCAGCACCGACCCGCACGTGCCGGCGGTCTACGCGGTGGGAGAGGCCGAGGGTGTCTTCTACATCGAGATGGAGTACGTGGATGGGTCCGACCTGGCGGAGTTGATTCCGGCCGGGATGACCGCGGAGGGGGCGGCCGCCATCGCCGCGGAGGTCGCGGCCTTCCTGGAAGTGGCGCACCGGTTCAGCGCCCAGGTGGATGGCCGCGAGTTCAAGGGGCTCGTGCACGCCGACCTGAAGCCGAAGAACATCCGTCTCAGCAGCGGGCACCAGGTGAAGGTGCTCGACTTCGGCATCTCGAAGGGCCTGTCGCTGACCGGGCGGATGACGACGGCCGCGTTCGGCAGCCGCACGTACATGTCGCCGGAGTGGCTCGACAGCGGCCGGCTGGATCAGTTCGTCGATCTGTGGGCGCTGGGGGTCGTGCTCTACGAGATGCTGGCGGGTGAGCCGCCGTTCAGGGCCGAGAGCCCCCGGCGGCTGGAGTTGATGCTGCGAACGCGGGCGGCGCCGCTTCCGGTGCCAGCCACGTGTCCGCCGGCGCTGGCGCGGATCGTGATCAAGGCGCTGGCGATCAGCCAGCACGATCGCTACCAGACCGCCGCCGCGTTCCGGTCGGATCTGTGCGCGTGGCTCGCGGGGCGCGAAACCCTGGCCGAGCGCGAGCAGTCGGCAACCGGTGCCGAAGCAACCCGCCGCACCGCGCAACCGGAGGCGGTGGCGGCCGACTCGGAGGCCACCCGCCGGACAGCCGCGACCGACGAGTCGACGGTGCGCACGACGGCGCCGCTGCCGCCGGAGCCGGTGATTCCGCCCCCGCCGCCGGGCGGGATTGCGCCGGCTCGCCCCCCGGCCGGCCGGCGCCGGTGGCCGCGGATGGTGCTGGCGGGATTGGTCGTGCTGCTGGTCGCCAACGAGTACGTCGCCTGCCGCAGCGCGGCGGCACTGCGGGCCGAGCTGCCGACCCGGGAAGACGACACGCTGGACGTGGCGTGGGAGTCGTACCGGCGCATCGAGGACCGCAGCGTCCTGGGGCTGGCACGCCGTCAGGTGGACGATGAGATGCGCGACGCGCTCGTGACCCATGCCAACCGCGTGATCGCCGACTTCCGGCAGGAGCGGCCCACGGTGCGCGAGCGACAGTGGCAGCAGGCGCGCGCCTGGCTGGCGAGCGCCTTGCGGGTGCACCCGTCTGATGCGTCGCTGATCGCGCGGCTCCGCTACTGCGAAGGGCACCTGAGCCGCATCGATGGAGAGGCGCGCCTGCGGGAGGGGCAGCGCGTGGAGGCCGACAGGCGGCTGCACGCGGCGGTCGCGCGATTCGAGGAGGCCGCGCGCGAGGATCGCGGCTGGGCCGATCCCTGGCTGGGTCTCCTGCGCGTCTACGTCTACGGGCTCGATGATCCGAAGAAGGCGGCCGAGGCTCTCAACGAGGCCGAACGTCGCGGCTATCGGGCCGGGCGACGGGAGTTCGCGCAGTTGGGCGAGGTGCACTTCACCCTGGCCGAGCGTGGCCGGCGCGAGTGCGACCGCCTGCCGCCCGACGCCGCCTGCGCCTGCCTGCGCCGCTCGGCGGATCTCTACCGGCAGGCCGCGTCGTGGTACGAGCGCGGCGGGGGGCATCCCGAGACCCAGCGCGGCGTCGTCCGCGCGCACGATGGCCTGGGCCTGGCCAACGAGCGCCTCGCGCTGCTCGCCTGCGGGGTCGGGTCTATTTTTGGCAACCGGCCGTGAGCGCACGCCTGCGGGGTCGGGTCTATTCTTGGCAACCGGCCGTGAGCGCATGACCTATACCCATTCCACGCCGGAGACCCGCGCGCGCCGCGCGCGGCAGCCGCGTTCGCACCGGGGGGTGGCCGTCGAGGCGGCGTTGCTCGTCGCCGCAGCGCTGGTCACCATCGGCGCCGTGTGGTCAGCCGCCACGGCGAGAAGCGCGGCGGCCCCGCCACCGGGCGCGGTCAACCTGAACACCTTCACCACGGCCGAACAGCTCGCACCGCTTCTGACGGTGTTTCCCGGCGAGCGGGAGCGGTTGTTTGCGGCCAGGGAAATCCTCGACGAGGTGTCGGGCGGCGGCACGGGCCCCACCGCACGGCGAGTGCTGCCGAACGTGGGCGCGCTGGCGCGCCTCCAGATCGAGGTCCGGCGCGTGGCCGGCACGCCGGGCCTGACCACGCTTCAGGCGCGCGCGCGTCAGACGGGCGACGGCGAGGCGCCGGCGCGCCTGACGCTGCTCACGGCGGCGCAGATCGCCGCATTGAAGCCGGCGCTGGTCGTGCGCGACCCGTCGCAGTTCCGCCGTTCGCTGGCCCTGCACCTCCTGCTGGTCGTGGTGGCGTTCCTCGGGGTCTTCGTCCTGCGCGGTGCACGTGGCGCCTCCGGCGACCGCGTCCTCGTGCCGGCGCTGCTCGCGCTCACGGGCCTTGGCTTCGCGCTGATGGTGAGCCTGCGCGATCCCTGGCGCGACCTGCTGCTGTTTGCGCCCTTCGCGCAGGGCGTCGCGCTCGGCTGCGCGGCGCTTGCCGCGATCGGCTTCGTCGACCTCGAGCGGTCGGTGCTGCCGCGGCTCAGCTACGTGCCGCTGGCGGCGGCGCTGCTGCTGTCGATCCTGCTGGTGACGCTTGGCCGCGGTCCGGCTGGCAGCGACGCGCGCGTCAACCTGTTCGGCGTGCAGCCCGTCGATCTGATTCGGCTGCTGGTGACGCTGTTCCTCGCCGGCTATTTCGCCCGCCGCTGGGAGTTGCTGCGCGAACTGCGGGACGCTGTCGCGGCCACGTCCCGGTGGCGGATGCCGCACGTGCCACGCCGCCAGGACGTCGTCCCGGTGGTGGCGGGCATCGGCGCGGTGCTCTTCGGCTTCTTCCTGCAGAAGGACCTCGGGCCCGCGCTGATGGTGGCCTGCGTGTTCCTGGCGATGTATGGCGTGGCCCGCGGGAAGTGGCTGGTCGCCGCTGCCGGTCTGGCAACGCTCGCCGGCGGCTTCGTCGCGGGTTACCTGTTGAGGATTTCGTCGACGCTCGTGGCCCGCATCCAGATCTGGCAGTCGCCGTGGGACAACGGCGTGCGCGGCGGCGACCAGGTCGCCCAGGCGTTGTGGGCCCTCGCCTCCGGCGGCTGGTGGGGAACGGGGCTCGGACGCGGCATGGCCGAGGTGGTGCCGGCCGTCCACACCGATCTCGTCCTGGCGGCGGTGGGCGAGCAGCTCGGGCTGGCTGGCCTGCTGGCGGTCGCGATGCTGTTTGCCGTGGTGGCGGGAAGGGGTCTGGCGATTGCCAGGGGGGCCGGCGGACACTATTCCGCGCTGCTCGCCGTCGGCCTCACCGCGGGCCTGACCCTGCCCGTGATCCTGATTGCCGGCGGGCTGCTTGGACTAGTGCCCCTCACTGGCGTCGTCACGCCATTTCTGAGTTACGGCCGGTCGGCGCTCATCGCGAACTTCGCGGCCGTGGGGCTGCTGCTGTCCATCGCGGACCGGGGGCACGCGGCGGACACGGCCTCGCCCTTCGCCGGCGGCATCGTGCGACTGGGGATCGCCGGCGCCGGGATCGCGTTGGTCCTGGTGGCCGCAACCGCGAGGATCCAGGTCTTCAGGGCGGCCGATGTCGTGACGGCGGCTGCCCTGACGCGGCAGGCCGACGGCCAGAGACGGTTCGGCTACAACCCTCGTCTCCTCGCGGCGGCGACACAACTGGTGAGGGGCACGATCTCCGACCGCAACGGCCTGCCGCTGGCCACGAGCCGGGCCGGGGATCTGGAGGCCGTGCGGCCACGGCTGACGGCGCTTGGCGTCGACCTCGCCCAGGGGTGTGCCGGCGACGGGCGTCGCTGCTATCCCTTCGGCGGCCCGCTGTTCCACCTCCTGGGCGATCTGCCGTCACAGGTCAACTGGGCGGCGTCCAATACCTCGTTCGTCGAGCGTGATCGCGACGCCACGCTTCGGGGCTATGACGATCAGGCCCGGGTGGTGGAGGTGACAGACCCGCAGAGCGGCGCGCGCTCGCGCGTGCTGCGACGCAACCTCAAGGCGCTGCTCCCGCTCTGGATTCATCGCAACCAGCCGGATCATCCGGACGTGCGGGCGCTGCTGGATCGGCCGCGCGACGTGAGGCTCACCATCGACGCACGGCTGCAATGGCGCGTGGCCGCCCTGCTGCGGGCGGCGGTGAGCGCCGCTCGCCTGAGGTACGGTGCCGCGGTGGTCGTCGATGCCTCCACCGGCGAGGTGCTCGCCTCGTCGACCGTCCCGTGGCCCGCCGGCTTCGGAGCGCCCGGCGGTGATGGCGCCCCGGCAGTCGATCAACTGCTCGACCGGGCGCGTTACGGCATCTACCCGCCGGGGTCGACCTTCAAGCTGGTGACGGCCAGTGCCGTGCTGCGCGCCAACCCGGCGCTGGCCGAGGAACCGTTCACGTGCCGGCGCCTCGAAGACGGGCGTGTGGGCAACGTGGTGCCGGGCTGGCGCCGGCCGGTCCGCGACGATGTGGCCACATCGCAGCCGCACGGGGCGGTGACGCTCGATCGCGGCCTCGTCCAGTCGTGCAACGCGTATTTCGCGCAACTGGGCGCGAAGGTGGGTGGCGCGGCGCTGCAGGAGACCGCGTCGGCCTTCGAGATCACCCTGACGCCGGGCGGCTCGGCGTCACGTCTGCGCGACACGCTGCCCTTTGCCGCCTACGGGCAGGGCGACGTGCTGGCCACGCCGTTCCGGATGGCGCGTGTGGCCGCGGCGATCGCGGCCGACGGCCTGCTGGCGCCGCCGCGACTGGTGAGGGAGGAGGGCGTCCCGCCGAGCGGCGCGCCGGTTCGCGTGCTGGAGGTCGCCAGCGCCCGGCGGCTCGCGCACGACATGCGTCAGGTGGTGGTGGCCGGGACCGCACGCGGCCTGATCGGCGAGCCCGCCGGCATCGCGGGCAAGACGGGCACCGCCGAGGTTGACGGTGCGCCATCGCACTCGTGGTTCGTCGGCTTCGCGCCCTTCGCTGGCCGCTCGTCGCGCCGCATCGCGTTTGCCGTCATCATCGAGAATGGGGGCTACGGCGGACGGCTTGCGGCGCCGCTGGCCGGCGAGATCGTGGCCGCGGCGCGCGAACTCGGGCTGATCGACGTCGGGCCCGTGGCGCCTGACGCCGCGAGCCGCTGATCCCGGTCGCGGCCAGTCGCGGCATGGTGAAGTCGAGGTTGAACCGATGGCGATTCGCGAGCGACTGATCGACCTGGAACGGCACCTGCGGACGCTGATCGGCGAGCCGCCGCCGCGCGAACCACTCGAGATCCGTCAGGCCATTCTCGACGCCGCGACCGACCTCGCGCGGCCGGCCGGCGCGGGCCGCCGGGTGTTGCCCTTCGATCGTCTCGACGTGGATCTGCTGGCCGAGACCGCCGACGCCAGGCGCGTCCTCGAGGCGGTGCTGGGACGCGACGCGGGGCTGACGGCGTCGGTGCTGGGGGCGCTCGCGAGCGTGGGCTGCGTGCCGGCGCCGGGCCTGGACGTGCGACTGCGGTTCCGGCGGCGCGTGCCAGCCGGCTGGGCGCCGGGGCAGCGCTTCACCGTGACGGGATGCGCCGGTCCCACGCCGCCGGACGCGGGTGCGCCGGCCGAGGGTGAGCGTCGAGACGATCTCACGGCCGGCACACCGCCTGCGATCCTCCTGCGCGCGCTGAAGGGACGGGTCGCGCGGAAGACGGTGGCGCTGTCTTCGGATCGCATCAACGTCGGGCGCGGCGAGGAGGTGCTGGATCGCGGCCATCGTCTCGTGCGGCGCAACCAGTTCGTGTTCCTCGCGGACGACCCGGCGTCGGACACCGTCTCGCGGGCGCACGCCCACATCCGGTGCGCGCCATCGGGTGAGTGCCGCCTGCGCGACGACGGCAGTGCGCACGGCACGCGTATCGTGCGTGCGGGACGGACCATCGAGGTGAGCGCGGCCAACACGCGTGGCGTGCGGCTGCGCTCCGGCGACGAGATCCACTTCGGCCGCGCCGTGGCGCGCTTCGACGTGGCGGAGGACGCGGGCCGGAGGTGAGCGGCCCGGCCGTTCATCGCAGCTTCGTCGCGACCGCGTTCGTGCCGGCAGCCCAGAATTGCCCGCCCACGTCCCAGTACATCGCGCACTCGACGGCGATTGGTGCCGGCCAGGCGCCGACGCTCTCCACGAGCGCTCCGAACCGCTTGCCTGCCGCCTGCGGAAAGAACAGGCCGACGGGGACGTCGAAGCGGCTGTGTGCCGGGATGCCCGTGTAGGTGTTGGTCGCGGTGGCGCCATCCTCGAAGAGGATCGTGACCTTCACGTCCGCCGGCGTGCTCGACGTGTTGGCGACCAGGATGTAGGTCTCCAGGTTAAGTGAGGCGTCGGCCTGTTCTTGCGCGACGGCCCACGCCGTGCCCGTGCTCGTCACGCCAGGCGAGTTGTGCGCCTCGTACCACGTGGCGCCCCTCCACCACATGGCCCGCTCGACGATGATCGGGACGTCGTTGGTCGAGTGCAGCGTCGTGGAGACTGCCGTGTCGGCCAGTTCCGGCCCCTCGAGATCCACCCAGATGTTGAAGCGGCTGTTGGCGGCCACCTCGTAGTTCCTGACCACGATCTGCCCGTCTGGCTCGAGATAGGTGGCCTCGACGTCCGCGTCGGCGTCCGTCGGGTTGGCGACGAGGATGAACAGGTCGAAGAACGGGCCCGTCGCGCCCTCGGCCAGGTCGCGCGCGTGCCCGAGCGGGGTGCCGCTCACGCCGGCGATCACCACTTCCGACACGCTGTCGAGCCCGCAGACGCGGTTGGCGGCCGCGTCGTGGGAGGTCGTGACGTCCACCCAGCGAGGACTTCCCGCCGGCCGGTAAGACACCATGAGCTGCTCCTCGGCGAGTCCGGCCGTCGCGACGGCGGCCTCGTCGTAGGGGAAGCAGAACGTCGCGCTCTGCACGGCGACGCCCGCTGCCGGTACGCCCCCGATGGTGATCGTGGTGGCGCCGGCGACGAAGTTCGTGCCGGTCACGGTGATGGCCCTTCCGCCGGAGGTCGGCCCCGCGGCGGGGAAGATCGACGGTACGGTGGGGGCGACTGCGGCGGCAGCGCCATGGAGTCGCGGAAGTAGTCGCGGCCGTCCACGCAGGCTGCCAGCGGATCGCCAGGCGGCACCATCCCTTTGCAGTTCCAGTAGTTGAAGTCGCCGGGACGCACGTGCAGCCCTGTGGTGGGATCGCGGGCGGCGAACTCCACCATGTACCCGTCGGCGTCGAACTTCAGCATGGTGAAGTGGAAGCGCAGGGGCGTCTGCGTGGCGGTATAGGTGAGCGGCTGGCCCGCATCCTTCGCCATCGGCACGTCGAACACGTCGATGGCGGGCCGGGGTGTCGCCGCCGGCGGCAGCCACCACCACCACAGGTGCTGGCCGAACGGCGTCCACTGGTCGGGCGGCAGGTCGCCGGACTGCGGGTACGCCATCTGGCGTACGATGGGAACGGCTCCGAAAGAGGCGAACTCGCGATAGGCCGTGCCGAAACCGGAGGGGACGATCGAGGGCAGCACCAGCATCTGCACCGTCTGTCCGTAGCGTGACTCCACCAGCGACTGGATGACGACCGAGCCGCCGCCGGTCATGAATGGGTTGCCCTGCGACGATTCGCGGACGAAGGAGCGGAAGCCGGTGTGGGGCCCGCGGTCCTCGAGAAACGCCACACGGCGCTCGAAGTCGTAGTTGATCTCCGCGAGGATGAAGAACATCTTCGTGCCGCCCCACAGCGCGTGGTGGTAGAGCAGCACGCCGGTCTCGGCATCGAACCACGCGTTGCCGGTGGTCGCGTAACGGGGATCGATGGTGCAGGTGAGTTTCACGAACTCGCGCTGCGGGGCGAGGTCGAAGAGCGCCTTCACCGGCAGCAGGCGGTAGGGGAAGGTGGCGTAGGTGTACGTGAGGTGCTGCACGAGGGTGATGCGCTGATCGCCGCGCCAGTGGTCGCCCTCCTGGATGGTACGCAGGCGCTGCGGATGCATCCAGCACGGGCCCATGTCGGACAGCGAGTAGCTGCCGGTCTCCACGAGTCTGGGTGCGGTCCAGTGGGTGACGGCCGAGTGGTGCTTCACGGTGGCCATGACGCCGGCGACCGACTCGATGAGGTAGGCCTCCTCGGCGTTCGACGACATGTAGGAGTCCCCGACGCCGCCGACGTACCACAGCCGGACGCCCGGCTGCATCCACCCGGTTTGTGCCGTGGCGAGGTCCCCGCCCACGTGCAGCGAAAGGGCCAGAACCACGAGCCCGAGACACGCGTTCGTCCTCATGACAGGTCCTCCGGAAGGGAATTCTGCTGTCAGGCTGGGTCGTCACGGCGCGCAGCCAGCGCAGCGGTGAGATCGGCGGGTGTCGTCGGGTGGACCAGTTGCCACGCCTGCGGAGGGGTGGCGGATCGCTGGCCGGCGCAACGAGGCGCCGCGCCAGGCCTGGACGGCCGGCGGAAGGTAGACGGATAGGTGGAAGAGCCGGTTGGTCGCCGGCCGTGGGTGGGGGCTCGCGAAGAGCGCCAGGATGCGCGCGGTCGAGGTTCCACCGCGTCCGCTCCCGACCCAGCACTTGACGCTTGTGTGCTCAGGACGACAAGCTTCGTGTCGTCACTGCGCAAGGCGGGGCCGGCTGGCGTACGCTGGCGCCCATGCTAGACTTCGGTGGCTCGCCGGGCCGTTAGCTCAGCGGTAGAGCAGTTGCCTTTTAAGCAATTGGTCGCTGGTTCGATCCCAGCACGGCCCACCAGCTCTCACCCGTCGTCAGCCTGCATCCTGCCCCGGCGGAGCGACGAGAGCCGGCAAGGGAACGGTGATCGTGCCCGCCGGTCGATGGGTCGCCTCAGCGTCGCGGGCAACTGTTCTCGAGCACCCGGTAGCCCGACACGTCCATGTAGACCACGCTGGCCATGGCCTGCCGCGCGGGATCGGCGCGCGTCGGATCCATCGACATCGGCGAGGTGCCGCCCACGGTGACGCGCATCCCGCCGACGCGCGTGCTCGGGCCTTGAGGTTGCAAATCGGATCGCCGCACGAGGCCGGTCACCTCGATCAGCCGTCCCTTCTGCCGTTCGATGTCCTTGATGACGGCCTTCGGGCCGTTGAGGCGGATGGCGCGCCCGACGAGCGCCAGCGGCGTCGGGATCTGGCCTTCCAGATCCATGGGCACCAGCGCGCGGCCGTTCGCGCATCCGCGCACGACCACTTCGGCTGACTGCTCGTCGGCCTTCGGCCGCTCCTGGGCCGCACCCGACCCCGGTACGATGCCTGCCACGAGCACGGCAAGCCCCAGCAGCCCGTGGCGAAAGTGGCGCTGCATTGGACGGGCGGGGTATCCCGGCTGGCGGCGTTGCTCCTCCTTCGAATACTGGCCGCATTCCCGGTCGTCGCGCCTGGCCATCCGGACGCCGCGCCCGTCTCGGTGCGACGCGGCACCTCCACCACGGACTGTCAGGACGACGAGACGGGAGGCGGTGAACACGGAGAGCTCTCCTTGGCGGACGGCGCCTCCAGCAGCTTACCGCACCGCCGCGGAAACCGCGATGCGTGGCAGGTTCCGCGATCCAGGCTCAGAGGCGGCCCGCTCGAAGCCGGCAACCCCTCCAGACCGTGCGATCTCGTGAGGACGCCGGCGTGGCCCGCAGGGCAGGGGGCCGCGCCGCGCGGGCTCTGGCGATCGTGGTGAGACCGCCCCGGGGGCGGAGGAGTATGCTCGACGCATGGTCCGGATCGTCCTCCTGCAGGGAGACATCACCACCCAGGACGCCGACGCCGTCGTCAACGCCGCCAATTCGTCGTTGATGGGGGGCGGGGGCGTTGATGGCGCCATTCACAGGGCGGGTGGCCCCGCCATCCTCGAGGCGTGCCGCGAGATCCGCCGCGCGCGGTATCCCGACGGCCTGCCGACGGGAGACGCCGTGGCCACCACGGGCGGATGGTTACGTGCGCGCTGGGTGATCCACACCGTGGGGCCGATCTATGCGGCCGAGCGCGAGCCGGCGGTGCTGTTGCGCGGCTGTCACGAGTCGGTGCTGCGGGTGGCCGACGAGCTCGGAGCGCAGGTCGTGGCCTTTCCCGCCATCTCGACCGGTGTCTACGGGTATCCGATCGAGGAAGCGGCGCCGGTGGCGTTGACGGCCGTTCGCGCGGCGCGGACGCGGGTTCGCGAGGTGCGCTTCGTGCTGTTCGACACGACGGCGCTGCGGGCGTTCGAGGCCGCCGCGGCAGCCCGCGCCTGATCGGTTCCCGCGCGGCCGCGTCATCTGGCGGCGACGGTGTACCTCGTCTGCAGGAACGCGACCAGGTCAGCCAGTTGCCGGATCGTCATCTTCTCCGTGTAGTCGGGCATCTTCGACTTCGATCCTTCCTGGACTTGCGCGGCCGGATAGCCCGAAGCGAAGTGCGAGGCCGGCAGGATGATGTCGGTCGTGAGGTCGCCATCGGTTGGCGGCAGCATGGTGCGGCCGCCCAGGGCCACAGGTGTCGGGAACGTTGGAGCGGGCAGATCGACGCCGGCCACGGTGTGGCACGTGGCGCACTGCAGGTCGACGAAGGCTCTCTCGCCGGCCGTCGCATCGCCTGGTGGCAGGCGGAAGCCGGACGGCGAGTGCCGGCCGGAACAGCCCGACACCAGCGCGGCGATGATCAGGACCGCCAGGACGCGCGGCAGCGTGCGTGACATGACGCCTCCCCGGGGTTGGACGTGACCGGTCGGGACAACCCCTCGACCCACGACAGTCAATTCGTTTGCCAGTCGCGCGTGCGCGCGCGGAGCGCGCCATTCGCGTGGCGGTGGGCGTCAGACGCCGATGTCCCGCCGGAATCAGGGCCGTGTGCCGGGAATCCGGCAATGGGAGAACGGCGGATCGCCTCGCGGATGACGTGAGCCCCTGGGCACTCCTGCGCCCCGTGGAATCCGGGGGGCGCCGAGCCCCCGGATTCTCACCTCCTGGCGGCGCGCCGGCTTGCGCCCCGCTCAGTCCCCATCCATGCCGGCGTCCGCGCCAGAGGGCCGGGGCCGCTGAGGCATGTCCTTCCAGAACGGCGAATTCAGGCCCCACGGGTCGAACGCCACCTCGCCGCCGAACATCGTCAGGTGGTTCTGGATCCGTTTGTTCCCGTGCAGTTTGCCCATGCCGGCGTCGCGGTAGTCGAACTCGCCCGTCAGCACCTCGAAGACGGCGACGTCGGCCGTGCTGCCCACTTTGAGCGTGCCCAGTTCCGGGCGCCTGATCACCTTCGCCGGGTTCACCGTCGAGCAGCGGATCACGTCCTCGAGCGACATGCCGAGGCAGAGGAACTTCGACATGACGTTGGTCATGCTGACGGCGGCGCCGAGCAGGGCGCCGGCATGCAGGTCGGTGCTGATCGTATCCGGCTTGAAGCCCTGCTCGATGAAGGGAATCGCGACGTCCCACCTGAAGCTGCCGCCGCCGTGGCCGACGTCGAAGACGAACCCCTTCTCCTGGGCTTCGACGAAGAAGCGGGCCACCTTCCCGTTCTCGTCGATGTAGGGTGGCTTGCTGAGGAAGTGCGTGTGGATGTCGCCGGGGCGGCCCTTCTCGAGCACGAGATCGCGATAGGTCCTCGCGGGCCAGTTTCCTTCGGCCGGGCGGGCGAAGAAGTCGAACATCACGGGCAGATCGTTCCGGCGTCCCACCTCCACGGCGGCCTCCACCGACGCCCACGGGGTGTGGATGGCGTCGTAGGGCACGCGGGGCCCGTAATGTGCCGACTTGATGCCGACGATGGCGCCGGGGTACTTCGCGAAGATGCCCTCGCCGCCTGGCAGCATCGGCGGGATCTTGAAGGTGAGCGGATCGTGCTCGTTCATGTCCATCCCGGGCGCCGAGATGTTGATGAACGCCAGGATGCGCATCCGCGACTTCCGGACGATCTCCATGAACTGCGGGAAGGTGTCGATGCCCGCCGATCCCGCATCGACGCACGTCGTCACGCCCGCCGGCAGGCAGACGTCGTCGGCCACCACGAAACGCAGGAGGTAGTAGAACGGCGTGAAGGTGTAGAAGACGTGGACGTGGATGTCGATCAGGCCGGGTGAGACGTACAGGCCCGAGGCGTCGATCGTCCGCTTCGCGTCGGCTGCGGGAAGGTTCCGATCGACGGCGGCGATTTTCCCGCCCGCGATGGCGACGTCCATGATCTCGCTGATGTTGCTGGCCGGATCGATGACGTGCCCTCCCTTGAGCAGGAAGTCGTACTTGCCGTTGGGCTGGAGCACAACGGTCTTGCGTGTGCCCGCGGCGAGGACCGATCTGGGCGCAACCGCGTCCAGGCCGGCGCCGAGCAGGGCGCCTCCGGCCAGCGACCCGGTCAGGAATCGACGTCTCTTCATGGCTGTCCCTCCAGGCGGACGTGCGGTGGTGGCGGAAGCATCGTGCCGCCCGGGCATGGGTGCGCCGGCCGGCGGCTTCCGCCAGCCGGAGCTTACATCCGTTGTCCGGCGCCGGATCAAGCTGGGCGGGTGCGGTACGGTCAGAAGACGATTTTCACTCCCAACTGGATCTGGCGCATGTTCTGGGCCGACGTGATGCGACCGAACGTTGCCGTGCCGAACACCGACGCCGGGTTGTTGAGGTTCACCTGGTTGAAGACGTTGAAGAACTCACCCCGGAACTGCAGTTGGGCGCGCCCGAGCCCCAGCGAGATGTTCTTCTGGATGGCCAAGTCCGTCGAGTTGCGGCCCGGGCCCCGTACCGGGTTCCGCGGGGCATCGCCATAAGTGTAGAGCGCCGGCAGGGCAAATGCCGACGCGTCGATGCAGTTCGTCAGGTTCGAGCCGCTGCAACTGGCCTTGGGCGTACCGACCAAGTTCGGCCGCTGGTTGGTCGTACTCGTGTTCGCGCGGTCGCCGGAAATCGTGACGTTCACCGGACGACCCGATTCGAACGTCGTGATGCCGCTGATCTGCCAGCCCCCAAGCAGACCGCGCAGCAGGGGCTGCGGAGACGTGCGGAAGAAGGGCAAGTTGTACATGTAGCTGGCGACGAACCTGTGCGGCACGTCCCAGTCGGAGGCGGCGTAGTCGGCCCAGATGTCGTACGGGTTCGGTCCCCTTCCCGCACCTGAGTTCGAGTGCGTGCCCATGTCGTAGGTTCGCGACCACGTGTAATGCGCCGTAGCCTGTAGTCCGTGCGTCATGCGCTGGCGCAGCACGACACTCACCGCGTCATAGTCTGCGATCAGGTCGTTCTTGATCGTCCGGACCTCGCCCCACAGCTGGTTTGGTCGCCTGGGATTCACGGCGCCCGGCCCGGGATCCGGGCTGTTGTTCATGAAGCTACGGTCGAGATGGCTCGTATTCGATCCGACGTATTGCAACTCGACGACAGAGCCTGCCCACACCTCGCGCTGGACATCGATACTCCACTGTGTCTTGCGGGCCGTCGGCAGGTCGCGGGTGGGCGAGATCACGTTCGGATAGGCTGCGGTCGAGGCGGTGCCCGTCGGCTGCTCGAGTGTGTAGACAGGATTGCCGGTCTGATTGGTGAACAGATACAAGGTGCTGAGCGGCGGGTTGTTCGTCAGGAACGTGAAGGTATTCGTCTGGTTCGGGTTGAAGTACACGCCAAGCCCGGCCCGGACGACGGTCTTGTCGTTGGGACGGTAGGTCGCGCCAAGACGTGGAGCGAAGTTCTTGTAATCAGCCTCGTAGAACTTGAACCCGGGTTGCGGGGGATCGGCCGGGATGAGCTTGGTCTGGTCGGCGTTGAGCATGGACGCCCATCCGGTCGTGGTGAAGACCGGCAGGTTCAGTTCGTAGCGCAGCCCGAGGCTCAGCGTGACGCGCCGCCCGATCTGCCAGTTGTCGTTGATGAAGAAACCGTTGCGCCATCCGGCCACGTGGCCACGCAACTGCTCGACGGCAGTGTTGACCCTCTGGGGAACGCCAACCATCAGGTCGGCGAACGCGTAGCCGGTCATCTGCCCGTTGAAGGTGAACGACCCGCGCGGTTCGTTGGCGGCCTCCCGGCCAGTGGCGAGGCGGCGCAGGTCGAAGCCCGTCCGGAGGTTGTGCGCGCCGCGGCTGTAGGCAAGCACGTTCGCCACCTGGAACGTTGTGTCGTCCTGAAGCCAGTTGCTGCCACCGACGCCGAGTTCAGGCGAACCGGTGACGAAGAAACTAGGGATACCGGGATTGCGGAACCGCACGTCTCCGTCGAATCCGGGGATGCCGAGTTCGGCACCCGCGTTGCCCAGCCCGCTGTAACTGAAATAGTTGTAGCTGTCGTCGGTCACCTTGTGGTAACCGATACGAAAGTCGTTCAGCAGAGCCGGCGTGAGCGTGTGCGTATAGGCGACCAGGATGTTCTGGTTGTTGCGCGGAGCCTGCCGGCTGTTGACCGGAATCGAGGCCGTAACGCCGTTGACTTCGTCCTGCCAGTTGTAGCGCACGTAAAGACGGACTCTGTTGCCGATCGTCTGATCGATTCGCGCCAGCAACTGATCGGTGTCGGCGTCAGATCCGGTGTTGGCAAGGTAATTCGCGCCGATTCCGGGCCGGTTCGGGAGCGGGTAGTACTGGACGGCGCGCAATGCCTGAGGAGACAGATCCGAGAGGGGAATGACGTTGCCGGGGTAGCGCGCGAGCGTGTAGGGGTTCACGATAGCGCCCGGATACTCGGAAAAGTCGCCCCGACGCATCTTCTCGGTCGGCATCGAAATCAGCGAACTCGTCTCGGACTTGCTGCGGATCCCCTCGTAGGCCGCCATGAAGAACGTCCGGTTACGTCCGTCGAAGAGCCTCGGGATCGTCACCGGGCCATCGTATTCCACGCCGAACTGGTTGTAACGCAGGGGGTTCGCAGGCTTGCTGCGGTCCTCGAAGAATCCGCGGGCGTTGAGGGCGTCGCTCCGAAGAAACCAAAACTGCGACCCGTGAAACGTGTTGGTGCCACTCTTGGTGACCACGTTGACGTGCACGCCCAGGTAGGAGCCGTACTCCGCCGACGTGCTCCCCGTCTGCACCTCGACCTCGGTGACGGCGTCGACGATCGGCCGCATGCTGGTCGAGGTGAGCAGGTTCGCCGCTGTGTTGATGCCGTCCAGTGCCAGGCTGTTCTGGATGCTGCGTTGCCCGGCGCCCACGAAGTTGCTCGTGCCGCCAAGGACACCGGGCGTCGTGCCAGCGAGCGTCCAGACATTGCGGTTGCTCACCGGCAGTTCCTCGACGGCGCGCTGGCCGATGCTCTGCTTGATGGCGGCGCTGTCCGTCGCCAGCAGGGCAGCGGCTGCCGTGACGTCCACGGTCTCCGAGATGTCTCCCACTCGAAGTGTCGCATCGGTGCGCACGACCTGGTTGGTCGCCACCTCGACGCTGTTCTCGACGAAGGTGTTGAATCCCTCGAGCGCCACCGTGATGCGGTAGGTTCCGATGCGGACGAACTGGATGCTATATCGGCCCTGTGCGTTCGTGGTCGTCTCGTAGGTGTCCTGGGTGCCAAGGTTGACCGCGACTACGGTGGCCCCTGGTATGACGCTGCCGCTGGCATCGGTGACCGTACCGACGAGGGCGGTCTGGCTGGCCAGTTGCGCCGCGGCGCTGCCGGACCCGAACAGGCATGCAATCAACACGAATCCAACCGCCCACCGTGGCATCTTCATCTCCCTGTCCTGCCGAGCCTGTCTCGTGTCGTCTGGCGACACGGCGCCGGCCTTCTGACCGAGATCGACGGTCTTCCCGCGCGCGTGGGTGGTGTCATGCCACGGCCAGCGCGCACCAGGGCCCAGTCGGATCGCCGATAGGCCCGACCGGATCCTTACTCACAACCGGGGAACACACGAGCCCGAGTCCACTGAGCAGGTGCGAAGCAGCGGACGGGCTGTCGGTGCAGTGCGTGATGCACGCGTTGGTATAGCACCAGGATGCGGCTGGGTCAAGACTCTTCGACAGCGGCGCAGATGAGTTACAACCTCAGCCGCTGCGTATCAACACTCGACGTAAGTGACTCTTCGAACAGTGACTCGAGATGCGCGGTGATCGAACGACGCGGGAGGCGAAGGATTCGAGCGGTGGAGCGACCGGGCGATCTCATTGACGTGAATCAGTCGCGCGTCGAAGCGCAGTCAGTGAGATCAGGCCGAGGATTACAGACAATCACAGTGCGCGCGCGGTCAGTGAGTGTCAGGTCCGCTCGACGGCCTTCGCTGAAGATCGTGGCGAAGCGAATCGACGGCCGCAGTGCCCCCAGCAAGGCCCGTCGGCCGTGCGGAGGCGTGCCTGTCTGTGTGCGATCCCAGGCCTCCGTGCATGAGCCGGGCTACTGCTGGATCGAGGCCGCGGCGCCCGCCGCCTCACCGGGCCCGCCGGCTGCCGCCGCGTTGCCGGCATCCCCCGCCGCGAATACCCTCCGGTCGAGTTGTCCCAGCACGCGCGCCGTCACCGTGCCGGCCGTCATCGAGCCGCTGACGTTGATCGCGGTGCGGCCCATGTCGATGAGCGGCTCCACCGAGATGAGCAGGCCCGCGAGCGCGACCGGCAGGTTGAGTGCCGAGAGGAGCACGAGCGCGGCGAAGGTCGCGCCGCCGCCCACGCCCGCGATTCCCACCGAGCCGATCGTCGCCATCATCACGACCGAGGACATGAAGGACAGCGACGCCGGGTCGATGCCGGCGCTGGGCGCGATCATCATCGCGAGCATCGCCGGATAGAGGCCGGCGCAGCCGTTCTGGCCCACCGTGGCGCCGAAGCTGGCCGCGAAGTTGGCGATGGCCGGCGAGACGCCGAGGCGCGAGACCTGCGTTTCGACGCTGAGGGGGATGGCCGCTGCGCTCGACCGCGAGGTGAACGCGAAGGTGAGCACCGGCCAGATCTTCTGGTAGAAGCGCTTCGGGCTGAGGCCCGCCACGGCGAGGATGACCGTGTGGAGGACGAGGATCACGCCCAGGCCCACGTAGGACGCCACCACGAACCCACCCAGGTTGATGATGTCGTTGACGTTGGAGTTGGCCACCACCCGCGCCATCAGGGCGAGCACGCCGTAGGGGGTGAGACGGATGACGATGCGCACCAGGCGGAGGATCAGTTGCTGGAAGGTCTCGGTGCCGTGCTGGATGCGATCGCCGAGTTCCGGCTTGTCCCGTCGCAGCGACAGCACCGCGAGGCCAAGCAGCGAAGCGAAGAAGACGATGCCGATGATCGACATCGAGCGCGTGCCCGCCAGGTCGGCGAAGACGTTGGTCGGAATGAAGGACTGCAGCAGGTTCGGAATCGTGAGGTTCGTGACCTCGCTGGCCTGTGTCTGGAGGGTCGCGCCGCGCTCCAGCTCACGGGCGCCCTGCACCAGCCCGTCGGCCCGCAGCCCGAAGAGCCGGGTCATGCCGATGCCGATCGTGGCCGAGACCGCCGTGGTGCCCAGCAGCAGGCCGATCACGCTCCCGCTGATGGCGCCCAGCGCCTTGGCGTTGCCCAGCTTGATGACCGCCGCCAGGATGGAGATGAACACCAGCGGCGCGATGACCATCTGCAGCAGCCGTACGTAGCCGCCGCCGACGACGTTCACCCACGTGATGGTGTCGCGGACCGTGGTGCTGCCGAAGCCGTGGACGCCTTGCAGCGCCGCACCGAACGCGGCGCCGACCACCACCGCGAGCAGCACGTTGATGGAGAGCTTCGCGCCGGCCCGGGCCCGGCGTGCCAGCCAGGCGATCACGAGGAGGAACAGCGCCAGGTTGGCAACGACCGCGACGTTCATGAGCGCTCCCGGGATGAGCTGGCGCCGATCGACCGGCGACCAGGCGGGGGAGAGGTTACCGCGCCCGGCTGCGGAGAGTCCATGTCGCAGACTCCGGCATGTCGACGGCTCCGCTCTGCTCGGGCTGGAGCCGGCTCAGCGACGTCAGGGTGCCGTGTCTTGGTCGCCGGGGAGAAACCCGCCGGAGGGAGACGCCGAGGGCGGTTCCCCAAGATCTGGCGTCCCCAATTTGCGCGAGTTGGAACCAGCTCAGGGATTGGCTGAGGGCGGTGGAGGGGTTGCGGCAGGCGGCGTGAGGGGCAGTCTGGCTCATGCGTGTCGGCCGATTTGGCCGATCAAGTACCGATACGAGGCGCGAACCTCGCCGACCGTGATCCAGTAGACGCTCTCGGTCTCAGCAGGTTTGCCTTCCACGATGTGTACCCGCTCGCGCAGGTGATGCCGCTCTCCGGTCGCTGCGTCGGTGATGAACACGCCGGTATCCGCCACCTTATACGTCCGCTTGGGCGCCCTGACATGGTTGTTGAGAAGGTCGCGAAGAAGGTCACGCTTGTTGGCGGCGTCTCCGCGCCGCTCCAACTCACACAAGTCGTGAAGCGCGTGTAACACGCCGTACCAGAATGGACCGTCAAGGCTGGTTTCGATCGTCACGTTCGAAGGAATGTGCAGCGTGCCGGCGAAGTCCGTTCGGGCGCGTGCCACGGCCTCCTCGACACTCTCGGGAGTCGGCTCTCCCGGGAGCCAGGCGTCGATTGCAGCCAGGAGTGCATCGCGCAAGGCGAACTGAAACCGACCGTCGATTGTGGGCGGCCTGGACGGCCAGCGCCCTTCTCCGGGCCGGGGGCGACTCACGGTCGTCCCCAACTCCTCGAGCGCGGTGATCGTGCCGGCCAGTTCGGGCGGGCACGCGGCGTACGGCAGCACGATGACCATGACATTGGTCGG
This sequence comes from Vicinamibacteraceae bacterium, assembly GCA_039812685.1. GTDB lineage: Bacteria > Acidobacteriota > Vicinamibacteria > Vicinamibacterales > JAFNAJ01 > JBDIBB01. The sequence continues at coordinate 34,939 of JBDIBB010000026.1, forward strand.
GCCGTCCGCGCTGTCGGCCGCCGATTCGACCATCTGAACTGCACTCAACGGGTGCGGTTCGAGGCGAAATCCTCCCTGCCGGGCAAGCCGGATGATCAGTACACGAGCCCTTTCGCCGATGTGCCTTTCAAGGTCTCGTCGAACTCCTTCGACGGCACCAACGACGATCACCGCGGACGGCATGCGAGGTCGCTGACAAGGCTAGGAGTGGGACCGGAGAATTCGCTCCACGGCCGACAGTGGAACCAGAACCTGACGCAGTTCCGCGTCGTCGAGGGACTCGACGAGCCTCAAGAGCCCCGAACGCGTGTCGCTGGGCGCCTGAACCGTCGCCTGAGGCGGAGGTGTCGGAGAAACCGCCGTGCCGCCTTCGGGCGCGAGCGGAGCCTGCACGAACGACTCGCCCGGTGCCGGGAAGCGCTTGAGCGCCTCGACTTCGATTTGGTGACGGCTTGCCCACGCGCTCACGAAGTCGTCTACCTTCTTCGCCCGAAACCGTCTCCAAGCATCTCCGTGGGCACCGAGGGAAGCGGCGAACGCCGCGTTGACCGAACTATCGAAAGGCAGTTCTGTGAAGTGCCGTGCGACGCGCTTGTGAGCGTCGGAGATCAGGGGCGTCGTATCCAGGAACTCTCGGAGCCAGCCTCGTTGCGTGTCGGCGCCGGCGAACTCGATCTCGACGAAACTTGGATCCGCGTGGACGCGTTCGGCTACCTGAGGATTCGGAGGCGTCGACTGAGAGGAGAAGTGTGCGATCTCGTGCCGCTGCCTATGGAAGAACCTGCGACGATTTGGGTCGGGATTGACGAACGCCGTCCAGACGTCGGGGCGGTACCAGACCCTGCCCATTTCCGGCTCGGTCGCTGGCGAACTTCCGGACACGTCTCGCAGCGAGACGCGAATGTCACCGGGGCCAGCGGGGCGCGAAACGGCTACGAGGTCCGAGTTGGCCGCCAAGAAAGCCGAGAGTCGCGGCACGAGCGCGTGCCAGGCATCCACGGGGAGGCCCAGACGCTGGCCTAGTGCAGCGGTCAGCTGCGGCTTGAGCTTTGCACCCAGCTGAGGCCCGTTCTGCTTAAGAATGTCTACGAGAACTTGGCGAGCGAGCTGCGCCCGCTCTTCCGATGGAATCGACATGTCGCACTCCTGTGTTTCGGGAAAGGGTTTCGGTTGATATCCGAAATCACCTTCCCGACCCCATGGGTGCTTCAAGCCGATTCCTCGTCGTCCTTCTCACGGCAACCCGTAGGCCGAAGAAGGCTCATTGGCGAGGAGTCAGTCCCAACGGAGGCCTAGAAATTCTCGGCCCTCATTGAGCATGCCGCGTAGATCACTCTGCCGGCATTGGGAAAAGCATCGCACAGGGGAGCTTGGCGGGTCAAGCACCCGCCTCTGTCCCGGCTCTGGAAACCACGGAACCTCAACATTATGCACGGCTTTTCCCGTCCTGCCGCCGTCTCGCTGGCTCCGGACGTCCGGTGGTCCCGCCACAGAGTCTGTTCCCTGACCGGGTCGCGGATCGTCCCGCCGACGAGCCGGCCGTATCGAATGGGGGCGGCGACTTGGACCGGACCGTTGCGGTGAGCGAATCGCGGCGTCTGGTCTGCCCCGGCAATCAGTCGTTGCGCCGCAGCATGCCCCTGACCGCCTCAAGGGAGTACATACGGTTACCGCGATGGATCATCGCGTGGCAGTTGGGACACACCGGCCTGAGGTCAGCGACGGGATCGACTTCGTACTCCGCCCCGACCGACGCGAGCGCCCTCAGGTGGTGAACGTGGATCAGGCCCTTCCCCGCGAGGCCGTACATCTCTTCGAAGTTCATCCCGCACACGGAACAACTCAGCCCATGATGCGCGATGCAGGCGGCCCTGGCGGCAGCGTTGCGCTCGTACGCGTTGACAGTTACGGAGGCTCTCGCACCCTCCGGGAAGGTTCCCGACGAGGAGACGATCTCCGGGTACGTTTGCGCTCCCGTCCCGGACTCCGCACCGGCAGCGTAGGCACACACCGCGCAGCGGTGCCTCGTCAGTCCCAAGCCGGCTTGGGACTCCGGTAGAGCCCGCAGCACCTCGACCGGCGCCGACTGCCCGTGGTCGCACTGCTCGTGAGCACCGCTGCCTGCCCCCTCATGGCCTCGTTGGAAGGCGCAGATGACGCACTTGTGCCGCCCTGTGCCGGCCTGCGAAACGGGAAGATCTTCCAGAACGGCGACAGGCGCCTCGCTTCCGTGACCGCAACTTCGCATGGAGTACTCGCCCTTCCCGGCCACGACTGCACGCGCGCTCGCGGGCGGCTGATCCAGCCGCGTCGAACACACATGCTCTTGTGCGTGCAGCGATCCGAGACACACTATATGCTATCGTCGTCGTCCGAATCATGGGTGTTGTGCGAGCGTTCCGCCGGGAGCCCGAGGCCGAGACTCGTCCGGCCGTCAAGCCGCCGTTGAAGTGGGCCGGCGGCAAGCGGTGGCAGTTGCCGGAGCTGCTCCCGTACTGGCGCGCCCACAGCCGGCGTCGCCTCGTCGAGCCCTTCTGCGGCGGACTGGCGGTGGCCACGGGCCTCGTTCCCGAGAAGGCCCTGCTCAACGACGTGAATCCGCACGTCATCAACTTCTACCAGTGCCTCAAGAAGGGGCTCTCGATCGTGTTCCCGATGAAGAACGAGAGCCACGCATACTACCGCGCCCGCGAGCGATTCAACGAGCTGTTGGCTACAGGCAGGGGTGCGACGGCGGAGGCCGCTGGTCTCTTCTACTACCTCAATCGCACCGGCTACAACGGTCTGTGCCGCTTCAACAGCAAGGGCGGTTTCAACGTTCCGTTCGGCCGCTACAAGACCATCCCGTACCGATCCACCTTCGAGTCAACGGATTTCATCTACGCAGACCCGCCATATGACGTGCAGTTCACGGCGTACTCGAAGGGTGGCTTCAGCTGGGAGGATCAGGTGCGTACCGCAGAGTGGCTCTCGCGCCACAAGGGCCCTGTGATCCTCTCTAATCAGGCGACCAAGCGCATCCTTGATCTGTACGAGTCCCTCGAATTCAAGGTAAGGACGCTCGATGCGCCTCGCCGCATCAACTGCACCGGCGACCGGACCCCCGCGAAGGAGGTACTGGCGACCCGGAACCTCTGACGCGATGTCGCCTGGAAGGACGCGAACCGGCGGCGTGCTTGAGCGCATGGTGCTGCCGGCGCTCGACGAAGGCGGCTACTCGTGGAGGGCGCAAGTCAGCCTCGGCAAGAGGCTCGGAATCGGGGCCCACAAGGTTGACGCCATCGCGGAAAAGGATGGGCGGAAGGTCCTTGTCTCGATGAAGTGGCAACAGGTTTCAGGCACCGCGGAGCAGAAGGTGCCGTTCGAGGTCATCTGCCTCGTCGAAGCGATGGACGCAGGCGATTACGACAAGGCGTACCTGGTCCTCGGTGGCGAGGGCTGGAAGTGGCGAACGTTCTACACCGGTGGTGGGCTGAAGCGCTACATCCCGTCCGCGGAGAACGTCGAGATCGTCACGCTGGAGGGCTTCGTGGCGCGAGCCAACCAGGGGAAGCTGTAGATGCCGTCCGACCTTCCGCAGCGTAAGGCCCGTCGCTTTCTGAACGAGCATCTCCAGTCACAGGCCTCGTTCACGCGCCAACAGCTTCAGCAGTTCGCCGGCTGGACGAAGAAGAAGACGTTCGACACCTACTGGTCGAAGCAGATCAAGCCGTTCGTGGTCGACATCGGCGGCGGCCAGTACCGAGTCAGCGAAGCATACCGACCGTACATGCCGTGGAAGCGCTTCCAGCGTCACGTCACGCAGGTACGGCCCATCGCCGCCGACTACACGAAGGACGAGTACGACCGAGTCATCGTGTACGAGTTCTTCATGCCGCTGACCAATGAGACGGCGCTTCGGACGACGCTCGACGCCCTGTTCTTCAAGGACAACGTGATCCCGAAGCTGAAGGCGATCGGCCTCGGTACCGTTGCGGGGCAAGTGGCTCGGATCCCGAACGAGACCGACGACGCCTACTTGGACAGGCTCTGCGATTGGATTGGCAGCCACTTCGGCGGCTACTCGATCTACCACGTTGACGGCAGGTTCTTGGCAGGCAAGATGCTTTCGCGCGACGAAGCAGCGGAACGCGAGCGGGGCGGCCAGCGTTACCTCGTTGACGAGACGACTGCCGTCACGCGCTTCATCTTTCCGTGCGAGACGGACGAAGAGGCAGAGCAGGTCCGGTATTTCTTCAACGAACTGTTCGTCAGAACCATCATCCAGCTGATAAACGCCGAGGATCAGATCTGGATGGTTGAGAGCGGGATACAGAATCGGGTCCACGTCTGGCGGGTCGATGGCGAGGACGACGACGGGAGCTACAGCGAGACTGAGGGGGCCGACGAGGAAGCGGACACCGAGGAGCCGGACCTCCTGCCCGAGGATGAATGACCGCCAGGCAATGGCTGCGCGTCAACGGCTACCCCGATGTCGCTGACATGATCGATGGGATTCTGGCCGAGTGGCGGGCGGCCGGCAATCGACAGCGACGGAATTGGTGGCTGGTGCTTGCGGGCCGGAGAGACGGCACGCCGGTGGTCGTGGCCGGCCGGGTGTTCCCGGTGCTCGCCGCCGCGCAGAAGCGACAGCACTTGAAGGTCTCGAAGACCGCCATCAAGAACAAGCGTCGAGAGAAAGCGCCGCCGATCAGAGTCAGCAACCGCTGGCCTCAGCCCGCCCTCTTCTAGCCCGCCTCGACTGACTGTCTGCTCACGCGGAGGGGCGAACCATGTTGCTACAGGCCGCCTTCGGCGAAGGCACAGGTTGCACCACCGGTGCACCAGTTGTATAAAGGATCTTCAGTAGTTTCTCGTCGGCTGCTGGCCCATCGCCGTGCTGATGGACGCGGGCCGAACCCGTCGCTCGCGCGCCCCAGCGGCCCCGAGCCCGGCTTCCTACAGACCACGCCCTGAACGTCGCGCGGCGCAACGCCCCGAACGCTCAGCGCCTTCCTGAATCGCGCCGCGCGGTCACCGCCCGGGCGCCTTCACGGACAACCCAACGGAACACCTTGCAGGCTTGCCGAGCCGTCTTTGTTTAGCGGGTCTGCGCACCTGAGCGCCGACGATCCAAAATTTTGTACTTGTACGCAGGCCGCCCGTCT
>JBDIBB010000027.1:0-37740 GCA_039812685.1 Vicinamibacteraceae bacterium
GGCCCCAAGCCCCAAGCCTTGAGGCCTCAAGCCCCAGGCCCCAAGCCCCAAGCCCCAAGCCTTGAGGCTCCAGGCCCCAAGCCCCAAGCCTTGAGGCCTCAAGCCGTTGAATTCCTCCACGGTGCGTTGAGTTCTTCTACATCGTCGAGACTTTCAACAATCGTCAATGTTTGCGGGCCTGTTCGCACGTTGGCCCGGCGGGCACGTTGACATTCTCAACGGTTGTCATTTCGGGCCGTGTTGCGGCGATCTCGCGCTTGACACGTAAATTATTTATATCAAACGACTTATATGCTGCAGGCCATGCGTTCGATGTTGGCCCAGGTGTTGCTATGAGAGTTGGCGGGGCCACGGGAGGTCCTGACGGACGCAACACCGGAGACGCGCAGGAGAACGCCATGAGCTGCCCACATCTGAAGGAAGTCGTGATGCTCTTCTGCGACGCGTACCCGGTGAAGAAGATGCTGCCGCTGGACCGGATCGCCTCGGCCCACCCGTGCCTCGGCCGGGATTTCGAGCGTTGCCCGCTCTACCAGGAGCTGGTCGCGCGTCTGGCTCGCAATTGTGACGCGTGCGGCTCGACCGAGGCCGTGACGTCCGCTACGCCCGTTGGGGAGGTGTGCCATGTTGCTCGCCCTGCTGTTGACCCCGATCACCGCGATCCTGCTCGGCCTGTGCGCCATTGAGATGCGCGCTCACGCCCGCCACTGACCTCGCGAGGAGCCAGCCATGAGGCTGCAGAGAAGAACTTTCCTGAAACTGAGTGTTGCCGGGGCGGCCTCCGCCGCGGTCGCGATGCCGCCGCCGGCCGCCGCCCAGGACGTGACCGACGCCGAACGTCTCGGCGTGCTCGTCGATACGACCAAGTGCATCGGTTGCCGCGCCTGCGAGGCGGCGTGCAGCGAGGTGAACCACCTGCCCGAACCCGCCGAGGCTGGTGACAGGGCCGTGCTCGACACCGATCGCACGCCCACGACGACGGCCTACACCGTCGTCCGCCACGCGGGGACCAATGCCAGCGGGGAGGACCGGTTCGTCAAGCGGCAGTGCATGCACTGCGTCGAGCCCGCCTGCGCGTCGGCCTGCCTCGTGCGGGCCCTGGAGAAGACGGCGCAGGGGCCGGTGCGCTACAACGCGGACCGCTGCCTCGGCTGCCGCTACTGCATGGTCGCGTGCCCGTTCGGCGTGCCGCAGTTCGAGTACGAGAAGGCCGTGCCCTACGTGAAGAAGTGCAGCTTCTGCATCGAGCGTCAGGCGCAGGGCCTCGAGCCCGCCTGCACGTCGATCTGCCCGACCGGGGCGCTGACCTTCGGCAACCGCAACGCGCTGATCGAGGAAGCCAAGACCCGGATCTACCAGAACCCCGACCGCTACGTGCACCACATCTACGGGGAGCACGAGGTTGGCGGCACGAGCTGGATGTACATCACCGACGTCCGGTTCGACCAGCTCGGCCTGCCGGGCGGGCTCGGCACGGCGCCGGCCGCCGGTTACGCGCAGGACGCGCTGTCGGGCGTGCCCGTCGTCATGACCGTCGGGCCTGCGCTGCTCATGGGCCTCTACCGATTCGCCAGCCGCCGCGACGAAGTCGCCGGAGACCGGGTCGCCGCGGAGGACCACCATGTCTGACACCGCCCTCACCGTCCCGACCACCGGTTCTTCCTGGTTCACGGAAAAGATCCTGATGGGCGCGACCCCACGCGAGTACGCGCGCAGCCTGGTCACCCCGTTCAACCTGTTCGCAGCCGTCGTGCTGCTGGCAGGCGCCGTCGCCATCATCTATCGCTTCATCTACGGACTCGGCGCGGTGACCAACCTGTCGCAAGTCAACGCGTGGGGCATCTGGAAGGGTCTGAACGTCATCACGGGCGTCGCGCTCGGCGCCGGTGGCTACACGCTCGCCGCCGCGGTCTACATCCTGGGCCTGAAGGAGTACCGGCCGGTGGTCCGCATCGGCGTGCTCGCGGGCTTCCTCGGCTACTCCTTCGCCGTGGTCGGCCTGCTGATCGACATCGGCCAGCCGTGGCGGATTCCCTACCCCCTGGTCTACTCCTTCGGCGTGACGTCGGTGCTCTTCGAAGTCGCCTGGTGCATGTGCCTCTACCTGACCGTGCTGATCCTCGAGTTCAGCCCGGCGGTGTACGAGTGGCTCGGCTGGCGCGGCATCCGCGAGCGCACCCTGCACCTGTCGGTCGGCTTCGTGGCCTTCGGCGTGATTCTCTCGTCGATGCACCAGCCGTCGCTCGGCGCGCTGTTCCTGATGGCGCCCTCGAAGCTGCACCCGCTGTGGTACTCGCAGTACCTGCCGACGATGTTCTTCGTCTCGAGCGCGGTGTCGGGCCTGACCATGGTGATTGCGGTCTCGACGCTCGCCAGGTGGGGCATGCGCGACGCCTTCTCGCCGTCGCTGCTCGCCAGGCTGCCGCACCTCTCGCTCGGCCTCGGCCGCGGCGCGGCGCTGCTGCTCTTCGCCTACCTGTTCCTCAAGCTCCAGGCGCTCATCGACGGTCATCACATCGACCTGCTGGCGACCGGCTGGGGTGCGTGGTACCTGCTCGAAGTCATCGGCTTCGTGGCCGCGCCCTGCCTCCTGATGGCCTACGGGTCGCACCACGCGCGGCTCGGGCTCGTGCGCGTCGCCGCCTTCTGGGCGCTGGCGGGCATCATCCTGAACCGCATGAACGTGTCGGTCATCGCGCTGAACTGGAACGTGGCCGACCGGTACTACCCCAGCACGGGCGAATGGCTCATCGCCGGCGCGCTGCTGATGGTCGCCATCGTCGCGTTCCGCTGGGTGTGCTACCGCATGCCGGTCCTGTTCGACCATCCCGAGTTCGAGGCGCATTGAGGCGGCATCGGACCCGTCCGATCCGAGGAGACAAGGAATGGAAACCCACGGCATCCTGACGCTCTACTCGACGAAGACCATCGAGTACGTCGTCGCCATCAGCTACCTGCTGCTCTTCATCCCCTTCTGGCGCTACGTCTCGGCCGGCCGCCAGAACGCGCTGGCCGCGACGCGCCCGGCGCGCAGCCTGACGACCACCATGACGGAGTGGTTCGAGCTGGCGAAGGACGCGGCCTACCACCCCGGTCACGCCTGGGCGAAGCTCGATGGCACGACGGCGGCCCTGGTCGGCGCCGATGACTTCGCCCAGAAGCTCGTCGGCCCCATCCACCAGATCGAACTGCCCGGGGTGGGCACCGAGGTGCACCAGGGCTCGCCCGCGTGGCGGCTGCACGTGGACGGCAAGGTCGTCGATATGGTCTCGCCGGTCACCGGCGTCGTCACCGCGGTGAATCGCGAGGCCATCGACCAGCCGGCGGTCGTCAAGAGCGATCCCTACCACCAGGGCTGGCTGCTGAAGGTGGAGGGGCCCCGCGTGGCGCCCACGGCCCGCGGCCTGCTCACCGGCGACCTGGCCCGCCGCTGGATTCAGCAGGCGACCGACGCGCTGCGGCTGCGGATGACGCCCGACCTCGGCCTCGCCCTCCAGGACGGCGGCGTCCCGGTGGACGGTCTCGCCGCCGCGATCGACCAGGAGCGGTGGGACGAGATCGCGCGCGAGCACCTGCTCTCGTAGAGGAGACTGCCGTCATGCGACGCCTGTTCTTCGCCTGCCTCCCGGCCATCGCCCTCGCCGCGCTCGTCGGCGGCGGCCTGGCCGTCGCGCAGGCGCTGCCGAAACTGCCCGGCGACGGGCTCAAGCTCACCATGGGGACCGACAGCCCGGGCCAGGTGAGGTTCAACCACTCGACGCACGTCGATGCCTCGAAGCCGGAGTGCACGGCGTGCCACCCGAAGGATCACGGCATCCTCGGCTCGCGCGGAACGCCGGTGCCGATCCTCCACAAGAACTTCGACGCGCGCCGCCAGTGCGGACGCTGCCACAACGGCGAGGACGCGTTCGCGGTGACCGACGACTGCAGCTTCTGCCACGTGTCGGATTGAGCCAGAGGAGACGACCATGGAACCGCTCACCACCTTCTTCCAGACTGCAGCCATCGCGGTGGTCGGAATCCTGATCCGGTTCCTGGTCGCCGCCGCCCTCCTGGCGCTGATCGTCGCGCCGCTCGCGCTGTTCTTCCTCGGCGCCGAGCGCGTGGCCCGCTGGCGCGAGCGGGCGCAGGGCCTCGTGCGCGATGGCTCGCTGCTGTGGCGCCGCGGGCTCTACTACGCGTCGGGCCACACCTGGCTCGGCGAGCAGGGCGACGGCTCGGTGCGCGTCGGCCTGGACGACATCGCCCAGCGCGTGCTGCCCGGCGTCCGCGTGCTGCGGATGGCGCCGGTGGGAACCGACCTGCGGCGCGGCGACGAGATCGCCACGCTCGAGGTGGGCGATCACCGGCTGCCGCTGGCCGCCCCCACCGGCGGCCGCGTCGTCTCGATCAACGAACGCGTGGCGCGCGAGCCGGGCCTCATCCACCGCGACCCCTACCGCCGCGGCTGGATCGCGGCCATCGCGCCGCACACGCGCGAGTTCGAGTCCTGGCCCACGGGCGAGCGGGCCCATGGCTGGCTGCGCCGCGAGGATCACCGCCTCAACGGCTTTCTCGAGATGGAACTCGGCATCGCGGCTGCTGACGGCGGCGAGTGGCTCGTCCCGCCCACGGCGATGATGACCGGCGCGCAGTTCGAGGCGCTGCGGCGCGGGTTCCTCACGCCACACGAGGAGGATCGCGAGGTGTAGCGCCATCGGGTCCGGAGTTTGCCGCGCACGGCGCGCGGCCACGAGGTCGGGAGGCGGGAGATTGGAGGCCGGGACTTTGGGGGCACCGGCATCCGAGATCCCGCCTCCCGGCGTGTACGCCGCCGGCGGGTCCACTGTAGAATCCCCAGGGTCAGGCCCAGTGACGCGATGAGCGCCCCCGATCCCCCCGTCCCGGCGATCGCCTCGCCTGAGGTGCCGGCACCCGCCGCCAATGCCGATCGCAGCCTCCCCGAGGTGCACGGCTCGGTGCCCGTGCCGGCCGGCGCCGGCTTCTGGCGCCGCATGCTCGCCTTCGCCGGCCCCGGCTACCTGGTGGCCGTGGGCTACATGGATCCGGGCAACTGGGCCACCGACATCGCCGGCGGCGCGCGCTTCGGCTACGCGTTGCTGGCGGTGGTCATGGCGTCGAACCTGATGGCCATCCTGCTGCAGGCGATGGCCGCGCGGCTCGGCATCGCGAGCGGCCGCGACCTCGCGCAGGCCTGCCGCGACTCCTATTCGCGCCCCGTCACGCTCGCGCTCTGGCTGCTGGCCGAGGTGGCCATCGCCGCCACCGATCTCGCCGAGGTGATCGGCGCCGCCATCGCCCTGCAACTGCTCTTCGGCCTGCCGCTGCTCTGGGGCATGTGCCTCACGGCCCTCGACGTGCTGGTCGTGCTCTACCTCCAGCAGCACCGGTTCCGGTACGTGGAGGTGCTGGTCGTGCTCCTGATCCTCGGCATCGCCTCGGCGTTCGCCGTCGAACTCTACCTCTCGCGGCCCGCGCTGGGCGCCGTGCTGGCGGGCTTCGTCCCCTCCCTCGACCTGGTGCGCAACCCCGAGATGCTCTACATCGGCGTCGGCATCCTCGGCGCGACGGTGATGCCGCACAATCTCTACCTGCACTCCTCGATCGTCCAGACCCGCAAGTACGGCGACGACGAGCCGAGCCGGCGGAGCGCGATCCGCTTCGCCACCCTCGACTCGACCGTGGCGCTGTCGAGCGCCCTGTTCATCAACGCCGCGATCCTCATCGTGGCCGCCGCGACGTTCCACGGGACGGGCTACGAGCACATCGCCGACATCGGCGACGCCTACCAGATGCTGGCGCCGCTGCTCGGCACCTCGCTGGCCAGCACCATGTTCGCCCTCGCGCTGCTCTTCAGCGGCCAGAACGCGACGATCACCGGCACGCTGGCCGGCCAGATCGTGATGGAGGGCTTCATCGGCCTGCGCCTGCGCCCGTGGCTGCGGCGGCTGATCACGCGCCTGCTCGCCATCGTGCCGGCCATCGTGGTCATCAGCCTCTACGGCGAGCGCGAGACGGGCCCGCTGCTGATCTTCAGCCAGGTGGTGCTCAGCCTGCAGCTGCCCTTCGCCGTCTTCCCGCTGCTGCTGTTCGTCTCGGATCGCCGGAAGATGGGGGTCTTCGCGATCCCGTTCTGGATGAAGGCCCTCGCATGGCCGGTCACGCTGCTGATCGCCGGGCTCAACGTCTGGCTGCTCGTCCAGACGATGACCGGGAGCGTTGCCGTGGGGTAGTGACGTGTATCACCGGATCCTGATTGCCATCGAGCACAGCGGCGCCGACGCGACCATCGTCGATCACGTGCGCCAGCTCGCCCGCCTCACCGGCGCCGCGCTCGTGCTGGTGCACGTCGCCGACGGCTGGGCCGCGCGCAACTACGATCGGCTGAAACTGCGCGAGTCGGAGGAGATGCGCGAGGATCGCGAATACCTCGATCGGCTCGTCAACGACCTGCGCGCCGAGGGCTTCGACGCGTGCTGGCGCCTGGGACTGGGCGATCCCGCCAGCGAAATCGTCCGCATCGCCGCAGACGAGCGGGTCGACATGGTGGCCATGGCCACGCACGGCCACCGCGGTCTCGGCGACCTCATCCACGGCACCACGGTGAGCCGCGTCCGCCACGAGGTGGACGTCCCGGTGCTGCTGTTGCGCGCGAAGTCGTAGCAGCAGGCCCGCGAACCCGGCCGCCGCATCGGGACCCCCGCGGCTCGCGGGGGTCCCGACGCTTCAGAACGCCGGCCCCAGCAGCACCGCGTTCACGAACAGCAGCATCGTGGACTCGGCGAACGCCCGCGCGTTCGGATCCTCCGCGAACGCGATCAGGTGGCCCTGGCCCATGGGCTGGTGCACGAGGAACGCCTTCTGCGCGAGCGGCTCGCCGCTGCCGGGCCACAGGATGCCGCTGGCCAGCAGGCGATCGGCCTTTGCGTAGGTGCCGACGTTGCGCCCCTTGTCGAGCGTGATCGGGGTGAAGATGCGCTGGCTCTCCACCTGCGCCTGGATCTCGCCGTCGGTGCCCGCCGCCAGCCAGTGCTCGGTGTCGAGCGACACGCGCAGGATGGCGCCCGGAACCGGATCGGGACGATCCTGCGGCGGCTGAATCGCCGCATCGAGATCGAAGGGCTGCTTCGGGGCGTCGCCCCTGGGCTTCGGCGGGGCATCGCCCTCCGGCGCGCCGCCGCGCAGCTCCGTGCGCGACTCCAGCAGGCCGACGGCCTCGCGTGCGGCCCATCGCGATGCCTCGGCGACGGTGATCAGCGTGCCGCCGCGCGTCATCCACTCCTTCAGCCGGCGCGTCGCTTCGGCGCCGAGCGCAGGCGAGTAAGTGCCCGATGGCAGCACCACCACGTCGAACTCGTCGAGCGGCACACGCCCGAACGACGCGACGCGAACGGCGGTGACCGCTACGCCGTAGCGCCGTTCCAGTACGTAGCGCGCCCACCCCGCCGAGAGGCTCGAGGCGGGCGCATCCCACGCGAGCAGCACGCGCGGCGCCTTCATCACGCGCACCTGCCCGCTGCCGAGCGAAATGCCCGACTCGACGAACGCCGTGTCGATCGGCACCACCGTGGCCCCGTGGCGCCCCGTGATGGCGACGAGACGGTCGCGAAGGCGATCGGGGTTGTCGGAGACGCGGAGGATGGCCGTGCCACGCTCGAAACTGCGTCCGGCGAGCGTGAACGTCCCAGGCGAGAACCGCACCTTGAGGCCGGCGCCGAGCGCGTCGGCGATGGCGCCTGCCGTGGTGGCATTCCACGGCAGCAGGTAGCCGACTTTCGCCTCGGGCAGATCGGGAGCAGCCGGCGCCGCCCCGGGCGTGTAGGGCTCGGACCCGGCGCCGATGGGCGTCGTGGCGGCAAGCGCGTCGATATCCCACAGCAACGGCAGGCTCCACGCCGTCACGTCGTAGATCTGGTCGGGCAGGCGCATCGCACGCCGTTCGTTCTGCCGTTTCACGAACGCGGCATTCATCGACGTCTGCGCGTCGAGCAGGTTGCGGGCGAGCCGGCCGGCAGGCTGGGCGAGCGAGACGAGGAAAGCGCCCGCCGGAACGGTGCGGCCGCCGGCGACCACCGCCTCGCGGGCACGCCTCACCTCGATGCCATTGCGCACCAGCAGCCGCGCCAGCCGCTCGGTCTGCCCGGCGTCGCCGCTGGTGAGCACGTACTCCCGTGTGCCGGTCTCCCCGTCGCGGATGGCGCTTCGCCGGAACTCGACGTACTCACGCAGCATCCGCTCCCGGTGGCGCGCCGCGGTCTCGGCCGTGGCCAGCGCGGCGGTGAAATGTTCCAGGATGCCGTCCTCGTAGGTCAGCCGCGTGCCGTCGGTGCGCCGGTACACCAGCCCGCGCGCCGAGGCCATCTCGAACGTCATGCCGATGGCGCCCTGCGCCGTCGGCCACGACACGCCGTAGCCGGGATAGAACGCGTCGAACACCTCGCCCGTGAAGAATGGGAACCCGCGTGCGTCGAAGCGCGCCGCCATCGCGCGGCCAAAGACGTCATAGAGCGCCTTCTGCGCAGCCGTGGTGTGCGGGTTGCCCGGCTCGGCGGCCGGAGGGAAGTAGTAGGAGGAGTCGCCGCCCATCTCGTGCAGGTCGACCACCACCTGCGGCGACCAGTCGAGCAGCAGCTTCACGCGGCCGGCGCTCTCGGGCTGCGTCTGCGCGAACCAGTCGCGGTTGAGATCGAAGAGGTAGTGGTTCGAGCGCCCGCCCGGCCACGGCTCGTCGTGCTCGGCCGAAAACGGCAACGGGTCGGGGGCGGCCGCGCGCCCCTGGGCGTTGCTGGCCACGAACCGGGCGCGGCCGTCCGGGTTCTGCGTGGGATCGATCAGGACGATCGCCTCGCGGCGAATCAGGTCGGCCGCCGGATCGTTGCGCGCGGCGAGCAGGTGGTGCGCCATCGCCATCGCGGCGCCGCCAGGCGAGATCTCGTTGCCGTGCACGCCGTGCACCAGCGCCACCACCACGGGCAGGTCGGCCACCAGGCGCGCATCCTCGCCGGGCGCGAGCGTCCGCGGGTCGGCCAGCCGGCGCAGCCCGCGCTGCACGTCGTCGAGTCGCGCGATCCGCTCTGGCGCCGCCACGATCAGCGCAACCAGCGGGCGCCCCTCCCACGACCGCGCGTACTCGACCAGGCGGGTCCGATCGGGCGCGGCCTTCGCGAGCGCCTGGAGATAGACGACCAGGTCTTCCGGCGGCGCGATCCGCTCGCCGACGGCGTAGCCAAGAACCTCGCGGGTGGTCGGGATGGCCGGATCGTAAGTGGTGCCTGGAACCAGTTCAGCGGCGGGAACCGGCGCGGCCGCGGCAGCCTGGACGCTCAGCGCCAGCACGAAGGCAGACAGCATGACGGGATGCCCCCGGGTAGCGGCGCGCCGGCATGGCGCGCCGGGCGATATCACTATCACACCCGGCGCCCCGCCGCCCCGGTCTCATCCGCCGCCGCACGATCTCCCGCACGCCACCCGATGGCGGGCGCGCCGCGGTCAGGCCGCCTGCGCCTGCACCGACGCGGTCACGCGCACCTCGTCGCCGACGAGGAAGCCCCCGGTTTCGAGCGTCGCGTTCCACGTGAGGCCGAAGTCCTTCCGGTTGAGCACGATCTCGGTCTCGAACGCCAGCTTCTCGGTGCCCCACGGGTCCTTCGCGATGCCGAGATAGGTCACCGGCAGCACCACCGGCCTCGTGGTGCCGCGGATGGTGAGGTCGCCGGCCACGTCGAACCCGCCCTCGCCGCGCGGCGTCATCCCGGTGCTCACGAAGGTGAGCGTCGGAAAGCGCTCGACGGCGAAGAAGTCCTCCGACCGCAGGTGCGCGTCACGATCGGCCTGGTTGGTGTCGATGCTCGCCGTCCTGATGGTCAGCGACACCGAGGAGCGCTCGGGCCGCTCGGCATCGAAGTCGATCGTGCCGCTGAAGTCGTCGAACTGGCCACGCACCTTGCTGAGCAGGTGACGGACCTGGAACAGCAGCTCCGAGTGGGCGAGGTCGATCTTGTACGCACGGGTCGTCGCGGTGGTCACGATGCAGTTCCTCCTGTGTCGTCGGTCTCCGCGGTCCCGGTCATCGAAACCGCGGCATGGCTGTCGTCAAGGCAAGAGCGCTGCCAGCGCTCCTGTCGTCTCGAATGCCGTCCTTCGGCCATCTTCGCGTCCGGCCATGCACGACACCTACCAATTTGATAGATTTGCCATGTCAGATTGAGAGGCTGATCATGCGTGCCCGCGATCTCGATCTTCGGGAGCTGCTCGAGTTCCATCCGAAGGGTGGTGTGCTGCGCTTCGCGTCCGACCGAGCCGTGCTGTTGAACACGGCGGCGCTCGGCCTGCTGCGTCGTGAGCTGGTGGGCACGCTCGGGATCGCCGCCGCCCGCGCCGTGCTGACGCGCTTCGGCTTCGCGCACGGCTGGCGCACGGCCGAGGCCCTGCGGACCACCTACGACTGGGACAGCACGCGCGAGTGGCAGCTTGCGGGCGGCCGCCTGCACCAGTTGCAGGGGTTCCTGCGTTATGAACCGGTGCCCCGGCCCAAGGGCGCCGCCCCCCGCCATTTCGCCGAGGCGGTGTGGTACGACTCCTACGAAGCCCAGGAACACCTGACGCACGTCGGGGCGGCCGACGAACCGGTCTGCTGGACGCTGTGCGGCTTCGCCAGCGGCTACCTCAGCTGCAGTCACGGCCGCGACATCTACTGCATCGAGGAGAAATGTCAGGCCCGGGGCGACGCGTGCTGCCTCATGGCCGGCCGGCCCGTCGAGCAGTGGGACGACAGCGTGAAGGCGCAGCTCGCGTATTTCAATCGCGAGTGCCTGGACGAGGCGCTGCGCCAGGTGACCGACCTGCTGAAGCTGACCGAGCGGCGCCTTACCGTGCGGCGCCGCGAGCTGGCGCGCGTGCAGGTGGAGGAACAGCAGACGGGCATCGTGGCGCAGAGCGCGACGATGCAGCGCGTGCTCGACCAGGCGCGGCGCGTCTCGCGCGTCGATTCCACGGTGCTCATCAGCGGCGAGAGCGGCGCCGGCAAGGAGGCCGTCGCGCGCCTGGTGCACGACGAGTCGGGGCGGGCCGCGCACGCCTTCGTCGCCGTCAACTGCGCCGCCGTGCCCGAGGCGCTGATGGAGAGCGAGCTGTTCGGGCATGCGCGCGGTGCCTTCACCGGTGCCGCGCAGGATCGCGTCGGCCTCTTCGAGGCGGCCAATCACGGCACGCTGCTGCTCGACGAGGTGGGCGACCTGCCGCCATCGATGCAGGCCAAGCTGCTGCGCGTGCTCCAGGATCGCGAAGTGCGCCGCGTGGGCGAGAACCGCTCGCGCCGCGTCGACGTTCGCGTGCTGGCCGCCACCCATCGCGACCTGGCGGCGGAGGTGACCGAGGGGCGCTTCCGGCAGGACCTGTTCTACCGGCTGCGCGTCATCGAGATCCACATCCCGCCGCTCCGCGAGCGGCGCGACGACATCCTGCCGCTGGCGCGCCGGTTCCTGGCCGAGACCTCCAGGCGGCTGCAGCGCCCCGTGGACGCGTTCACGCCGCGCGCCGCCGACCTGCTGCTGAAGTGGCACTGGCCCGGCAACGTCCGCGAACTGCAGAACGTCGTCGAACGGGCGGTCGTGCTGGCGCAGGAGCGACGGGTGGAGGTGGAGGACCTGCCCGAGGAAGTGCGGGCGACATCCGGCGTCGATCGCGGCGGGAACCCGCTGCGGCTCGCCGAGGTGGAGCGCGCGCA
The DNA here is from genome assembly GCA_039812685.1 of Vicinamibacteraceae bacterium. Classification (GTDB taxonomy): domain Bacteria; phylum Acidobacteriota; class Vicinamibacteria; order Vicinamibacterales; family JAFNAJ01; genus JBDIBB01. The sequence goes on from JBDIBB010000027.1 coordinate 11,726, forward strand.
CATCCTGCGCGTGCTGGAGGACACCGGCGGCAACCGCACGAAGGCCGCCGCGCTGCTCGGCATCGGCGTGGCGACGCTGTTCCGCCGGCTGAAGGAGATGGGTGACACGGCGCCGCCGGCGCTGCGCGCCGCCGGCACGCGCCGCTGACGGGCGCCAACGGTTGCAGGTCAACCTTCCGTCACGGGTTAGTATTCCCACGCCATGGCCGCGCTGCTCGCCAGCCATCTCGTGAAGCGCTTCCCCGGCGTCGCCGCCGTCGACGACGTGTCGCTGGAGGTCGGGTCGGGCGAAGTGGTCGGCCTGCTCGGACCCAACGGCGCCGGCAAGACCACCACGCTGCGCATGCTCGCGGGCATCCTCACGCCCGATCGGGGCCGCGTCACCATCTGCGGCATCGACCTGGGCGCCGATCCGCTCGCCGCCAGGCGGCGCCTGGGGTTCCTCTCGGGCGACACGCAGCTCTACCAGCGGCTGACGCCGGTCGAGGTCCTGCGCTACTTCGGCCGGCTCTACGGGATGCGCGGCGCCGGGCTCGAATCGCGCATCCGCCACCTCGTCGACGCGCTCGACATGGGCCCGTTCGCCACCCGGCCCTGCGGCACGCTCTCCTCCGGCCAGAAGCAGCGCGCGAACATCGCGCGCGCCTTCCTGCACGGCCCCGACCTGCTGATCCTCGACGAGCCCACCACCGCGCTCGACGTCATCAGCGGCCAGTTCATCGTGGAGGCCATCCGCCGCGAGCGGGCGGCCGGGCGCGCCGTCCTGTTCTCGACGCACATCATGGGCGAGGCCGAATACCTCTGCGATCGCATCTACCTGCTGCACGCCGGCCGCATCGTCGACGCCGGCCCGCTGGCCGACCTGCTGGAACGATCGGGCCAGACGAACCTCACCGACGCCTTCCTCCACCACGCCGGCCGCGCGACGGGCGCCGCGTAGCCTGAGATCGCCATGCGGCTGGAGCGAATCCTCACGATCGTCGGCAAGGAGCTCGTCGAGACGCTGCGCGATCGCCGCACGCTGCTCATGATGATCGGCCTGCCGGTGCTGGTCTACCCGCTGCTGATGATGGGCCTGGCCCGGCTGCAGGAGTCGCAGGAAGCGGCCACCGAGGCCCGGCGCTCGGTGGTCGCCACCTGGGGCGACACGGCCCCGGCCCTCGACGCGGCGCTGAGGGCCGAGGCCGCCCGCCTCGACGTCAGGCCATGGCTGGAGGCGCCCGATGACCTGCGGCGCGCCTTCGACGACGGGTCGGCGCGCCCGGCGGCGGCGGCGCCCGGCGAGGCCGCCGCCGGCAGCGAGCGGCGCAACGGGCCGGTACTCTACGAGCGCGAGAACGCCGTCATGGCCGCCGCGCGCGCGCTGCTCACCTCCAGGCGCGCCGATGCCGTGATCGTCACCTGGCCCGGCTTCCAGCAGGCGCTCGACGCGCAGGACCAGGCGCCCGTCACGCTCTACTTCGACTCGGTGCGAGACGACTCGCGCGCCGCGCGCGAACGTGTGGAGACCGTGGTCGCCGGCTACCGCGCGTCGCTGCTCGCCACGCGCCTGCGCGCGAAGGACCTGCCGCCGGGTTTCGCCGAGGCCGTCGACCTGCTCAGGCGTGACGTGGCGCCGGCGGCCCGCCGTGCCGGCTACCTGATGGGCTCGCTGCTGCCCTTCATCCTGGTGTCGCTCTCGCTGTTCGGCGGCTTCTACGCCGCCATCGATCTCACCGCGGGCGAGAAGGAACGCGGCACCATGCAGACGCTGATGGTGGCGCCGCTGCGGTCGAGCGAAATCGTCGCGGGCAAGTTCCTCGCCGTGTGGGTGGTGGGCCTGACCGCCGCCTTCGCCAACGTCGGCAGCCTGTCGCTGACCGTGGCCCGCCTCCTGCCCGGCGGGCAGTTCTCGATCGCGCCATCGGCATTCGGGCTGGCGGCGCTGCTGCTCGTGCCGATCACGATGACGACCTCGGCGCTGTTCCTCGCGGTGGCGGCCTTCGCGAAGGACTTCAAGGACGGCCAGAACTTCCTCACGCCGATCTACATGCTGATTGCGCTGCCGGCCGGCGTCACCATGCTGCCGGCGGTGGAGCTCAACGCGTGGACCTCGTTCGTGCCGGTGGTGAACATCGCCCTGCTGGTGAAAGCGGTGTTCTCGGGCGAACTCCGCCACGATCTGCTGTTCCTGGTGCTCCTCTCGTCGGGCCTCTACGCCATGCTGGCCATCGCGCTGGCGGCGCGCGTGTTCGCGCGCGAGCAGATCATGCTCGGCGGGCGTGAATCGGCGCGCCGCGTGCTCGGACTCGAGCGGCGGACCGGCGGCGTGCCGACGCCGGCCGTCGCGCTCGTCACGTTCGCCGTAGCGATGGTCCTGGCCTTCTACGCGAGCCTGCTCGTCGAGAAGCGCGGGCTGCTGGCGGCGCTGCTCGTCGTCCAGTACGGCTTCTTCCTGCTGCCGGCGCTCGCCGTGGTCTTCGGCTTCGGCTACTCCGCCCGCGACACGCTGCGCCTGCGCATGCCCGCGCCGGTCCACCTGCCGGCCGCCCTCGTCATCGGCGCTTCGGCGTGGATCGCCATCGTCGGCGTGTTCATGCGCATCGCGCCGCCGCCCGACTCGCTGACCAGGGGGCTCGAGCAACTGCTCACGCTCGGGGATCCCGGCCTGCCGGTCTGGGTGGTGCTGCTCGGCGTGGCGATCACGCCCGCCGTGTGCGAGGAGCTGTTCTTCCGCGGCGTCGTGCTCTCGGGCCTGATGCGGCTCGGCGCCTGGCCGGCCGTCTTGCTCTCGGCGCTGCTCTTCGGCCTCGCGCACGCCTCGATCTACCGCATGCTGCCCACGCTGGCCCTCGGCATCGTGCTGGCCTGGCTGGCCTGGCAGACGGGTTCGATCCTGCCGTCGATGACGGTTCACGCGATGAACAACGGCCTGATCGCGTGGCTGGCGCGCCATCCGCAGGCGGGGCGTCTGCTCGGCATCGACGAGACCTCGTCGCTGCCGCCGATCGCCGTCACGCTCGCGGCGGCGGCCGCGTGCGCGGCAGGCCTCTGGATCGTGTGGAAGACGGCTCGTCAGGACCAGCCCCTCCAGACCTGACGGCCATCGGTTCGAGGCTGGATGCGCGCGATCGCGTCAGGCGAGGCCGTCGTGAGCGTCCGTCTGCCCGCGACTCGGGCAGGCCCGCTATCGCAGCGGGGGCGTGGAGGCCGGCGGCCGACGATGCTGCGTTGCCTGCTCGTAGGCATACGCGAACCGGATCAGCTCGTGGTCGGCCCAGGGCCGGCCGAAGAAGGTGATGCCGGCCGGCAGCACGCCGCGCGTGTAGCCCATGGGCACCTGCACGGCGGGAAACCCGGTGACCGGCGAGAAGAACTGGCTGTTGTCGCCGTGCGGCGTGTTCAGGTCGCCAATCAGCCGGGGCGGATGGCTCCACGTCGGGTACACGAACGCATCGAGGTTGAGCGCATCCATCGCCGCCAGCACCGTCCGGCGCACGCGTTCCCGGTAGGCTGTCTCGGCGTCGCACTCCGGCGATCCGGCCGGGTGCGAGGGTCCGGCCTCGGCCCGCTCCAGTTGCCGCCTGACCGTCGGATGGAACCGGCCCGACTTCACGATCTCGGCAAGGCTCTTCACCGGCACGCGGTCGCCGTGCGCCGCCAGGTAGGCGTTGATGTCGTGCTTGAAGCCCATGCACGGCTCCACGCCCTCCTGGCGCCGGATCGCGTCGAGTCCCTCGATCGGCGCCGGATCGACGATGACCGCGCCCGCCCGGGCGAGGTCGTCGATGGCGCGCCCGAACAGCGCCAGCACCTCGGCGTCGGCGGTCTCGGGCCCGTACGCCTCGCGCAGGATCCCAATCCGCCGGCCCTTCAACCCGTCGCGTGAGAGGCCCTCGGCGTAGCGCACCACCGGCCGGCCGCGCGTCGCCGCGGTGACGGGATCGTCGGGATCCTCGCCGGCGATCACCTCGAACACCCTCGCCGCGTCCTCCACCGTGCGCGTCATCGGCCCCGCGATGTCGGCCAGCAGGCTGAGCGGCATCACGCCCGACCGGCTGGTCAGGCCCATCGTCGACCGGATGCCCACCAGCGCCTGGTGGGCCGAGGGCCCCCGAATCGAGTTGCCGGTGTCGCTGCCCAGCCCGACCGCCCCGAAGCTGGCCGCCACGGCCGCCGCCGTCCCCCCGCTGGATCCGGCCGTCACCCGGTCGAGCGCGTACGGGTTCTTCGTGTAGCCAGGCAGGATCGAGCTGACCGTCTCGTAGGGCGTGAACGCCCACTCGGCCATGTTCGACTTGGCCAGCACGATGGCGCCGGCTTCCTTGATCCTCCGCACCTGGAACGCGTCGCGGGCGGAGACGAACCCGGCGAGGGCGAGCGATCCGTCGGCGCTCTGCAGGCCGATGGTTTCGAAGTTGTCCTTCACGATGGCGGGGACACAGTGCAGCGGCCCCGTGAGCCCGTCGCGCTCGAAGCGCCGGTCGAGGGCATCGGCCTGCGCGAGCGCGTCGCCGTTGAGGACGACGAGGGCGTTGATGGCCGGTCCGTTCCTGTCGAACGCGGCGATACGCGCCAGGTAGGCCTCGACCAGGGCGCGGCACGTGAGGCGCCGCCCGGCGATGGCCGCGTGGATGTCGGCGATGGTGGCCTCGTGCACCTCGAACCGTGTCGGGGCGGGCGCCGGCAGCGTCCCGGCCGGGGCGGCAGCCAGCAGGGCGATGGCAATCAGGTGACGTCGCATGGCCGCACATCGTACGCCACGACGTGCGCGGCCGCGAGATCCGAAGTCGTCCACCGTGAGGTGGCCGGCGTCACCGCCGGCGCACGTGCCGGCGCAACCGGTTCGTCCCCCTCCCGTCCCATCGATCGCCAGCCGCGGATGCCGGCGCTATGATGCGTGTCTCATCCGCGCCGCGCCCGGCGCGAGGAGGACGCATGCGAGCCGTTCGCCCTTCGATTCGATTCGCGCTGCTGGTTCCCGTTGCCGCCGCCCTCACGCTCATCGCCGCGCAGGCGCCGCCCGCATCCGACGATGTCCGCGCACGTTACACGAAGTACGAATTCCAGGTGCCGATGCGGGACGGGGTGAAGCTCTTCACCTCGGTGTACGTCCCGAAGGACGACAGCCATGCCTGGCCGATCCTGCTCAACCGCACGCCGTACAGCGTGGCGCCGTACGGATCGGGCGCCTACCGCGACAGCCTCGGGCCCTCGGACGTCACCGCGAAGGAGGGCTACATCTTCGCCTACCAGGACGTGCGCGGCCGGATGCAGTCGGAGGGCGAGTTCGTCAACATGCGCCCGCACATCGCGAAGAAGGCGGGCCGCGCCGACGTCGACGAGAGCACCGACACGTGGGACACGATCGACTGGCTCGTCAAGCACGTGCCGAGCAACAACGGGCGCGTGGGGCTCTACGGCATCTCCTACCCGGGCTTCTACTCGGCGGCCGGGATGATCGACGCGCACCCGGCGCTGAAGGCGGTGTCGCCACAGGCGCCGATCTCCGACTGGTTCGCCGGCGACGACTTCCACCACAACGGCGCGCTGTGGCTGCCGCACGCCTTCAACTTCTTCGCCGCCTTCGGGCGGCGCCCCACGCAGCCCGGCGCGGGCTTCGCGCGCTTCGACCACGGAACTCCCGATGGCTACCGGTGGTTCCTCGACACCGGCGCCATGCCCGAGTTCGACACGAAGTGGCTGAAGGGGGACGTGCCGTTCTGGCGCGAGCTGATGGCGCACGAGGCCTATGACGAGTTCTGGCAGGCACGCAACCTGCGGCCCCACCTCAAGGGCATCACCCCCGCGGTGATGACGGTGGGAGGCTGGTTCGACGCCGAGAACCTCTACGGGTCGCTGCAGATCTACCGCGCCGTGGAGTCGCAGAGCCCGGCGACGAACAACCGGATCGTCATGGGCCCGTGGTTCCACGGCGGCTGGGCGCGCTCGGACGGCGACGCGCTGGGCGACGTGCGCTTCGACAGCCGGACCGGCGCCTATTACCGCGAGCAGATCGAGGCGCCGTTCTTCCGCGCCTGGCTGAAGCAGGAGGGCGAACCGCCGTCGACCGAGGCGTGGATGTTCGAGACCGGCACGAACGTCTGGCGCCGGTTCGACGTGTGGCCGCCGAAGGCCGCCGTCACGACCGCGCTCTACCTGCGCGAGAACGGCACGCTGGCCTTCGAGGCGCCGCCGGCGGCCGAGGGCCTCGACGAGTACGTCAGCGATCCCGCGCGGCCGGTGCCCTTCGTCAAGGACGTCACGATCAACATGACGCGGGAGTACATGGTCGACGACCAGCGCTTCGCCTCGACGCGGCCCGACGTGCTCGTCTACCAGACCGCGCCGCTCGCCGAGGACGTCACCATCGCCGGCCCCGTCGCGCCGAAGCTCGTGGTGTCGACCTCGGGCACCGACGCCGACTGGGTGGTGAAGCTGATCGACGTCTATCCGGGCGCCTACCCGGATCCCGCGCCCAACCCGCGCAACGTACGCATGGGCGACTACCAGCAACTGGTGCGCGGCGACGTGATGCGCGGCAAGTTCCGCAACTCGCTGGCCAGGCCCGAGCCGTTCGCCCCCGACCAGCCGACCCGCGTCGAGTTCGCGATGAACGACGTGCTCCACACCTTCCGGCGCGGGCACCGGATCATGATCCAGATCCAGAGCACGTGGTTCCCGCTGGTGAACCGCAACCCGCAGGTGTTCACCAACATCAACACCGCGCCGGCCAGCGCCTACCAGAAGGCCCGGCAGCGCGTGTACCGCTCGGCGGCGCAGGCCTCGCGCATCGAGGTCGGCGTGATGCGATAGCGCTCGGGGCCCGGGGCCTGTCACGCCCCGGGCCCAGCGCCGGACCGCGTGCCTACTTCGCGCCGAGGCTCACCAGGTTCGCGAACTGCCGGTACGCGCCCGGCACGCCCGCCGGCAACTGGCGGAACCACGCATACGCCGTGTACACGTAGGTGCCCTTGCCCACCTGCGCGATCACCTGACCGCCGGACTGCGGCGGCTCGCCCGGATCGGCCGACTCGAGCAGCGCCGTGTACTGCGGGTCGAAGGTGGTGAACGCGTAAAGGTTGCGCTCCTGCACCCAGTCGGCGAAGTCGGCCTCGCCGATGGCGTTCGGCGTGGTGAAGACGCGATGCCCCGGCTGCAGGATCCTGACGGGCGCCGTCTGGTCGGTGACGCGCGAGGCCATCTGCGCCGGCAGCGGCGGAAGGTTGCGCTGCACGTAATCAGGCTGCTGATACTGCACGACGAGCGTCCCGCCGCCACGGACGTAATCGAGCAGCCGCCCGTTGCTCGCCACGAACGCCGGCCGCGCCTCGGACGCGCGAATGCCGACGACGATCGTGTCGTAGGCGGAGAGATCGCCCGAGGCCAGCGCCTCGTCGTCGAGCTCGGTGACCGGCAGGCCCATTCGCCGCAGCGCGTCGGGCACCTGGTCGCCGCTGCCCATCACGTAGCCCACCTTCACCGGCGCCACCTTCAGGTCGAACACGCGGACGTCGGCCGCGGCCGGCTCGTAGAACCGGTGCGTCTGGATGTGCGGATAGGCGATGGTGCGCATGGCGAGGTCGTAGCGGTGCGCGCCCACCGTGGCGACGGCCGTCAGCGAGTAGCGGCCCGCGGCAGTGGCCGCGCCCGGCGTCAGCGTGAAGACGATCGCCGTCCGATCGCCCTCCTTCGCGAGCGAGAACGGTGCCGAGGCCGGCGTCACGCTCCAGCCGGCAGGCGCCTCCAGCGTGACCTGGCCCGACTGCGGCGTGGCGGCATGGCTCTGCACCCGCACGGCGATGCGCCGCGGCTGACCAGCGGCGGCCAGCGGGATCACCTCGAGCTTCGAGTCGAGCGCCACGGCCACGGCCGGCGCCACATCGACGTTGCGCCGCAGCTCGCCACGCACCTGGTCCACCACGCGGTGTTGCACCGGCTGCGTGAGGGTGACCGCGACGCCGCCGATCTCGGCCTCCACCTCGGCGGTCATCAGCGGCGGACCGAACGGCATCGCCTTCGGCGCGTCGTCGGGCCACGTGAAGCGCGTGGCGCCGCCGCGCGCGACCGTCAGCCAGTAGGGCTGCGTCAACGCCGCGCCGGCCGGCACCGTCACGGCGAACGCGTCGGTGCGATCGGCGTTCTCGCGGAAGAAGCGCGCCATCATGTTGGCGGGATCCGGCTGCGCCGGCTGCGTCGGGGCGACGCTCCAGCCGGCGGGCGCGCGCAGCGACACCCTGGTGACCTTCACGAGCGATGGCTGCGCGAGGAACAGACGGACGGTGGCTTCCAGCCGCTCGCCGGGAGCCACCACCTCCTCGTCCGACAGCGCGTCGACGACCGCGCCCGCGGCGCGCTGCAGCGCGATTGTGGCATCGCGTTCCTTGATGGCCAGCAGGAAATCGGCGTCGGCCTTCGCGCCGGCCGCCGCATCGAGCCCGGCCACCGCGGCCCGCGCCGCGCGAAGCTGCCTGAGCGCCTCGGCGAGCTGCGGCACCGTCTTCGACGGGTCGCGGGCGTCGAACTGCTCCACCGCGCGCGCGACGGCCGCGTCGGCGGCCGTCAGCTCGGCGCGCAGCGCGCCGGCGGGCAGGCCGGCCAGGGCGGCAAGCCCGGGCAGGCTCGTGTCGATCCCGGCGAACACGCTCGTCTCGCCCGGCGTGGCCTTCACCGGCCCGTCGAGAAACACCAGGCCCGACTGCTGCGCGCCGCGTGATTCGGGCGATCCCATCTCCTGCGACTTGTGCTGGCTGCGGCCCTCGGCGGCCACCTCGAAGTAGCTGCGCCCGATCAGCGGATCGAACCGCCCGGTCTGCACCACGGTGGTCGGCGGGTTGGCCGGATCCGGCCGGAAGCCGACGCCGCGATAGAGCTTCTTCGCCTGCCACGGGCGCAGCCCTTCCTTCAACTGCTCGGGGAACTGCGCCGGATCGGCCGCCGCCCTGAAGGCGATCGGCGTGAGCTTGCCCATGAGCTGGTGATGCCCATGGCCGTCGGCAGGCGTGCCGCTGAACCGCGAGTAGACGACCAGCGGCCGGTACATCCGGATCGCGCGGACGATGTCGCCGAGCACGTCGTGTTCGCCCCACGTGCGCGCCGCCTCGTCCAGCGTCTTGGTGAAGCCGAAGTCGAACGTGCTGCCGAAGAACTGGCCGCCACCGTCCAGCGTGCGGGCCTGCAGGAGTTCCTCGGTGCGGATGACGCCGAGGGCCTCGAACAGCTCGGGGCCGATGACGTTCTGGCCGCCCTCGCCGCGGTTGATCGACAGGTAGGCGACGCGGCCGTACTCGCCGCGCGCCACCGTGGCGATGAACGCCGAGTCCTCGTCATCGGGATGCGCGGCGGTGTGCAGCGCGCTGGCCGTCGTGCGCAGCTTCTGGATCTGCTGCAGCACGCCGGAGGCGCCAAGGCTGTAGACGGGCCGTACCTGCGCGGCGAGCGTGAGCCATCCGCCGGTGACGAGCGCGATTGTGACGACCGTCGACAGGATGTGGCGACGGCGGGGAGAACGGATGAGCGATCGAGGAGAGCGTTCCATGTGACGTAGTGTACGTGAAACGCCCTGCCGCCTTCCGCCGGCCGAAATCGACCGCGCGCGGCCTCGCGCGGTCGCATCGGATCCACCTCAACCACGCGTCGTGGCCGCGTCGCGGCAGGTCTCGTCCCTCTGCCGCGATCGCCCGCGCGATGCGCTGCGCGAGCCTGCCCCGTCGTCTCGCACGCCCTCGCGGGCATCGCCGCTCCAGGCGGGGACGCCGGATGCGGCGCCGGAGGGCCGGAGCGCCAATGCCCGCGGTTCGTTCTCAGGGCAGCGGCGTGGCGACCGCACCGCTGCCGGCCGCCCACATGCGCCCATCGGGCGACCCGTACATCGCCCACTCGACGACGATGGGCGCGAATGCCGGCCCGAGGCTCTCCACGAGCACCCCGAATCGCGCGTTGGTCACCTCGGGGAACTCCCGGGCGACGTCCACGGTCAGCCTCGCGTCGGCCGCCAGTGCGAACGTGCGCGATCGGATCAGCCCCTGCTCGGTGGCCACGGTGACCCGCACGCTGCCCGCCGCCGGCGCGGTGTTGGCCACCAGGACGAAGGTCGCGGCCCGATCGGCCCCTCCTGTCTCGCCCTCGGCCACCGCCCACCGGCGCGCGGCGGATCGGGTCCCTGCCGACACGTGCGCCTCATACCAGCTCGAGGTGGTCGAACCCGGCCACCACATCGCGCGTTCGACGGCCACGGGGACATCGTTGGTGACCTGCACGCGCGCCGACACCGCGGCGCTCGCCAGCCGCGGATCCTCGGCGTCCACGAGAATCGTGTACCGGCTGCCCGGCGCCACCGTGTGCTGGCGGGCGATGGTCGTCGCATCCTCGAGCGAGTAGGTGACGCTCACCTCGGCCTGCCGGTCGCCGGGGTTGGCGATCAGCACGTACTCGTCGAAGAAGTCGCCGGTGGCGCCCTCGGCCAGCATCCATGTGGTCGCGAGCTCGGTGACGCCGGCGGCGGCGTGTCCGGCGCTGAAGCGCTCGTCCGGCCGATCGAGGTACATCGCACGTTCGACGATGATCGGCACGCCGTTGGTCGATCGCACGTCGCCTGAGACGTCCACCGCCTCGAGGCCCTCGATCAGGTTCACCCAGATGGTGAGCCGCGAGTGCGGTCCGACGGCGTATTCGCGCTCGACGGGCGGGGCTGGCGCCGGCCGCAGGTACCTCACCTGGATTGCCGCCTCGCGGTCGCCCGGGTTCTGCACGAGGTAGAACACCTGCATGCCGTCATGCGTCGCGCCCTCGGCGAGGTACCACCGCAGCGCCGGCGCCGCGACGGCCGACTCGGCATGCGAACCGTACCCGCGCGCGTCCCAGCGCATCGTCCGGTCGACGACCACCAGCCGATCCGACTCGAGCACCGCCGCAAACGATCCAGGGGTGTCACCGATCAGCTCGCGCGCGTCGATGGTGAGGCGCCCCAGCCGCGGCAGCGCCTTCACGACCGACCGCGTCGTGCCGTCCTCGAACTGCAGGCGGAGCACCACCGAGGCAGCGCCGGCATCCGACGGGTTGAAGAGCGCGAAGCGCGTCGAGAAGAAGTCGCCGCTCGACCCCTCGGCGACGTAGCGCGAGAACCGGCCGCGCGGGTGCGTGCCCGCCTCGTATTCGGCCAGGTTCGACACCCCGTCGCCGTCGGCATCCTCCGCGGCGTCGTCGACGAGCGGGTTCAGGCCGACGATCGACTCGTACTCGTCAGGCATCCCGTCGCCGTCCGTGTCACGCACCTGTGGCTCGCCGGGCTGGACCACCATCGTCAGCGCGTCGGCGTTGTTGGCCAGCAACGGGTCGAATTCCGTGCCGAGGGCCGCGACCCCGAAGCGGAAGACGCCCTCCCGCGACAGGCGCAGCCGCCAGCTGACGCCGGTCGACGCCGCGACGGGCAGCGGACCGAGATCGCAGGACGGCGTCGGCGCCGTCACGCACGTCCCGCGATCGGGGATCGCCGACACCAGCTCGGCAAAGTCTGGCACGAAGCCCACCACCGTCGTCGTCGGCGAGGGATCCGGGCCGTGGTTGGCAACCGTCGTCCTCACCGTGACGATGTCGCCTGCGTGCAGTTCTCCAGCGATCGGCGCCATCGCGGCCTGCAGGTCCACCGGGTCGATCGGGATCCGCACGACCGGTTCGCCGCAGACCGGCATGTAGTCGACGTTGTTCTCGGGCCGGGAGTCCTCGGCGTGCATCACGCTGGCGTAGGCCCACTGCGCCGCGCCGATGGGCGCGGTCGCCAGCGTCGAGATGCGCAGCGTCGTGGTGACGTGCCGATCGAGGGCCACGTCGGTCGTCTGGCAGACCACCGACCGGCCCACGGCCCGGCACGACCAGCCGTCGCTGGCCCACGAGTAGGTGAGCCCGTCGGGCAGCTCCAGCGAGACGACGATCGGGCCGCTGACGGTTGCCGCCTCGACATTCGTGACGCTGACGAAGAAGTCGACCTGCGAACCGGTCTGGCAGGCATCGCCCACCCGGTTGATCACGAGGGCCAGGTCGATGGGCGACGTGTCGATCTCGAGGCGTGCGCCCGCGCGATCGTTGGACGGGTTCGGGTCGGGCACCGAGGCGCCCACCACCGACGCGGTGTTCACGAGCACCCCGGCGGAGGTCACCGTCGCCGACACGGTCAGGGTCGCGGTGGCGCCGGACCCCGATGCCTCGAGGCGGCCGACGCGCCACAGGCCGGTGACGGGCGAGTAGGTCCCGCGCGAGGCGTCGGCCGAGACGAACGCCAGGCCAGCCGGCGTCACGTCCTGCAGCACCACGTCGTCGGCGGCGCTCGGGCCGTTGTTGGTGACCACGATCGCGAAGGTGACGGTCTGCCCGGGCCGCGGCGTGGTGTCGTCCACGGTCTTGACCACCTGCAGGTCGGCCGCCTGCCCGTTCACCGTCACCGATGACGTGTTGTTGGGCTCCACCGGGTCGAACTCGTTCTGCACGGTCTTCCTGGCGGTATTGACGATCGGCTCGGTCCGCGTCACCCGCGCGACGATGGTCAGCACCGTCTCGGTGGACGGGGCCAGCGCGGTTACCGGCCCGATGACCCACGTCCCGGTGACGGGATCGTACGTGCCACGCGTAACCGTCGCGCTCACCAGCTCGAGGCCGGCCGGCAGCGTGTCGTTGACGACCACGCCGGTGGCGTCGTTCGGGCCGGCGTTGTCCACCTGGACGGTGTAGGTGATCGTGTCGCCCACGTTGGGCAGCGCGCGATCGACCGCCTTGTGGACGCGGACGTCGGCCACGGGGTTCGGCGAGAGCGTCGCCGCCCCGCTGTTGTTGCTGGTGTCGGGATCCGGCTGGCCGGACGCCGTGCGCGTGGCGGTGTTGACGATGGTGCCGAGCCGCAGCACGCGTGCGGTGAGCGTCATCTGCGTCGAGTGGCCGGTGGGCAGGGCGCCGATGGTCCAGGCGCCCGTCCCCTGATCGTAGGCGCCCTGGCCAGGGGCCGCGCTGACGAACTCGAGCCCGACCGGCAGGGCGTCGACGACAACCACGCCGGTTGCGTCGCTCGGCCCGTTGTTGGAGACGACGATCGTGAAGGTGACCTCGTCGCCGTAATTGGGCGTGGGTTGATCCACCGACTTGGCGACGGCGATGTCGGCCGACTGGACGACCGGCGTGCTGGTCGTCGCGGTGTCGTTCGACGGATCGGGATCGTTGACGTCGCTGGAAGTGACCGCGGTGTTGACGATGGTCTCGCCCGCGGCGAGGCCGGAGTTCACGAGGACGCGGATGACGAGCGTGCGCGTCGCGCCCACCAGCGTCTGGCCCGGCCAGGTGCAGCGGATCGTTCCGGTGCCGCCCGCGGCGGGCAGCGTGCCGCAGACCTGGCCATCGCTCATCGACGCGGAGACGAACGTCGTGCCCGCCGGCACCGCGTCGGCAATCGTCAGGTTGTCGGCGATCCTCCCGCCGAGGTTGGTGCTCACCAGCTCGTACTCGAGGATGGCGCCGGCGACCACGGGCGAGGGCGTGGCGGTCTTGACCAGCACCAGGTCGGCGCCGACGGTCGTCTCGGCCGATGCCGTGTCGTTGCCCGGCGTCGGATCCGGCGTCGAGGACGACACCGTGGCGGTGTTCACGATCGGGTCTGGCAGCGTGTAACCGGACGGCACCTCGAACGTCGCCTGGATGACGCGAACCTCACCCGGGGCCATCGCTCCCAGGGCGCATGGGAACGTCGTCGTGCAGGCGCCGGCCGTCGACACGAACACCAGCCCGGGCGGCGTCGGATCGGCGAGGCTGACACCGGTCGCCGTCGACGGCCCGGCGTTGGTGACCGTGATGCTGTAGGTCACCTGGCTGCCGGGCACCGCGGTGGCGGGACCGGCCTTCGTGACGGCGAGATCGGCCGACGGCGGCCCGAGAGCTGTCGTCGCCGACGCCGAGTTGTTGGCCGGGTTGCTGTCGCCAGAGGTTGCCGACACCGTCGCGATGTTCACGATGGGATCGGGCGCCGAGTAATCGGGCGGCACCTGGTAGGTGACGACGATGGTGCGCGTCTCGCCGGGCGCCATCGAGCCCAGCGCGCACGGGAACGCCGTCGTGCAGGCGCCGGCCGTGGAGACGAACACCAGCCCGGCAGGCGTCGGATCCGAGACCACCACGCCGGTGGCCACCGATGGTCCGTCGTTGGTCACCACGATGGTGTAGCTCACGGTGAGACCCGCGGTCGCCGTTGCCGGGCCGGTCTTCGTCAGCCGCACGTCGCCATCGATCGCCAGCGTGGAGGTGGCCGTCGAGCTGTTGTTCGACGGATCGGTATCCTGCGTCGTGGTCGTCACCGTGGCCGTGTTGGTCACCGGCGTGGGGGTGGTGTAGCCGGTCGGCACCTCGTAGGTGACGACGATCGACCGGGTGGCACCCGGCGCCAGCGCACCAAGGGCGCACGGGAACGCCGTCGTGCAGTCACCGGCGGTGGAGATGAAGGTCAACCCCGTCGGCGTCGGGTCGAGCACCGTGACGTCGTCGGCCACCGATGGCCCGTTGTTGACGATCGACAGGGTGTAGGAGAACTGGGTCCCGGCCGTGACGCTCGCGGGCCCCGTCTTGACGATCGCCACGTCGGCGCGCGCCACCAGCGTCGTCTGCTCGGGGTCCGTGTTGTTGCCGGGGAACGGATCGGGCTCCGTGGCCGAAACCGTGGCGGTATTGTCGATGACGCCGGGCGTGGGCGGCGTGCTGATGAGGATGCCCACGGCGGCGCTGCTTCCAGGCGCCAGCGTCCCGATGACGCAGGTCACGACCGGATCGACGGCGCTGCATCCGGCGCTGCCGCTGACGAAGCTGGTGCCGGCAGGCAGCGTGTCGGCGATCGAGACCGCGGTCGCGGTGGCTGGCCCGCGGTTGGTGACCAGCAGCGTGTAGCTCACGTTGGTGCCGGCAACCGCGACGTCGGGCGCGTCCGTCTTGACGACGAGCAGGTCGGCGTCGGTCGGCGCGAGGACGGTCGTCGGTTCGGTCGCCTGGTCGTTGGACGGATTCGGATCCGGCGTGGACGAGGTGATCGTCACCGCGTTGGTGAGCGTGGTGCCGGAAGGCGTTGCGGCGTCCACGCGCACCGAGACGACGATCGAGGCCGTCGCGCCGGAGGCCAGGCTCGGGATCGTGCAGGTCACGACGCCGCCCACCGGCGGAGGACACGTCCAGCCCGCGGGCGCGGCGACCGACTCCAGCGTCACGCCGGCCGGCAGCGTGTCGGACACCGTCACGTTGGCGGCAGTGGCCGGGCCGTGGTTGCCGGCCGTCAGGGTGTAGGACAGCACCTGGCCCGGAACAACCGGATCGGCCGAGTCGGCCTTCGCCACGAAGAGATCCGCACTGGTCGGATCGGCGACCGTCGTCGGCTCGGCGGCCTCGTTGTTGTCGGGGTTGGGATCGGGCTCGTTGCCGGTCACCGTCGCGGTGTTGGTCACGGTGCCGGGCGCCGTTGCCGTCGCCACCACCGTCACCGTCGCGGCGCTGCCGTTCGGAATGGTCCCCAGGTCGCACGTCAACGTGGCCGTGCCGGTGCAGCCGGCACCCTGCGTCGTCGTGGCCGACACCAGCACGAGGGAGGCTGGCAGCACGTCGGTCAGCACCACGCCGGTGGCGTTCGACGGCCCGTCGTTGGTCACCACCACCGAGTAGGTCACATCCTGTCCCGTCTGCACCGGGTCGGCGAGATCGACCTTCGTCACCGAGAGGTCCGCCATGCCGGAGGTGGCCACGTGCGTGGTCTCGATGTCGCGGTTGTTGTCGGGATTGGGGTCGACCGTGTCGGCGCGGACCGCGACGGCGTTGGTGAGCACGCTGCCGGCGGCCAGCGCCGACGAGACCGCCACCCGGACGAGGATGGTGTGGGACGCGCCGGAGGCCAGGCTCGGGATCGAGCAGGACACCGTCCCGGGCGCCCCGGGTGCAGGGGTGGTGCAGGACCACCCGGCCGCGGGCGACACCGACACGAACGCGGTGCCGCCGGGCAGCGGGTCGGACACGACCACGCCGGCGGCGGCGCTCGGCCCGGCATTCGACACCACGAGCGAGTAGTCGAGCGACGCCCCGGGCAGCACCGGATCCGTCGAGTCGGTCTTCACGATCGACACGTCGGCCGTCTCGCGCTCGCCGAAGTTGTAGTTCTGGCCGGACGCATTGCCGCCGGTCGGGATCGAGAGCCCGCTGATGACGTCGTTGCCGGCGGTCCCGCCGAAGGGCGTGCCAGTCGTGTCGCGGCCGTCCACGTAGCCGGCCGGCTGCGTCTGCGTGAGCGTGTAGGTGCCCGGCCGCAGGTGATCGAACACGTAGGATCCGTCGGCGAGCGTGGTGGTCGTCAGCGTCACGTCGTTGCCGAGGTGATCGCGGCCCGTCAGGGTGACCGTCACGCCGGCGATCGGCAGCTCGCCCGGCTGGAACACGCCATCGTCATTGCGGTCCACGTAGACGAAGCCGGAGATCGAGTTGGTGAACAGCGTCACCATCGCGGGATCGGACGCGGCGTAGGTGTTGGCCGCACCGCCAGGATCGGCCGGATTGCCCGTGCGTTCGTAGGCGAATCCGTTCAGCGCCGACCGCTGCCCCGGCGCGCCGGGAAGGCTCGTGTGCGTCGTCGCTGCCGTGTTGGTGACCACCTGTCCCGGCGTCGCCGACGTCGCGACGGTCGCGTTGAACGTGATCGTACTGGTCGCACCCAGCGGGAACGTGGGCCACGACGCCGCCATCGTCCCGGACGCCTCGGAGAGCGAGGCGGGCGCCAGCCCGGCGGTGTGCTGCAGGTTGCCCGCGAACACGAGGCCGGCAGGCAGCGCGTCGGACAGCGCGACGTCGAATGCGCCGGCATCGCTGGAGCCGGCGTGCGAGACGACGAGCGTCACCGTCACCGTGTCACCCGCGTCAGCCCCGGACGGCGCGATCTGCTTGTCGACGGTCAGCGTCGGCTCGACCACCGTGACGTCGGGCGCCGACGCCGGCGTCTGAACCCCGGACGCCGTCCAGACGGCGCTGTTGTTGCGCCGCTGGCCGCGGACGTTGCCGACGGTGTTGAGCACCACCGCGCGATAGGTCACCGTGATGGTCTCGGCGACGCTGCTGTTGACGTCGGTGTTCGTGATGGTTCCGAAATCGAAGGTGATCCGGCTGCCGGCCGTCTCCGGCGACACGCCGGGGTTGCCGACCACGCGACCGGCCAGCACCGCGGGGAACCCGCCGGGAATCGAGGTCGTCACCGCGCCGGGATCGCTCACCACGATGCTGTCGAAGGCCACGAAGGCCAGACCGGGGTCCAGCGTATCGACGAGCGTGACGTTGTGGGACACGGCCTCCGGGACGGTCACGGTGAGGGTGTAGGTGAGGATTTCGCCGATGGCGACGTTGGCGCCCGTCGTGTGCGCCTGGTCGGTGGTCACGAAGGCCTTCACCATGCTCGGGCTGCTGACGGTAACCGTCGCGCTCCCCTGCGCCACGTGATCGTTCGAACTGCCGCCGGGATCGGCCGGGTTGCCCGTGCGCTCGTACGCGAGCGTGTTGTGCGTCGAGATCTGGCCGGGTGCGCCAGGCAGGCTCGTCCACGTCGAGGTGGCGGTGTTGGTGAGGACTGTGCCGGTGACCGGCGCCGCATCGACCCGCGCGACCACCGTGAAGACCGACGACTGGCCGACGTTCAGGCGATCGAACGTGGCGGTGAGGCCGTTGCCCGACGGCGTGGGGCCCGTCGTCGGCGCTACGCCGCTGGCGTGCGCGATCGAGACCAGCGTCAGTCCTGACGGAAGGGGGTCGGCGAGCGTGACGTCGAAGGCATCGGCGGCATTGGTGGCCGTCGGGTTCGACAGCGTCACGGTGAAGCTGATCAGGTCGTCGGCATCACCCGTGGCCGGCACCGCGGACTTCGTCACCTGCAGGACCGGCTCCACCACCGTGACGTTGGGCGCCGAGGCCGAGGCCGTTCCCCCGGTGTAGGCCAGCGACGCCGCGTTGTTGATCCCCGTGCCGCGATTGTTGCCGGCGCTGTTGAGCACGACCACGCGATAGACGATGACGATCGTCTCTGGCGTCGCGTTGTCCGTGTTGACATTGGTGAGCGTGCCGAAGTCGAGCACGAGCCGGCGTCCGTCGTTCACCGCGCCGCTGGATGGGTTGCTGATGACCGCCGCCGTCCGCACATCGTCGAACGTTCCCCTGCTGGTCGTCAGCTCGGGGGAGGACGCCGTGATGGAGTCCACCGCTACGAACGCCAGGCCGGGATCGAGCACGTCGGTGAGCACCGCCGACGGCGTCGTCCCCTCGGGAACACGGATCGTGAGCGTGTAGGTGACGACCTCGCCGATGGCAACGCTGGCGCCTGTCGTGTGGGCCTGGTCCGTCGCGGTGACGGTCTTGATCATCGACGATGGAGCGGTCGTCACCGTGGCGGGGTCGGTCAGGTCCACCGTGGTGAAATCGGGTCCGCCTTCGGTGCCAGCGTAGTTGGTCAGCGTCGCGGTATTCGTCAACGCCTGGTTGGCTCCGACGCCGGCAGCCAGCACCAGGTCGTAGGTGATCACCACGATGTTGGTTCCCGACCCGGCGCTGTAGGCGTGCAGCGCACCTTGGTCGACGGCGGGATCGGTCAGGATCAGGCCGTTGCCGAACAGGCCGCCGCCACCGCCGAACGGCCCGCCGCCGAGGTCGGTGAACGCCAGCGGCGTCCCGTTGCCGTCGGTCACGCTGAGGTTGAGCGCCGCCAGGGTCGGCGGCACGACGAAGCCGGCCGGCAGCGTGTCGCGCAGTGTGACGTCGAAGGCTCCCTCCGGACCGTTCCCGATGTTCTCGACCACGATGGCGAAGGTGACGGCGTCGCCGGCATCGATGCCCGAGACGTTGCTGTCGATCGGCGAGGCTGACAGGCCGGCCGACGTGATCGCGCCCGTGCCCCGGAACCCGGATGATCCGGGCGCGGTGAAGCCGACGGGGCCCACGGTCGCCGGCGTGAAGGTGCGCGCCGGGTTGTCGCTGGCGACCACGCCCTTGGCGATGCGCAGGCTCGGCTCGTTCAGCTGGATCTGGACGATGGCATCGAGAATGGAGGGGGCCGAATTCGTCGTGCCCTCCCGCGCCCGCGCCTGGTTGGTGAGGAACAGCCCGTCGGCGAACGGCTGGTTGCTGGCCGTCACCGTGAACAGGATGTCGATCACCCTGGGCGCGTTCGCCGGATCGTCAACTTCCGGATAGTCGAACGTGATGGCATTGCTGCCGACGTCGGCCGCAAGCGTGGGCACGACGCCCGAGAACGCACGGAACGTGTCATCGGGGCCGAATTGCGCCCGGCCGGCTGGCGGCGGCGCCGCGCCGACGACGTCGTCGAACGCAACGACCTCGGCTGCGAACAGCACCGGCAGCGGCAGGTAGTCGCTGATCGTCAGCGGCTCCACGTCGCTCGACGGCAGCGTGTACCGCAGGCGGTAGGTGACTGTATCGCCGGGGCCGAGCCGGGGGGTGCCGAAGTTCGTGTCGCCGTTGATGGCGTAGATCGACTTCGTCAGCGTGCCCGTCAGGATCTGCACGCCGGCGCTGCTGCCGTCCTGCTCGTCGAACCCGGTCGGGGTGCTCGCGTCGGCGACCGACAGCACGTCGGCGCTCACGGTGACGTCGTTCTCGAGCACGTCGCCGTGATCGACCGACGGATCTCCCGACGGGAAGGTGTTGGTGAACTCGTCCTGGATGATCGCGCGGTACGTGATGCGCAGCGTCGTGCCGCCGCCGTTGAACACGGCGCAACTGGGCGCGGGGCCGCCCGTGCCGGCCGCCGGCACGCAGCCGCCGACCAGGCGCCCGCCGGCGCCGCGGGCGATCAGTTCCTGCGACACGCTGAAAGTCGCCGTCGTCTCGCCCGTCACGACCGTATCGACCACGAAGGAGAAGTTCGCGGCGTCCATGGCCGCATCGGCGGACCCGCCCGCGTGGGCGATCACCGACAGGCGCGGGCTCGTCCCGTCGTGACGCTGGCCGTCGGTGAGGACATCGGTGACGACGAGGTTCTGGAAGGCGAAGTAGTCGGAGACCTGGACGTCGAGGGTGTACTCGAGCGTGTCGCCGGGCGAAGGCCCCGCCGCGCCCGTGTCCACGGCGATGGTCACGCCCTTCTGGATGGCGAGCGACCTGGGCGCGAGCGTGTGCTCGGGCACCCCGCCGGTGCCCGCCGCCGACACCGGTCCCTGCGTGTCGCGCGTGTCGATCGGCACCCAGGAGCCCTGCGCCGCGGCCTGGTTCTCGGAGACCGCATCGTCGCCGGTATCGGCCGGGATGATCACGGCCGAGGCCGCATCGACGCGCGGCACGTAGAAACTGAACTCGAGGATGGCATCCTCGGCGCCTGACGTGCCGGTCACGCTCGCGAACCGCCGCGTCAGCGTGCCGCCCGGCGTCGTCGTCGACGGCGTCGCCACGGCCGTCACAGGGGGAGAGCCGATCGCAGAAGCGGCGGTGACCGCCAGGAACTGCAGGTTGGACGGCAGCGCGTCGGTCACGTCGAGCACGGTCACCGTCTGCCCCTCCGCGATGTCGACCGCGATCCGGTACCGCCGCGGGAAGTTCGGGCCGGTCGCCGTCTCGTCCTCCGGACCGATGTAGGTCTTCGTCAGGCGCATGACGGTGGGCTCCACCGATGGCGCCACACCGGCCGCCGGGAACGTGCCGACGATCGATGGATCCGTCGCCGGATTGGCCAGCGCGTCGTTGCCGTACTGGAACCCGCCCCGCGCCCGGATGGGCAGCGCGAAGCCCGCATCGGCGAGGTTGCTGAGACTGGCGGTGACCACCACCGCCGCGGGCGGCTGGTCGGGCGTGAAGCTGCCGAAGGGCAGCTGCAGCACGACGAGCTGATCGCCGGGCGTGCCGGTGAGGATCAGCGGGGCGCCCGTTGCGTCGACGGCATACGGGTGCGTCGCCTGCCCCGATGCGTTGAAGGTGATGGTCGTGGCCGTGACGGGCTGGCCGAGGTAGGTGGCCGACACGAACGTGATGCCATCGTCGAGTGCCGGGCCCGCGCCGTCGGCGCCGGTGGCCGGCAGGATCACGTCGATGAACGGCCCGTAGCCCGTCTGCGAGGGCGAGGCGTTGTCGAAGGCGACGGTGAAGGTGATCGGCGTGCCGATCAGCACCGACTGATCGAGAGCAGACACCGTCACCTGCGGCACGGCCTGCGCGAATGCACTGAGAGCCGGCGCCATCGCGAGCGCCGCCAGCACGCCGATCCGCCACACCGAACGACGGGCCATCGACAGCAGCCCGATCCCCACCGCACCCACAAGACGCCGGCCCCTCATCAGCCCCCCGGAATGCCCGTGCGGTCGCACGCGCGAGACGACCGGCCTATCGGTCGAACGGATGGGGTGCAATAGGACCTGCGCCGGCGGTGCGGGACTGCGCCACCGCAGCTGTCGGCGAGCACCACCGGCGCCGGAGCGCGCGCGTCGCGGTTATCTGGCGGTTTCGACGAGGAGCGTCGCGCCGGAGGGCCGCGCCTTCGAGCGGTACACGCGCTGGGTGGCCGTCCTGAAGTCCCCGGGCTTCGCGTCCGGGATGCTGGTGAAGGTCTGCGGGTTGCGATCGACGAGCGGGAACCACGAGCTCTGCACCTGCACCATGATCCGGTGGCCGCGCCGGAAGCTGTGCGCCACGTCGCCGAGCTGGAAGCGGATCACGTCGGGCTCGCCGGGCACGAACGGCTCCGGCTTCTCGAAGGATCGCCGGAACTTCCCGCGGAACGGCTCGCCGCGCACGAGCTGCTGGTAGCCGCCCGGCCGCACGCGATTGGCCGGCGGCGGCTGCGGGCCGGCCCACTCGGGCATCGGCAGATCGGGCGGGTACACGTCGATGACCTTCACCACGAAGTCGGAATCGGTGCCCGTGGTGGAGACGTGCAGCGTGACGTCGATCGGCCCGAGCACGGTGAGGTCGTCCTCGAGCGGTGGCGTCTGGTAGACGAGCACGTCGGGGCGCGTCGCGGCGAAGCGCTGGTCCTCGGTCATGTAGTCGCCCTGCATGCCCATCTGCACGTGACCGACGTAAGGGACGGGCCGCGCGGGGTCGCTCACGTACTGGT
Organism: Vicinamibacteraceae bacterium; assembly: GCA_039812685.1. Lineage (GTDB taxonomy): Bacteria > Acidobacteriota > Vicinamibacteria > Vicinamibacterales > JAFNAJ01 > JBDIBB01. The sequence continues at coordinate 33,804 of JBDIBB010000027.1, forward strand.
CGAAGGCGTCGGCGCCGGACGGCGCCTCCGTCGTGAGCGCGCCCGCGGCGCCGAAGTAGAACGTCCGGGGCGTTGCGGCCGCCGGCGGCCACGCGTCGAACTCGCGCCACCGGTTGGTGCCCGTCTCGAAGATCGAGGCGGCGGGCAGTTCGCGCACCTTCCGGTCCTTGAGCGTCTCGAGGAAGAACGCCAGCTCGATCTGCTCGCGGTAGTACTCGCCCGTCTTCTGTCCGAAGTCGACGTTGCCCACGCGCGACCCGTCGCCGCGCGCCCATCCGCCGTGCGTCCACGGGCCCATCACGAGACGGTTGCTCGTGCGCGGGCTCTCCTTCGCGATCTGGCGGTAGGTGCGCAGCGGGCCCATCAGGTCCTCGGCGTCGAACCAGCCGCCCACCGCGAGCACCGCGGGCGTGACGTCGCGGAAGTGCCGCCAGATCGACCGCGCCTTCCAGAAGTCGTCGTAGCTGGTGTGATCGAGGTTGAGCATCCAGTACGGGTTGGCGTCCATCCCGTATCGCAGCGAACCGGCGCGCAGCGGGCCGAGGTCGAGATAGAACTGGTACCCGTCGGGCGTCCCGTAGTCGAACGGGTCGCGGCCGCTCGGCGGCGCCGGCTCACCCTCTCGCGGCTTGAACGACGAGTAGAACCCGAAGTTGGCCGCCAGCATGAACGCGCCGTTGTGGAACGAGTCGTCGCCGAGGTAGTAATCGGTCACCGGCGCCTGCGGCGAGGCGGCCTTCAGCGCCGGGTGCGCGTCGATCATGCCTGCCGACACGTAGAAGCCCGGATACGAGATGCCCCAGGTGCCCACCCGCCCGTTGTTGCACGGCAGGTGCTTCACCAGCCAGTCGATGGTGTCCCACGTGTCGGTGCTCTCGTCCACGTCCTTCGGGCCGCGCTTGGCCGCCTGGTGCGGCCGTACCTCCACCCACGTGCCCTCCGACATGTAGCGGCCCCGCACGTCCTGATAGACGACGATGAACCCCTCGCGCATCGCCTTCTCTGAGGGACCGATCACGGGGCGGTAGTTGTCGACGCCGTAAGGCGACACCGAGTACGGCGTCCGGTTGAGCAGGACGGGATAGGGCGCCGGGCAGGCCTTCGGCACGTAGACCGACGTGAACAGGCGCACGCCGTCGCGCATCGCGATGCGGTATTCGTACTTGGTGTAGTTGGCGCGGACGTACTCGGCGGACGGCGCCGCGGGCGGCGTCGCCGGCTGCTGGGCGCGCGGCGTCGCGAGCGCGGCGCCGATCGCGAGGGTCACGAGCGAGGCGATGACGGGAAGCGAGCGGCGGGTGCTGGCCATGGCGGGCGTATTATGGACACGACCGCGCCGGCCGTGCCACTCCGTGCGGCAGTCTCGCGGGTCGTGGGCACGACGCGCGGCACCATCTCATGCGTACGCTGCTCATCGCGATCACGGTCCTCATCGCGCTCGCCATCGCCATCGTGGTGGCCGTGCGCCTGCCCGTGGAGGTGGCGCCGCCGCCACCCGCCCCCCCGCTGGCCGCGCCGGAAGGCGACACCCCGGAGCGGCCGGCGCGGGAAGAACTGCCGCTCTCGCCGGAGGTGCGGCTGGGCCTGCCCGACTGCCCGGACGCGGCCGGCGACGACCTGCGCAGCGCCGACGCGCTCGAGTGCTGGTTCGCCGACGGGACGTTCGGCCCCTGGCACATGGTCTCGAGCCTCGAGATCCAGGGCATCACCATCACGCGACTGATGGCCACCGACCCGGGCGTTGCCGGGACGGTTGCGCGGCGGCTGGTGGAGCAGGGCGGCAGCGGCGTCGAGGAAGTGCTGGTCTACGCGAAGCCGCTGCGCGGCGCCGGCGTGACGCGCGTGCGGTGGACGCCGGACGACGGGTACCACACCTCGGTGTTCGGGGATCGCTGACCGGCCTCGCCCTCGCAGGCGCCGGCCGACGACGCGCGGTGACTCACGCGGTCGGCTGCACGAACCGGCCCGGGATGTCGGTGCCGCAGCGTGCGCAGCGTCCCGCCACGTCGAGCCGCCGCGCCAGCACCGAGAACCCCGATCGCTCGATCACGATCAGCCCGCAGCAGGGGCAGCGCGTCGACTGGGCTGACGGATCGGCCACATTGCCCCCGTAGACGAAGCGCAGCCCGTGGCCGGTGGCGATGCGCCGGGCGCGCGCCAGCGTCGCCACGGGCGTCGGCGGCACGTCGCGCATCCTGAAGGCCGGGTGGAAGGCCGTGAAGTGCAGCGGCACGTCCGGGCCGAGCGTGTCGGCGATCCAGCCGCACTCGGCGGCAATCTCCTCATCGCTGTCGTTGAGGCCGGGCACGAGCAGCGTGGTGATCTCCAGCCACACGCGCGACTCGTGCCTGAGCCAGGCCAGCGTGTCGAGCACCTGATGGAACGCCCGGTCGCCGGCCAGGCAGAGGTCGCGGTAGACCGCCGGCGAAAAGCCCTTCAGATCGACGTTGGCCGCGTCCATGGCGTCGAAGAACACCCGGCGGGCGCGCGCGCTGATGTAGCCGGCGGTCACCGCCAGCGTGCCCAGCCCCTGCTCGCGGCAGGCGTGCGCGGTGTCGATCGCGTACTCCGCCCACACGATTGGCTCGTTGTAGGTGAAGGCCACCGACGGGCAGCGCGCGCGGGCGGCGGCGCGGGCCACGGCCGCCGGCGGCGCCGTCTCGGCCAGCGCGCCCGGCTCGCGCGAGCGGCTCACGTGCCAATTCTGGCAGTAGCGGCACGCCAGGTTGCAGCCCACCGTGCCGAACGACAGCGTCCGCGATCCGGGCAGGAAGTGATAGAGCGGCTTCTTCTCGACCGGGTCGGCGCACAGGCCCGTGTTGCGCCCGTAGGCCGTGAGGACGATGGCGTCGCCGGCGCGGCGGCGGATGGCGCAGAAACCGTCCTGTCCGTCCCGCAGCCGGCACGCGCGCGGGCACAGGTCGCACTCCAGGCGCCCGTCGGGCAGCGCGTGGTACCAGTCGTGCGCCAGCGCGAGAGCCGTCATGACTTGCCTCGCGCCGCCGCGCCGGCCTCGTGGAGCACGGCGACGAGGTAGCCCACGCCGAACGGGTGCTCGTAGCTGAGCACGGCGGCGCCGCGCGCGTCGAAGCCGATGGCCGACGCCACTACGAGCACGGGATCGATCACGTCCTCGGCCGCGGCCTCGCGCAGGTCGTCGTCGAGCTCGAACAACCCGTCCAGATCCCCGGCCGCGACAAGGTCGCGGACGGCGAGATCGAAGCCGACGGCACGCGGGTCGTAGCCGGCCGGCGCGCCCGGCGTCACGCGATGCGACATGTCACCGCTCGCAATCAGCACGATCGGCCCCGGCAACGCTCCGAGCGCCGCGCCAAGGGCCTCTCCCTGCCGCCTCAGCTCGTCACGATCGGCGCGACCTGGCAGGCTCACCACCGCGGTGGGTCCGGACCACCCGGCGTCCGCGAGATACCACAGCGGGACCAGGGCGCCGTGATCGAGCGGCGCCTCAACCGGCCCGAACGGCCGTCCGGCCGCCGTCAGCCGCGACACCAGATCGAGATCGTTCGGGAGATCGACTCGGGCGCCGGCCGCGCCGAAGCGCGCCAGCGATCCCGAGATCCGTGACGTGGCGAACACCGCGGCGGCCTTCGCCAGCCGCGGCGCGTGTGGCGAGACCAGCGCCAGCCGTGCCGGCGCGATGGCCGCCACGCGCGCCGCCACCTCGGCGCAGGCCTGGCTGGTGCTCGCGCAGCGGCGCAGGTCATCGCGCCCCACGGCGGGAACGATGATGGGCGGATGGGGCATCAGGTAAGCGGACGTCGCGTGGATCATGGCGCGCCCCTCCGGCGTCCTGCGGTTGCGCCGGCGCCGGGCCGGACGCGGCCGCATCCTGGCTTCCGAATACACCTGTTGGCCGGCGAGCTCAAGCGGTCCTGGGCAGTCGCCGCGCCGATTCGGCGCGATCAGTCGGCCCAGA
>JBDIBB010000028.1:0-37156 GCA_039812685.1 Vicinamibacteraceae bacterium
CGCAGGGCAGGGCCGTGCTGCTGGCAGGCATCGGAACCTCCCACGAGAAACCGGCGGCCACGGCCGCGACAGCGAGGAAGCGCACCAGCAGCCGGCTCTTCACGATCGCCTCCGGAACCGGGCGCCGGCGCCCCCGCGGCCAGCGGCGTCGCGCCCGCATCACCAGGCCCACCGCCCGGATGCCCGGGATGCTATCGCAGGTGGCAGCCGGCAGGGTACGCCTCTGCAGATTCATCCCGCCATACCGTGCGAATCCGCGAGGCGCGCGAGACGACGGCCGGATGACTCGCGCCTGCGGCCCGCGTCGTCGCCGGAACCGCCCCGGGATTCCGGCAGGGCACGCCGGCCGGTCGCAGCGCACGGTATCATTCCGCCCACATGGTCAGGTCAGGGACGTCCGCGGCACGACTCGCGCTCGCGATGCTCGCCCTGCTCTGCCTGCCCGTCGTCGCGGCGGCTGCGCCAGGCTTCCCGCAGCCGCACGGCAAGGTGAACGACTTCGCCGGGGTGCTGGCGCCTGCCGACCGCGAAGCGCTCGCGACGCAACTCGACGAACTCGAGCGCGACACATCGGCCGAGACCGCCGTCGTCATCGTGCGATCGCTGGAGGGGCGCGGGCTCGAGGAATACGCCTCGGGCCTGTTCGCAGAGTGGGGCATCGGGAAGAAGGGCAAGGACAACGGGGTGCTCGTGCTGGTCGCGGTCGCCGACCGCGCGATGCGGATCGAGGTGGGCTACGGGCTGGAGGGCATCCTGCCCGACGGGCTGACGGGCTCGGTGATCCGTGAGCTGTTCCTCCCGCGGTTTCGCGAGGGCGACTACCGGCGCGGCATCCTCGAGGGGACCTCGCGCGTGGCGGAGATCATCCGCCGCAACGAGACGCTCTCACCAGAGCAACGCGCGGCCCTCGATGCCGAGGCCGGCGATCGCTGGCCCGCCTGGCTGGTCACGCTGCTGCCGGCGGGCATTGCCGGCGCGGGCGCCTTCCTCGGCGCGGCACTGCTGCGCGCCAGGGTCGTTGGCGAGATCTTCGATGCGCTGGTGCTGACGGCCTTCGGCCTCGGGCTGTCGATTCCGCTGTCCTCCACGGTCAACCCGCTGGTCGTGGCGGGACTGGCCCTGGCTTGCGCGGTGATCGGCTTCGTCGCAGGCGGCCGGCCACGGGTGCGGACGTGGCTGCGAGGTACCGGCAAGGGCAGCCGCGACTCCGGCTGGATCGGCTCGCGGCGCGGTTCCGGGTCGTCGCGTGGTTCCAGCTCCAGCTCCAGCTCGTTCGGCGGCGGGCGCTCGGGCGGCGGAGGCGCGAGCGGGCGCTGGTGAACCGCGCACGCGCCGGCCCGCGCCAATCGGCGCTCGGGCCTGAGGTATACTCCGCGCGATTCGCCCGATGACTGGTTGCGAACGGATCGACCGGGGCCACGGACGCCTCGCGTTGCGCGGCGCAACGACCTCCGTGCGGCTCCCGGATGCGACAGCCGGGAACCGCCCTGCCGGCACGCCTCCCGTGCCGATCCCCACGCCGTGAGCCGCTTCGCCACGCGCTGCCCCAACTGCGGCGCGCCGATCGTCTTCGCCTGGTCGCAGTCGGTGCAGACGGTGTGCCCGCACTGCCGCTCGCTGGTGGTGCGACACGACGTGGACCTGCGGGCGCTCGGGCTGGTCGCGGCCGCGCCACCCGACATCTCGCCCATCCAGCTCGGCACGCACGGCCGGTTCGAAGGACGCGCCTTCGAGGTGGTGGGACGCATCGCCTACGAATACGAGGACGGCGGGTGGAACGAGTGGCACATCGTCTTCGACGATGGCGAGAGCGGCTGGCTCTCGGACGCGCAGGCGGAATACGCCATCTCACGCGCCGCGCAGCCGCCGAAAGCGCTGCCGTCGCGCTCCGAGCTGGAGGTGGGACGGCGCTTCCGCTTCGAGGGCCGTGAGTACGTCACCACCACGGTGACGTGGGCGAACTACGCGGCCGTGGAAGGCGAGCTGCCGTTCATCACGTGGGATCGCACGCGAACGGCCTTCGCCGACCTGAAGACGACCAGCGGCCACTTCGCGACGATCGACTACTCGGAGGATCCGCCGCTGCTGTTCCTCGGCCGGTTCGCGGAGGTCGAGGAGCTGGCTCTCACGAACCTGCGCGAGTTCCCGGGCGGCCTCGCCGAGTCGGCCGTGCGCGGCTTCAACTGTTCGGCCTGCGGCGCAGCCATCGCGCTGCGCGCCGCGCAGCTCACGGCCAACGTCGCCTGCCCGGCGTGCGGCACCATCGTCAGCCCGCACGATCCCGACCTGCGCGTGCTGCAGGAGGCGGCGGCGCGGCAGGCGCACGCGCCGAAGATCCCGCTCGGCACGCGCGGGACGCTCGACGGCCAGCCGTGGGAGGTGATCGGCTTCCAGTACCGCACCATCACGGTGGAAGACGAGGTGTACGGCTGGGACGAATACCTGCTGCTGAACCCGTACCACGGCTTCCGGTATCTCAGCGAATACCAGGGCCACTGGAACGTGATCCGATCGCTGAAGCAGCTGCCGGTCGGCGACCTGACGACCACGGCGCTCTACGACGGGCGGCGGTTCCGGCGCTTCCAGGCCGCCACGGCCACCACGCGCGTCGTCTACGGCGAGTTCCCCTGGCAGGTGCGCGCCGGCGACACCGTGAAGACCACCGACTTCATCTCGCCGCCGCTGATGCTCTCGCGCGAGGGCGAGGGCACCGACGAGACGTGGTCGCTCGGCGCCTACACGCCGGGCCAGACGATCTGGACCGGGTTCTCTCTGCCGGGCACGCCGCCGCGAGCCATCGGGGTGTTCGCCAACCAGCCGTCGCCCTACGCGGGCCGGCCGCGCGTCTTCTGGACCATCTTCGCCCTGCTCGCCTTCGTCTGGCTGGCGCTGGTCGGCGGCCGCTTCCTGCTGGCCGGGCGCCGCATCGTGTTCGAGGGCCGCTACGCGTTCACCCCGGCCGCCACCACCGTCGCGCCGCCCGCGGAGGACGCCGCCGCCTTCGTGACGCCCGAATTCGAGGTGCCGGGCGACCTGGCCAACCTCGAGGTGCGGGCGGAGGCGCCCGGACTGGACAACGACTGGCTGTCGCTGGCGATCGCGCTCGTGAACGTCGAGACGGGCTCGGCCCTCGACTCCGGCATCGAGCTGTCCTACTACGCCGGCGTGGAGGACGGCGAGCGCTGGACCGAGGGATCGCGCACGGCGAGCCTGATGCTGCCCGAGGTGCCACGCGGCAAGTACCTCCTTCGCATCGACCCCGCGGGCGGCGTCGCTGGCCGGCGGATCGACTACTCGGTGCGCGTGCGGCGCGACGTGCCGCGTCTGTTCTATCCGCTGCTGGCGCTCGGCCTGCTGGCCATTCCCCCGCTGCTCGCCTCCAGGCACGCGCTCGGCTTCGAGAGCCGGCGCTGGGAGGAGAGCAGCGACGAAGACGACGAGTGACGTGATGGTGCGATCCCTGCTCTACCTGGTCTTCGGCTTCGCGGTCCTGGGCTCGATGGCCGCCATCGAGCAACGCGGCTGGGCGCTGTGGGGACCGACGCGCGTGGAGGGCGTGCCCCGAACCCTGCGCGACAACCCCGGCGCGTACCGGCCGCACTACCGGTCGTCGCCCCGCTACTTCGGAGGCAAGTGAATGGACGGTCAACTCGTGCCCAACCTCCTCGCCGCACTGGTCTTCGCGGTGCTCGGGATCGGGATCCTCGTGCTCGCCTTCGTCGTGTTCGACAAGGCGACGCCCTACGACCTGTGGGGTGAAATCGTCGAGAAGCAGAACGTCGCGCTGGCGGTGCTGGCCGGGTGCGGGCTGCTGGGCCTGTCGCTGATCATCGCCGCGGCGATCCACTGATCGCGCGCGCCGCTTGCGTCGCAACCGGTTCCGCCCGTGGCCGCCGCGCTGCTCGTCGCCGTCCTGCTGATCGCCGCCTGCTCGCTCGTTTACGAGCTGGTGGCGGGCGCGATCGCCAGCTACCTGCTGGGCGACAGCGTCACGCAGTTCTCCACGGTCATCGGCACCTACCTGTTCGCCATGGGCATCGGCTCGTGGCTCTCGCGCTTCGTGGTGCGCAACGTCGCGGCGCGCTTCGTCGCGGTGGAGCTGCTGGTCGGCTTCGTCGGCGGCTTCTCCTCGGCGCTCCTGTTCCTGTCCTTCGCCTGGACGGAGGGCTTCCGCGTCGTCCTCTACGCGCTGGTGCTGATCGTCGGCACGCTGGTCGGCCTCGAGATCCCGCTGCTGATGCGGATCCTCCGCGGGCGCTTCGACTTCAAGGACACAATCGCCAACGTCCTCGCCTTCGACTACCTCGGCGCGCTGGGCGCGTCGCTGCTCTTCCCGCTGCTGCTGGTGCCGCACCTCGGCCTGATCCAGACGGCGCTGCTCTTCGGGCTGATCAACACGGGCGTGGCGCTGTGGACGACGTACCTGCTGGCGGCCGACCTCCGGCGCCCCTGGCGGACCCGCACGGCGTGCGTCGCGGTGCTGCTGCTGCTGGTGGGGGGCATGCTCTCGGCCAACCGGCTGATGGACACGGCGGAAGCCAACCTCTACGCCGACGAGGTGGTGTTCGCGCGGACGACGCCGTACCAGCGGATCGTGATTACGGCGTGGCGCGACGACCTGCGGCTGTTCCTGAACTCGCACCTGCAGTTCAGCTCGCGAGACGAGTACCGTTACCACGAGGCGCTGGTGCACCCGGCACTGGCGGCGCGGCCCGACGCGCGGCGGGTGCTCGTGCTCGGCGGCGGCGACGGGCTGGCCGTGCGCGAGATCCTCAAGTACCCCCACGTCGAGCAGGTCACGCTCGTCGACCTCGATCCGGAGATGACGCGGATCTTCCGGACGCACCCTGAACTGCGGCGGCTCAACCACGGCTCGCTCAACGACCCGCGCGTGCGCGTCGAGAACGCCGACGCCTTTCCGTGGCTCGAGGAGGGCACCGATCTGTACGACGTCGCGCTGGTGGACTTCCCCGACCCGTCGAACTACTCGATCGGCAAGCTCTACACCACCGCGTTCTACCGCCGGCTGGCGCGACGGCTCGCGCCCGAAGGGTTGTTCGTGGTCCAGAGCACGTCGCCGCTGTTCGCGCGGCAGGCATACTGGTGCGTGGTGGAAACGATTCGCGCGGCCGGACTCGAGGCGTGGCCCTACCACGCCTACGTGCCGTCGTTCGGCGAGTGGGGGTTCGTGCTCGCCGGCCGGGGCCCATGGGCCCCGCCGCGCCGTTTGCCGCCCGACCTGAGGTTCGTCACGGCAACGCAGCTCCCGTCGATGTTCGAGTTCCCACCCGACATGGCGCCGGTGGAAGCCGAAGTGAACCGGCTGAACAACCAGGCGCTCGTGCACTACTACGAGCGCGAGTGGAGCGCGATCGCCCGGTGACGCTGTCACGCCGCGAGTTCCTCGGCATCGGGCTGGCCGGGCTGACGCGCAAGTCGGCGCCACCCCTGCCCCGGGGCGACTTCGTGTTCGAGTCGCAGGCGACAGGTCACGCCCTGCGCGACGCGACGCTCGCCGCCTCCACCCGAACGCCGCGAGGCGCGCCCATCGTCATCGTCGGCGGCGGCATCGCGGGGCTGAGCGCGGCGTGGCGGCTCCAGCGCCGCGGCTTCACCGACTTCGTCCTGATCGAACTGGAACGCGAGGTCGGCGGCAACTCACGCAGCGGACGCAACGACGTGTCGGCCTATCCCTGGGCGGCGCACTACGTACCCGTGCCCGACGAGCGCGCCACGCTGGTGCGCGAACTCCTCACCGACCTGGGCGTGCTCGGGCCCGACGGCTGGGACGAGCGCCACCTGTGCTTCGCGCCGCGGGAACGGCTCTTCATCCACGGCCGCTGGCAGGAAGGCCTCGAACCGCTGGTGGGCCCGGGCCGCCGCGATCGCGACCAGTTCGCACGCTTCGACGAGACGATGCGGCGCTTCCGGGACGGTGGCGCCTTCACCATCCCTTCCTCACGGGGCCTCGAGCGCCAGGGGCCGGCACGCGCCCTCGACAACCAGTCGATGGCCGCCTGGCTCGACGCGCAGGGCCTCGACTCACCCTGGCTGCGCTGGCTCGTCGACTACGCCTGCCGCGACGACTACGGCGCACGCGCACGCGACGTGTCGGCCTGGGCCGGCGTGCACTACTTCGCCAGCCGACCCGAACACGAGGACGGCCCGCTGACCTGGCCCGCGGGCAACGGCTGGATCACCGCGCGGCTGGCCGAGCGGCTGGGAGGCCGGATCCTGGCCGGCGAACCGGTGACGCGGGTGGCGCGCGAGCGACAGCGCTGGCGGATCGATACGCCGTCGACGACGTGGGCGGCCGACGCGGTGATCTTCGCGGCGCCGCTGTGGCTGGCACCGTGGATCGTGGAGGGATGGGCCGGGCCGACGGGCATCGAGACGTCGCCGTGGCTGGTGGCGAACCTGACGCTCGAACGCTGGCCCCGGGAGCACGGTCTCGACCCGGCCTGGGACAACGTGATCTTCGACTCCCCCGCCCTCGGCTACGTCGTCGCCACGCACCAGTCGCTGCGCACCTTCGTGCCGCGCACGATGTGGACCTACTACTGGGCGCTGGCCGATGTGCCCGCCGCGCAGGCGCGCCGCTGGCTGCTCGATCAGTCATGGGCCTCGCTCGCGACGCGCGTCCTCGACGACCTGTCGCGCGCGCATCCGGACATCCGCGACTGCGTGAGCCGCCTCGACATCCTGCGCCTCGGGCACGCGATGCCGCGGCCGACGGTGGGGTTCCTGTCGCTGGCCGCACGCCAGCGGGCGCGGGCGCACGGCGACGGCCTCTACTTCGCGCACTCGGACGTGAGCGGGCTGGCCCTGTTCGAGGAGGCGCAGGAACGGGGCGTCACAGCCGCCGATCACGCGCTGGCGCGCGTCGCACGGCGCTGAGCACCAGCTCGCGATCCCCGGCTTCGCTTACACTCCAGGCGAGACGGCCAGCCGGTGCCGGACGCACGCGACTCATGACCGCCCCTCCCGACGCAGGATCCGCAGGCGCCAGGGCCATCGAGGCCTTCGCCGCAACCTGCGGCTCGCCGCCGGCGCTGCTGGCACGCGCGCCGGGCCGGGTGAACCTGATCGGCGAGCACACCGACTACAACGGCGGCTTCGTGCTCCCCATGGCGATCGACCGCGCGGCGTGGATCGCGTGCCGGCGACGCGAGGATCGGCGGGTGCGCATCCGCGCGCTCGATTTCGACGAGGCGGTCACCATCGACATCGACGCGCTCGAGCCGGGCGCGGCCACGGGCGGCTGGAGCGAGTACGCGCGGGGGGTGCTCTGGGCGCTGCGTGAGGGCGGCTGCGATCTGCGCGGCTGGGACGGCGTGCTGGCCAGCGACGTGCCGATCGGCGCGGGCCTGTCGTCCTCGGCCGCCATCGAACTCGCCCTGGTGCGCGCGTGCCAGGCCGTCAGCGGGTTCCCGTGGGATCCGAAGCCGCTGGCGCTGCGGGCACAGCACGCCGAGAACGCCTGGGTCGGCGTGCGCTGCGGCAACATGGACCAGTTGATTGCAGCCTGCGCCGAGGCCGGCGCCGCGCTGCTGATCGACTGCCTCACGCTCGACACGCAGGCCGTGCCGCTGCCCGCGGGCGTGCGGGTGGTGGTGCTCGACACGGCCACGCGACGCGGGCTGGCCGACTCGGCCTACAACGAGCGCCGCGCCCAGTGTGAACGCGCCGCCGCGGTGCTCGGCGTGCGGTGGCTGCGCGAGGCGGATGCCGCCCTGCTCGCCGCGCACGCCGCGACGCTCGACGCGGTCACCCATCGACGCGCGCGCCACGTGATCTCGGAGAACGCGCGCACGCTGGAGGCAGTCGAAGCGGCCCGGGCCGGCCACCTCACACGGCTCGGACAGCTGTTTGACGCCAGTCACGCCAGCCTGCGCGACGACTTCGAGGTGTCGAGCGCGGCGCTGGACACGATGGTCGCCAGCGCGCGCGAGGCGGGCGGCTGTCTCGGCGCCCGCATGACGGGCGCGGGCTTCGGCGGCTGCGCGGTCGCGCTGGTCGAGGAGCCGGCGCTCGGCGCCTTCACGGCGCGCCTCGCGCGCGCCTACACGCAGGCCACCGGCCTCGTCGCCGCCATCTACCCCTGCCGGCCGGCAGCCGGCGCCAGCCTCATCGGCCTGTGAGCCCGCCGGCGCGCGGACCGCTCGCGAGCGCCGTCGCCAACGCCGTCGTTCGTCGGCCCGGCCGGAGGGCGGGCGGCAGCGGTCACTCCTGCGTCTTCCACGCGATCCGGTCGAAGGCCACGGTTTCGGCGGCGCGCCCGGTGACGTGCGCGATGATCTGCCGCGCGTGGAAACGGCCGTTCTCGATGAACCAGCGGCTGGTCTGCAGTCCGCCGCACACGGTGCCGGCGAGATAGACGCCCGGGCGGGTGGTCTCGAACGTCACCGGATCGAACACCGGCGTCCGGAACTCGTCGCCGCCGATCTCGAGGCCCAACTCCTCGAGCAGCGTGTAGTCGGGCCGATAGCCCGTGAGCGCCAGGACCCAGTCGTTGGCCAGTTCGCGTTGGCCGTCAGGCGTGCGCACGACGATGGCCGACGCCCGGATCTCGGCGACCGTCGTGTCGAAGAACGCGCGGATGCTTCCCTCGCGGATCCGGTTCTCGAGATCGGGCCTGATCCAGTACTTCACCTTGTCGGACACGGACGGCCCGCGCACGACGAGCGTCACCTCGGCGCCGTGCCGATGGCAGTCGAGCGCCGCCTTGGCCGCGGAGTTCTTCGCGCCGACGATGGCGACCCTCTGCCCGACGTAGGCGTAAGGCTCGCGGTAGTAGTGGGTCACGTTCGGCAGATCTTCCCCGGGCACGCCCAGCAGGTTGGGCACGTCGTAGAAGCCCACGGCCACCACCACGTGCCGCGCGGCGTGTTCGCCGCGGCCCGTGCACACCGTGAAGCGGCCACGCTCACCGCGCAGCCCGGTGACGCGTTCGTAGAGGCGCACGTCGAGGCCCTCGCGCGCGGCAACGCAACGGTAGTACTCGAGGCCTTCCTCGCGCGTCGGCTTGTAGCCGCGCACGGGAAAAGGATGACCGCCGATCTCGATGAGATCCGGGGTTGAGAAGAACTCCATGCGCGCCGGATAGCCGACGATGGAGTTCACCAGCGCGCCCTTGTCGATGACGAGGGCGGAGAGACCCGCGCGCCTGGCCTCGATGGCGCACGCCAGGCCGACCGGGCCGGCGCCGATGACGATGACGTCGTGCATCCATGCACTGTGCCACGAGACCGAGGCCGCCGTCACGCGAGGCCCGGCGCCGGGCCCGGCCAGCGATCGCGGCGGCCGCGGAGGCTTCACGCGCATCCGCGGGCGTGGCTTCGATGTTGCCAGAGCGCAGCCCGCGCCACGCGACTCGGGTTACGATTCCCCCATGGCGATCGACGAGCGAGCCTTCTTCACCGAGACGCCGCAGACGCGGCCTGGCCGTTACCAGTGTCCCAGGTGCCGGCGCACCGGCGACTACGACGTGCGCTGGGTGCGGCGGTCGAAGAAGGATCGGCTCCCGGCCGGCGCGGACGAACGCGACCGCGCGAAGTTCGCGAAGCTGCGCGACTACCTCCTGCGCGTCGACGACGAGGTCACCTGCAGGACGTGCGGGAAGCGTTTCGAGATTCCTTCCCAGCACTCGCTCGTCTTCGTCGATCAGCTCGAGGGACTGCCCGACGACGCGGAGTTGGATCGGGAGATTCGCCTTGCGGCCGGTGAGGACGAGGCGACGCCGGCGAGCCGGCCGCCGTTGCCGGCCCGCTTCACGCGTCGATCGACGGGCTGGAAGTAGGTCCGGCGGTCGGCCCGGCGGCCGCTGGCGAGCCACGCCGGTGTGGCGCCGGCGGCGCGGCGCCCGCCCCTGCGTGCGGCAGCTCCCGGATCAGCGGCTGGGAACCACGACGCCCTGGATGCCCACTCCGCCCGGCGTCACGGCCGGGCCGAGGTGCACGCGATACCCGCCGCGCCCGAGCGCGATCGTCCGTCCTCCGGCCACGCCGACGGCGGCACCGAAGAGCACGTCGCTGAGGTAGTGCCGGTTGTGCGCGATGCGCGCGGCGGCCACGTAACTCGCCAGGGTGTAGGCCGGCACGCCCACCTTCCAGCCGTAAGCCTGCTGGATGATGGTGGCGGTGGCGAAGGCGCTTGCCGAGTGCCCTGACGGGAACGAGAACCGCGTGCCGTCCGGACGCCTGCGGTTCGCGGTCACCTTCATCGTCTGCACCCAGGCCTGGCTCACCACGTTCGCGCGGAAGGCGTCCATGGCGACTCGCGCCAGCTTCGGGTGATTCGCGGTGCGCGCGCCGAAGTAGACCGCCAGTGCCCCGCCGGCCTGCACCGCGAAGGTTCCGAAGATGTTGCCCGGCTGCAGGAAGTCATCGAACCGCTTGTCGCGCTGCAGCGCCTTCAGCGTCTCCTCGTCGCGGAGACGTCCCACGCTCGCCACGCCAAGGCCGATGCCCATGACGTTGACGGTGTCGAAGGAGACCGACCGCCAGACGTCGTGAGGCAGTCCCGCCAGGGCGGCCCCGAACGACGGCATGACCGGTTCGGTCGATGGTCGCGATGCCTGGACGGTGGCCTCGGGCGTGGCGCCAGGTGTTGTCGGCTCAGGCGTCTGCTGCGGTGACTCGACGAGTGGGGTGACAGCGGCCTGCGACGTGGCACTGACGGCGGCCGGTTCGGGCGGATCGGCCGTCGCCAAGCCTGTGCACGCGAACTGAATCGTCAGTGCCGCCGCAAGAATCCCGACCCCGTGTCTCATCACCGCTTCCCGCCGGACGTGGCGCCGGCCGTTCCCTGACCCTTCCATCGGAACACACACGACCCCGACGCTCCCCGGGTTCACCAGGCCAGCTCGCGGAAACGCCTGCCCGTGCGCACGCCCATCATCGGAATGGCCCATGGAACCGGGGCCGCCATCTTACCAAATGACAGGCTCTTCCATCCGACGACGATCGGGGCTGGTTGGCCGGGGTCGAGGCCGCGAGATGGCCGGCACGCAAGCAAACGGACGAGTTGGCCCTCCTGCTGGCCGTGCCGTCGGATCGTCGCCGTGCGCACCGCCAGCAGCCCGGCACGGTTCGCACGCGTCGCAGGCCCACACGGCGGCACCAGGGGACCAACGGCGTCCACCGCACGCGCGGTCCGGTGTCGGCGTGGTCACGCTCAACCGGCCTGCAGTACCAGCACCTGGCCAGCCGAGAGCGCAAGTCGCGGCGAGCCGGTGCGATCGCCGGCCGGCGGGATCGTCACGCCGCCGGGCCCCGCCCACCGGATGTCGGCCGAGTCGAGCAGGATCTTCCACTGCCGGTGGGCGGAAGGCATCTCCATCGCCGCCGCGCCGAAGGCGAGCATCACCAGAACGAGGCTGCCGGGCGCGCGGCGCTCGACGATCAGCGCGTCATCGGCCGGGCGGCTGACGCGGCATCGCGCGGGATCCAGCAGCGCCAGCGCGGGTACCGATCGCCGCAGCCGCAACAGCTCGCGATGGAACTCCAGCAGCGCCCGATGCGGGTGAACGGCGGCCAGGTCATGGTCCAGGATGCAACGATCGAACGTGCGCTCGGCCTGCGGGTCCGGCGCCTCGCCGCGCCACGCGAAGGCGGCGAACTCCTCGCGGCGGCCACGGCGCACGGCCTCGACGAGATCCGGATCGGAGTGGCTCACGAAGTAGAGGAACGGTGCGGGATCGCCGCACTCCTGCCCCATGAACAGCAGCGGGACGTACGGCGCCAGCAGCGCCGCCGCCGACGCGAGCTTCTGGTGTTCGAAGCCCACGAGCTGCCCAAGCCGTTCGCCCAGCATCCGGTTGCCCACCTGGTCGTGGTTCTGCGCGCACACGACGAAGCGCGATCCCGGGATGCCGCGCGAGGGCGTCCCGTGAACACGCCCGCGGAACCGCGAGTGCTGTCCCGTGTAGACGAACCCCTGCTCGAAGGCGAGCGCCAGGTGGTCGGGCCCGTCGAAGTCCTGGTAGTAGCCGATCCGTTCGTGGGTGAGCCTGGCGTGCAGCGCGTGATGGAAGTCGTCGCTCCACTGCGCGTCCACGCCGAGGCCATCGGCCTCGACCGGCGTGATGAGACGTGCGTCGTTGTCGTCGCTCTCGGCGATCGCGTGCACGTGCCGGTCCGGCGCCGCCTCGTGCACGGCGTCGACGATCTCGGTCAGGACGTGTCGCGGTGATGCGTCGAAGATGCTGTGCACGGCGTCGAGCCGCAGCCCATCGAGGTGGAAATCGTGAATCCAGCGCCGCGCGTTCTCGACGAAGAAGTGGCGGATCGGCCCGCTCCGCGGGCCGTCGAAGTCCAGGGCCTGCCCCCAGGGCGTCTGGTATCGGTCGGTGAAGTAGGGTCCGAAGTGCGCCAGGTGGTTCCCTTCGGGCCCCAGGTGGTTGTAGACGACGTCGAGCAGGACCGAGAGGCCCGCGGCGTGCGCGGCGTCGACGAGCCGCTTCAGCCCGTCCGGCCCGCCGTAGGAGTGCTGCACCGCGAAGGGGTACACGCCGTCGTATCCCCAGTTGCGCGCGCCCGGGAACTGGGCCACGGGCATGAGCTCGATGGCGGTGACGCCGAGTTCGCGCAGCGCGGGCAGATGCGGGTGAATCGCATCGAACGTGCCGTCGCGGGTGAAGGTGCCCACGTGCAGCTCGTAGATGACCAGATCCTCGCGGGCGTGCCCGCGCCAGGCCGCATCGCTCCAGGCGAACCGCTCATCGATCACGGCCGATGGACCGTGCACGCCATCGGGCTGGTGCGCGGACGCCGGATCGGGGAACTCATCACCGTCATCGAGCCTGTAGCGGTAGCGCGTGCCGGGACCGGCGCCGTCGACCTCGCCCGCGAAGTAGCCGTCGCCTTCCGGTGCGAGCGCGACGAGACGGGCGCCGGGGCCGACGAGGTGGACGTGAACCGCCTGCGCGCGGGGGGCCCACACGCGGAAGAACGTGCCGCGACCGTCCAGGCAGCAGGCCCCGAGCGGCCGCCGGACAACGGTTCCGCGCGTCGTGCCGGCCATGGATGCGCCAGTCTATCCCGTGAACTGCGAACATGGCGCCGTGACCCGCCGCGGCGCGACCCTCTGCTGCCGCGTGCTGGCCGCCGCCACGACGATCGCGCCACCCGCTGCCGTAGAGTCGCAGGCGGCGAATCGACGCCGGGCGCGTGTGGCACCTGCGCTTCGACCGCCAGGACTGGCAGGCGCCGCGCAGACCACGCGTCCAACGGGCGGGCGCATCGTGTGCGCATGGGGGCGACCGCCTGGCGCGTCGCGTCACGTGCCGGCAGCGCGCGGCGGTTGACAGAGGGCGCCGGGAACGCTACGGTGGGATACGACTGAGCAGCCCCCGAAGGAGGGAGAGCATGACGCCTTCCTATGCGCCAACGGATCGGCTGAGTTCGTCACCAGTACGCGCGCTGCTGCCGCCTGACGCCGCATCGCTTGCCGCGTCATTCACCGCGTCGCGGCTGGCTCTTCCCACGGATCGCCGCCGGAACCCGCTCTGGCGCGCCCGCCTTGTCGATCGCGCACGCGCCGAGTTCCTCGAGTTGCCCGGCATGTACCTCACGCTCCCGCAGGCCCAGCGTCTGTTCGGGCTGCGGCGCGACATCTGCGAGCGCGTCCTCGAGACGCTGGTGCACGAAGGTTTCCTGCACGCGCCGGATCCCGGCGTCTACACCCGCACCCGTTGCGTGTGACTGTCGCTCCCACGATCCCGCCGCGCGGCCGGACGGCGCGCGGCGGCCCGGCAGACCGCCCGGGCGCGTCGGGCTCGAATCGACGCGCCCGTCGTCTGGTCACGCCGCGGGCAGCGCCTCCCGGGGTAGCGGCCGTTGCCGCGGCCCGCATGCCGCCGCGCGAGTCGGAAGCGGGTACTGGCGGGGTACACTGAGGCCATGACCCACATCGACGCGACTGCCGGCGGCCACGTGGAACTCGGCCTCGACACCTTCGGCGACGTAACGGCCGGGCCCGATGGCCGTCCGCTCCACCACGCGCAGGTGCTGCGCGACGTGGTCGAGGAAGGCGTCCTGGCCGATCGGCTCGGGCTGCACTTCTTCGGCATCGGCGAGCACCACCGGCCCGACTTCGCCGTGTCGGCGCCCGAGGTGGTGCTGGCGGCCATCGCCGGTCGCACCGAGCGCATCCACCTGGGATCGGCCGTGACGGTGTTGAGTTCCGACGATCCGGTGCGCGTCTACCAGCGCTTCTCGACGCTCGATGCGCTCTCGCGGGGCCGCGCCGAGGTGATCCTCGGCCGCGGCTCGTTCACCGAGTCGTTTCCGCTCTTCGGCTACGACATGCGCCAGTACACGGAACTGTTCGAGGAGAAGCTCGACCTGTTCGCGGCGTTGCGGGACGAGCAGCCGGTAACGTGGTCCGGACGCACCCGCGCGCCGCTGGTGGACCAGGTGGTGCATCCGCCCATCGAGCACGGCCGGCTGCGCGCGTGGGTGGGCGTAGGCGGCAGCCCCGAATCGGTGGTGCGGGCCGCGCGCCACGGGTTTCCGCTGATGCTGGCGATCATCGGGGGCCACCCGGCGCGTTTCTCGTCACTGGTCGATCTCTACCATCGCACGCTCGACGGGCTGGGACAGCCGCGGCTCCCGGTTGGCGCGCACTCGCCCGGGCACGTCGCGGACACCGACGAACTGGCGCGCGAGCAGTTGTGGCCGCACTACGCGGCCCTGATGAGCCGCATCGGCGCCGAGCGCGGCTGGCCGCCACTCACCCGCGCGCACTACGAGCGCGAGGCCGGACCTGACGGCGCGCTGATGGTGGGTGCGCCCGACACCGTCGCGCGGAAGGTGGCCGCGGCCGTGCGTGCCCTCGGCCTCTCGCGGTTCGATCTGAAGTACAGCAGCGGCACCCTGTCGCACGACGCCCTGATGCGCAGCATCGAACTCTATGCGACGCAGGTGGCGCCGCGCGTGCAGGAACTGCTGCGGGCGGCACCGGTCCCGCGGTGAGCGGCGGCGTGCCGCCACGCCTGCCGTCGACCGGCCCTCGCGATCGCGCGGCGTCCCTCCTCTCACGGCCGCCCGGACAGCGACTCGACGAACTCCTCCACGGCCCGCCAGTAGGCAGCCGGATCCGGCGGATCCACGTCGTTGTGATCGCCGCCGGCGATTGCGTGGAAACGCCTGGGGCCGCGCGCGCTCTCGAACAGCCGCTGTCCGAGCGGGAACGGGATGACGCTGTCGCGGTCGCCGTGCATCACCAGCGTGGGCACCTCCACCCGCGCGAGGAACGCCGCCGCGGGGAACCGGTAGCCCGAGAGCCACGAGAGCAGCCACAGCGGGCTGCCGGCGAGCACCGATCGCGCGTCGGGGAACCCGGCCTCCAGGATCAGCCCGTCCGGCGCGCGCCGCCTCGCCGCGTACGCCGCCATCACGGTCCCGAGCGACCGGCCCCAGTAGACGATCGGTGCCGGCGGGCCGAGGCCGTGGAAGGCATCGAGCGCCGCCTCCACGTCGCGGTAGAGCCCCGCCTCGGACGGTGAGCCCGTGGAGACGCCATAGCCGCGGTAGTCGATCGCGAACACGGCGTAGCCCCGGCGCCACGCGCGCTCGAGCACGGGCAGCCACATCGAGAGGTGGCCGCCGTTGCCGTGCAGATAGAACACCGTGGCGCGCGCGCCCTGGCGCGGCATCCACCACGCCCGCACCGTCTCGCCGTCGGCGGTGCGCACGGCGATGGCCCGGAAGGCGATGCCCGCATCGTCGGGCGTGTCCGGCTCGCCCCGCTCGGGGAAGAACGCCAGGCGCGGCGCCGCCAGCCGCACCGCACCGGCCAGCACCGCCAGCACCACGACCGCCGCCAGCAGCACGGAGACCATCGTCGACAGGGGCCTCGCCATCGGCATCGCTCGCGTGGTGACTCGCCGGACGGCCGTGCCTCGAGCCATCCGGCACCGTCGATCCGGACCCGCCAGGATGAAGCCGGCGCGGCGCGAGGGCGATCAGCGGCGCACGGCGCGACGCCAGTATGTTCCACCCGCTGGGCCCGCGCCCGTCATGTATACTTATGCGCCCTGGAACATAGTTACGTGCCCAACATCCTGCAGCGTCTCCCCGTCGGCGAGAGGGTCGGCATCGCGTTCTCCGGCGGGCTCGACACCAGCGCCGCGCTTCACTGGATGCGCCGTCACGGCGCCGTCCCCTACGCCTACACCGCGCACCTCGGGCAGCCCGACGAGCACGACTACGAGGCCATCCCGCGCAAGGCCCTCGCCTATGGCGCCGAGGCGGCCCGCCTGATCGAGTGCCGGGACCAGCTCGTCGCCGAGGGGCTGGCCGCCCTGCAGTGCGGCGCCTTCCACATCGCCACGGCCGGCCAGCTCTACTTCAACACGACGCCGATCGGCCGCGCCGTCACCGGCACCATGCTGGTCTCGGCGATGCAGGACGACGACGTCCACATCTGGGGCGACGGCAGCACCTACAAGGGCAACGACATCGAGCGGTTCTACCGCTACGGCCTGCTCGTCAACCCGCAGCTGCGCATCTACAAGCCGTGGCTCGACCAGCAGTTCATCGAGGAACTCGGCGGCCGCGCCGAGATGTCGGCCTACCTCGAGGGCGCCGGCCTCGAGTACCACATGAGCGCCGACAAGGCCTACTCGACCGACTCCAACATCCTCGGCGCCACCCACGAGGCCAAGGACCTCGAGTTCCTCGATCGCGGCGTCTCGATCGTCCGCCCGATCATGGGCGTGGCATCGTGGCGCGAGGACGTGGCGGTGAAGCCCGAGGTGGTGAGCGTGCGGTTCGAGGAAGGCCTCCCGGTGGCCATCAACGGGCAGACCTTCCCCACCGCGCTCGCGCTGTTCATGGAGGCCAACGCCATCGGCGGCCGCCACGGCCTCGGCGTCTCCGACCAGATCGAGAACCGCATCATCGAGGCCAAGAGCCGGGGTATCTACGAGGCGCCCGGCCTGGCGTTGCTCTACGTGGTCTACGAGCGCCTGGTCACCGGCATCCACAACGAGGACACGATCGACCAGTACCGGAGCAACGGCCGGCGGCTCGGCCGGCTGCTCTACCAGGGCCGCTGGTTCGACCCGCAGGCGCTCATGCTGCGCGAGACGGCGCAGCGCTGGGTGGCGCGCGCGGTCACCGGCGAGGTGGCGCTGGAACTCCGGCGCGGCAACGACTACTCGATCCTCGACACCACGAGTCCCAACCTCACCTACCATCCCGAACGGCTGACGATGGAAAAGGGCCAGGAGGTCTTCTTCACGCCGCAGGATCGCATCGGCCAGCTGACGATGCGCAACCTCGACATCCTCGACACGCGCGACAAGATCCGTGTCTACCGGCAGGTGGGCCTGATGGGCACCTCGCTGCACGACGGCCTGCCGATGCTGCCCGCCGCCACGTCCGAGCCCGGGGAGAACTGCTGATCCCGCAGCGCCTGTCGTCCTGCGCCCCGGCCACGCGCGACCACGCCGCCTGCCGGCAGCGACCGGCGCGCCAGCTCAGCGCGGCCAGAGCCAGCCGAATGTGCCGGCCGTGAGCAGGCCGTAGATCAGGCCGTCGATCGTCGACTTCAGCGTGGCGACCCAGTTGCGCCCGTGCCAGATGGTGTTCTGCCACAGCGCCAGGCTGTAGCCCACGAACGCGGTGGTGCCGGCAAAACGGAAGACGTGCAGGTAGGTGTCGCCCGGGCCCAGCGCGCGCCCCGCCACGTAGGCCGCAAACACCGACACCACCACGCAGTAGACGAACCACTGACCCAGTTGGGCGCCCAGCGCCGGCGGCCCCGGCGGCACCACGGTGATCAGCATCACGGGCCCCGTGGTCATCCTGTCGAGGAACTCCGGCGACTTCAGATCGCCCATCGCGCCGGGGCACGGCACGCGGTAGTCTCCGGTGGGGATCGCGAAACCCCTCAGGGCCGCCATCACCCTGTCCTCGTCCGGGACCTTGCCGAAATCCGCGCGGTGCCACGGGAGCGCCATGTTCAGAATCGCGCTCGCGAGGAACACGATCACGGGCGACACGAGGATCGGGAGCCAGAGATCGGCCAGGGAGACCATCGGGCACCTCCGGAGGTTCGGGCGCAGGCAGGCGCGGACCCGGGTTGGACGCCGCCATGATAGCCGAGACGGCGCTGCCGGATTCCTCCCGGCGAATTCGTGATGACGATCGGGATGAGGTGCACGCGGAGGTCGAGGCGGGAGCGCCCGGGGCCCGGCGACGGCGATGGCCGCGCGTGCCCCCTGGCCGTCCCGCCCCGGATTCGCCCTGCCACCGACCGCGCGCACGTCAGTGGCGGAGGAATTCGGGGTCGCGGAACCACACGACGAGGGCCACCAGCAGGGCCACCGCCGCGTTGATCGTCACCGCCGACGGTTCGCCGAGGTGCTCGGCGATCGTCCCGGTCCACAGGGCTCCCAGCGGCATCACGCCGAAGAAGATCCACGTGTAGGCGCCCATGACGCGCCCGCGAAGCTCGTCGGGCGTCGAGGTCTGCACCATCGCGTTGCCGAGGTTGAGCACGAAGACGGTGCCCGTGCCCACGCCCGCCAGCAGCACGAGGCTCGCGGGGAGCCAGTGCACGAACGCGAACACGAACAGGGCCAGGGGGTAGGCGATGGCGCCGGTCATGAGCGGTCGCCCGCGACCGACGGCGCGCGCGCGCGATGCCACCAGCAGCGCGCCGGCCAGCGAACCGGCACCCCTCGTGCCGAGCAGCATCCCGTTGGTCATGGCCCCGCCGTGCAGCACCGCGACCGCCCAGGCCGGGATCAGCGTGGAAATCGACACGGCGCAGAGGCTCGTCGTCGCCACGAGGCCGATGACCGTCCGGATCTGGCGCTGGTGCACGACGTACCGGATGCCCTCGCCGAACTGCGCCACGATGCCGCCTGCGTGGCGCGCCGGGGGACGCCACTCCACGTTCACGCGCCGGAGCGCCGCGATCACGGCGATGAACGAGAGGGCGTTGAGGGTGAAACACCAGCCGGGGCCGAACAGCGCGTAGGTGACGCCCGCCACGGCCGGGCCGATCGCCGTGGCGGTGTTGAACATGGTCGCGTTGAGCGCGATCGCGTTGGTGAGGTCCTCGCGCGGCACCAGCTCGCTGACGAACGCCTGCCGCGCCGGCGCATCGAAGGCGTTGGCGACGCCGAGCAGCAGCGCGAGCGACACGATGTGCCACGGCTGGACCACCTTCAGGAAGGTGAGCGTCGCCAGGATCGAGGCGAGCGTCATCATGGCCGCCTGGGTGGCAATCAGCAGCGTCCGGCGAGAAAACCGGTCCGCGATCACGCCGCCGTAGAGGGTGAGCACCCACATCGGCACGCCGGCGGCAAAGGCGACGATGCCGACATAGCGCGGCGAGTGCGTCAACTCATAGACGAGGAACCCTTCCGCCGTCGCCTGCATCCACGTCCCGAACAGCGAGACGATCTGCCCCTGGAACCACAGCCGGTAGTTCGGGTGCTGGAGTGCGGCGAACGTCCGCTGCCAACGGGTGGGGGGGAGCACGCGGGAGGTATCGGTATCGGACGGCATCCAGGCACGTGCGCCGCCACCGGCGCCCCGCGGCATCGTCGGGAGCGGCCGGACCGGGGATGACGGAATCCTACACGAGCCCGACGGGGATGGCGCAGCGGGCGGCCGCGCGATCGGCCGGCTCTGGCGGCGCCGGGACCCCATCGTGCCTCCGGGCCGGAACTACAATGGAGGCTCGATTTCCACCTCGCGCGGCCGGCCAGTGCGCGTGCCGGCGGGAGCGCCGGTTCACGAGAGGCTGCCTGATGCGCGGCATCGAACAGATCCCCTGGCTCTACGACGCGGGCATGGCGCTGCTCGAGGCCACCGGCCTGCGGGGCTGGCGGCGATGGCTCGTCGCCGGGGCCCGCGGCCACGTCCTCGACCTCGGCTGTGGCACCGGACGCAACCTCGAACTGATCGACGGGACTTCGCGGGCCGTCGGCGTCGATCCCTGCCTCGACATGCTGCGGGCGGCGAAGCGCCGGGCGAACGGGGTCTGGCTCGTCCAGGCGCGCGCGGAGGCGCTGCCGTTCCGCGATGACGCGTTCGACACGGTCACCTCGGGGCTGGTGTTCTGCAGCGTGAGGGACGTGCCGACGGGCCTGGCCGAGGTGCGGCGCGTGCTGAAGCCCGGCGGCGTGCTGCGCATGCTCGAGCACGTGCGATCGCCGGTGCCATGGCGGGCCGTGCTCCAGGATCTCACCCAGCCGGCCTGGACGTGGGTGACGGGCGGGTGCCATCCCAACCGCGACACCGAGTCGGCCGTCGTGGGTTCGGGATTCGCCATCGACGCGCCCTCGCGTCGCGCCAGCGGCACGATGCGGCGCTTCCTGGCCCGTCCGGGCCCGCGTCCCTGAAGCGCCCTCCCCCGCCGCCCGGGACGCCGGCCGGCCGCACCGATCCCGCGGCGCTGCCTGTCACCTTTCCGCCAGCCGTGCATCACTGCACGTC
This sequence comes from Vicinamibacteraceae bacterium, assembly GCA_039812685.1. Classification (GTDB taxonomy): domain Bacteria; phylum Acidobacteriota; class Vicinamibacteria; order Vicinamibacterales; family JAFNAJ01; genus JBDIBB01. The sequence goes on from JBDIBB010000028.1 coordinate 20,460, forward strand.
AGACGACGGGCCGGCGTTTCCTTCACGGCTGTCGTCGGCCGCCGCACGCGCCCGTCGGGTGGAAGCGATGCGTCGGATTGTTCTCATCCTCGCCCTCCTTGGCGTGGGGATTGTGGTCGGCGTCGGGGCGTTGCGCGCGCCGGTGACCGAGGCCACGCCCCTGCAGCGGCTGAAGGCGGAATACGCCAGGCGCCGTACGCCGTCGGTCGATCACGCGAAATTCGCCGTCCTGCAGCGGCGCTTCGCCTCCCCGCAGGAGGTGACGGCGGCCTGCCTGTCGTGCCACACCGAGCGTGGCAAGGAGGTGATGGCTTCCTCGCACTGGAACTGGGCGCGGCAGGAGTACGTCCCGGGCCGCGGCATCCGCACCATCGGCAAACGCAACGTCATCAACAACTTCTGCATCGGCGTGTCCGGCAACCTGGCCGGCTGTGACAAGTGCCACGCCGGCTACGGCTACGTCGATTCGAGCTTCGACTTCAGCGAGCCGACCAACATCGACTGCCTGGCGTGTCACGACGGCTCCGGCACGTACGAGCGCGCCGGCAGCGGGGTGCCCGCCCCCTCGGTCGACCTGACGCTCGTGGCGCAGAAGGTGGCGCGCCCCTCGCGCACCACGTGCGGCACCTGCCACTTCTTCGGCGGCGGCGGCAACAACGTCAAGCACGGCGACCTCGAGGAGGCGCTGTTCGCGCCCACGCGCGATCTCGACGTGCACATGGCGGTGGACGGCGCCAACCTGGCCTGCGTCGACTGTCACCGCGCCGAGAACCACCGCATGCTCGGCAAGCTCTACTCGGTGTCGTCGATGAACCGTCACCGGTCCACGTGCGAACAGTGCCACGGCGAGATGCCGCACGACGACGATCTGCTGAACGGGCACACGCTGAAGGTGGCCTGCCAGACGTGCCACATCCCCGAGTACGCGCGCGCCAGCGCCACGAAGATGACGTGGGACTGGTCCACGGCCGGGCGCCTGCGCGACGGCCAGCCCTACGAGGACCACGACGCCCAGGGGAACATCACCTACGCGTCGATCAAGGGCACCTTCACGTGGGGCACCAACGTGGTACCCGACTACATCTGGTTCAACGGGACGGCCGATCACTACCTGCTCGGCGACGCGGTCGATCCCTCGGCCCCCGTTCACGTCAACCAGTTGCTCGGCAGCGCCAGCGACCCCGCGTCGAAGATCGTGCCGGTGAAGGTCCACCGGGCGCGGCAGATCTACGACCCGGTGCGGGACGTGATCGTCCAGCCCAAGCTGGTCGGCAACGGCGACGGGGACGGCGCGTTCTGGGAGGAGTTCGACTGGGCGCGCGCCGCCGAGGAAGGCATGGAGTCGGTCGGGCTGCCCTACAGCGGCCAATACGCCTTCGTCGACACCACGATGAGCTGGCCGCTCAACCACATGGTGGCGCCGCGCGAGAAGGCGCTGCGGTGCGCGCAGTGCCACACGCGCGAGGCCTCGCGCCTGGCCGGTGTCACGGGCGTCTACCTGCCGGGGCGCGATCGGAACCTCCTGGTCGACCGCGCCGGCACGGCCACGCTCCTGCTGGTGGCGGCCGCCATCCTCGTTCACGGCGCCGGACGCGCGTTCGCCGGCCGCCAGCGGAGGCGCCAGTGAATTCGACCCGCACCCTCGTCTACGCCGCCTTCGAGCGGTTCTGGCACTGGGCCCAGGCCCTGCTCGTGCTCTTCCTGGCCTTCACCGGCTTCGAGGTGCACGGCTCCTTCAGCTTCCTCGGCTTCGAGGCGGCGGTGCACGCGCATCGCCTCGCCGCGGCGGCGCTGCTCGCGCTCGCGGCCTTCGCGATTTTCTGGCACCTCACGACCGGCGAGTGGCGGCAGTACGTGCCGACGCTCACCAACCTCCGCGCGTATGCCGAGTACTACGTGTCGGGCGTGTTCCGCGGCGCCCCGCACCCCACGCGCCGGACACGCGCCAGCAAGCTGAACCCGCTGCAGCGGCTGGTCTACCTGCAGTTGAAACTGCTGGTGCTGCCCGTGATGGCCGTCACCGGCCTGGTCTACTACTTCTACCGCTACCCGCAGCGGCACGGCGTGGAGGCCCTCGGCCTCGACGGCCTCGAGACGGTGGCGGCGCTGCACACGGCCGGGGCGTTCTTCCTCGTGGCCTTCGTCCTCGCGCACGTCTACCTCATCACCACCGGCGAGACGGCCACGGCGCACCTGAAGGCCATGATCACCGGCTACGAGGAGGCCCAGGAGGGATCGCCTGCGGGCCCGCCGGTACCGGCGCCGGCACCGGCGCCCGGCCAGTTACCCGTGCCGGCACCCGTCCTCGCCCCAGTCATCACGCCACCGGTGGAGTGACCCATGTCGCGCGATTACCTGAATCCCTATCTCTCGGGCGTGCTGCTCGGCCTCGTCCTGCTCGTCACGATCTTCGTCAGCGGCCGCGGGCTCGGCGCGAGCGGCGCATACCGGAGCGCGCTGTCGGCGGCGGCCCAGGTGGTCTCGCCCCAGCGTGCCACGGCCAACCCGTTCTACGCGCACACGCCGGCCGAGGCCAGCCCGCTGAAGTCGTGGCTGGTGTTCGAGGTGATCGGCGTGGTCATCGGCGCGTTCCTCTCGGGCACCATCTCCAACCGGCTTCGCCTGACGACCGAGCGGCCCCCGCACGTGCGAGTTCAGATCCGCTGGATGGCGGCGCTCGCCGGCGGCGCGCTGTTCGGCGTCGGCGCGCAACTGGCCCGGGGCTGCACCAGCGGCGCGGCGCTCAGCGGGATGGCCGTGCTCTCGCTCGGCGGCATCCTCACCATGATGGCCATCTTCGGCTCCGCCTACGGCGTGGCCTACTTCGTGCGGCGGCTCTGGGTGGCTGCCTGAGGTCACGCCCATGGGACCCTTCGTACCGAACGTCATCACCGACGAACTCAACCTGATCGTCGCGCTGCTGGTCGGCGTGGCGCTCGGCTTCGTCCTCGAACAGGCCGGCTTCTCGTCCTCGCGCAAGCTGACAGGCCTGTTCTACGGCACCGACTTCACCGTGCTGCGCGTGTTCTTCACCGCCGGCATCACCGCCATGCTCGGCGTCCTGCTGCTCGGCAAGCTGGGCTGGCTCGACACGTCGATCATCTACGTGCACCCGACGTTTCTCACCTCGGCCCTGATCGGCGGCGCCATCATGGGCGTGGGATTCGTCGTCGGCGGCTACTGTCCGGGCACGAGTTTCTGCGGCGCGGCCGTGGGCCGCATCGACGCGATGATGTTCGTCGCCGGCGGCCTGCTCGGCGCCCTCGCGTTCGGCGAGGCGTTCCCCGCGATCCAGGGGCTCTACATGGATCGTCCGCTGGGCGACCCGACGCTGCCGGCCGCCACCGGCCTGCCGCCCGGGATGGTCGCCATCGGATTCGTGCTGGTGGCGGTGACGGCCTTCGCCGCCGTGGGCGTCATCGAGCGCCGCGTGAACCCGGATGGTCCGACGGCCGGCTTCCCGGTGTGGCGCCATCGCCTGGCGGGCGTCGCGGTGCTCGTGGCCGCAGCCGGCGTGGCCGCGCTGCCCCCGCTGCAGGCGCGGCTGCTGGCGCGGGCCAACGACGCCGCATACCGGCACGCGCACCCCCCTGCACGCATGACGGCCGACGAACTGGCGTTCCGGCTCCTCGACGAGGATCCGTCGCTCGTGCTCGTCGACATCCGGCCCGAATCGGCTTACGCGGCGTTCACCCTGCCGACGGCCGTCAACCTGACGATGGAGCACGTGACAGGCAAGTCGGGCCGCGACGTGCTCGGGCGACGAAGAACGCTCAAGGTGTTCCTGGCCGACCGCGAAGACGAGGCGGTGACGGCTGCCACGCTCGCCGCGCAACTCGGCTACGAGAGCGTGGCGGTGCTGGAGGGCGGCCTCGACGCCTTCCGCGCACAGATCCTGTCGCCGTCGGCCACGGAGGACACAAGGCTCGACGAGGACACGCGGCTCTTCCGCCTGGCCGCGGCGCCACGGCTCACGGCGCTGATTGCCGCCCGCGGCGCGGCCCGGCCCGTCGTCACGCCAGTGAAGAGGGTCGCGGGCGGCTGCGGCGTGTAGCAGGCCGGCAACGCGGCGGCCGTCGCGTTGCCGGATCACCTCGCGGGTGGCAGGGGCCCGCCCACGAGCCCTCACGCGCGCTCGGGTACGAACAGCACCGGGCGCTGGCAGGTCTGGGTCAACGCCACCGAGGCGTCGTGCACCGCCCGGAAGCCCTCGCGAGGCGGTACGGGCACCACGATCAGCGAGGCACCGGTCACGTCGGCCGCCTGCTGCCGCGCCAGCCCGGGCCGCTCCGCCACCACGACGCCGGTCAGGTCTCCCAGGTATCTCGCCCACTGACGCGCGTGTGCGGCGGGCGTCTCCACCGCGGTGAGCAGGACCGGACCCGCCGCCGGCCGCTCGTCCGTGGTGTCGGGGCCGGGCACGACGAGCACGGGCATCGTGGCCTCGCGCACGACCCGCTCGGCGACCGAGCCGAGCCACCAGCGCGCGGGCCCGCGCCGGCCGTGGGTGCCGACCACGACGAGGTCGACGCCGGCGGCCGCGCCGAGGATCGCATCGACGGGAGGACCGTCGGTCACGATGACCTCGGCCCGTGCCGCCGTGTGCGCGGCGATCAACCGGCGGATCTCGTCCACTGCCCGCTGCCGGGCGGCCTTCAGCTGCGCCTGCAGGGTGTCGATCTGATCGCGAGTGAAATAGGGCGGGACTTCAATGGCCTCGGCGTGCACGGCCACGAGCGCGGCGCCGGCGCGCTCGGCCAGATCGCCGGCGAACTGCACCGCACGGGCGGAGGCACTGGAGAAATCGACGGCGACGAGAACACGGGTCATCGGAAACGGGCTCATGGCACTCCTCGCGCGTGACGAACGGTCCTGCCGAGGAGATGCACGGTGGGTGCTGCGGTGACATGCCGTGCGAACCTCCGGGCAACGGCCGCGCCGGAGCGGTAGTATTGGGTCGCTCAGGATCCCTCCCCATGGCCGGCTCCCTTCTCCCCGCCAGCAGGATGGCGACGCCACCCGACGATCGCAGACCGCTGGTGATGCGGCTGGGGCTCGCGGCGAGCCGCGCGGGCGCGCTGCGCATCGCGGTGCTGGCGCTGGTGGCGCTGGGGCTCGCCCTGCTGGGCTCGCCCCACATCACGCGACCGGCCGAACGCCTCGCCCTCGGCGAGTTCGCCTCGCGAACCATTCGCGCGCCGTACGATCTTTCGATCGTCGACGAGACCGCCACCAGTCAGCAGCGCGAGACGGCCGCCGCCAACGCGCCAGGCGTCGTGAACGTCGACTACGGAGCCGGATCGGCGCTGCGCACGAAGTTCGTCACCGCGCTGGCTGGCGTGGAGCGTCCCCTCGCGAGCCTGATCGAACTGCGCAGCGCGCCCGCTCCGGCGGCACGCCCCCATGAGTCGCGATCGGCCGCACAGGCGCGGCACCGCGCGGCGATCGAACAGGCAGAAGAAGCACTCGACGCGGCGCTCTCGCAGGCTGACGCACGGCTCGGCGAACCGCTTCCCGCTGGCGTCCGGGCCGCGCTGCGGGCTCCCGGCGCTCTACCGGCCACCGTCGAAGCGTTCGATCGGCTCGTCAACGAGGCGTACCGCTCACCCATCGCGGCCCGGCCGCTGGCCTCGCCACCCGCCGCGGGCGAGGGTCCGCCGCCATCCACGGGACGGCTGGCGCTGATCGACGGCGCGCGCGGAGGAGAACGCCTGGTGAGCGACGCGGCCGCGCTGGCCGACCTCGACGGCGCGCGACGCAGCCTGGAGGCGCGTGGCGCGGAACTGACCGGCGCCGCGCCCGCCCCGGTCCGTCCCTGGCTCGTGGCGCTGGCCGCCCGGTGGCTGAAGCCCAACGCGGCGTTCGACGCCGCCGCCACCACGGCACGCCGTGAGGCCGCGGCCGCCGCGGTCCTGCCCGTCTCACTCACCTTCCGCCGCAACCAGCTGATCGTCGGCGAAGGTCAGCCGGTGACACGACAGGCGCTGCTGGTGCTCGACGCCATTCGTCAGCAGGGCCTGGACCGCACCGTCTGGCTGCGCATCGCCGGCCGCGCGAGCGTGCTGTTCGTGCTGTTGCTGCTGGCCTTCGTCATCGTCGAGCTCGACCGGTTGCGGTTCGCGATCGGCACGCGGGAGTTCGGCTACGCGGTGACCAGCCTGGCGGGGACCGCCGTCACGTTCCGGATCTGGCTCGAGGCGATCGGGAGCCTGGCCGAACGCTATCCCGCCATCCCCGAAACGGCGCTCGTCCTCGCCTTCCCGGCCGCGGCCACGGCGATGTACGCGCGCGTCGTGCTCCCCTACTCGTCGGCCGTCACCTACCTGGCCGTCCAGTCGATCTGCCTCGGCCTGTTGTGGCAGCTCGACCTGCCGCTCGTCATCTACCTGCTCGTGGCGGGCCTGGTGGCCGGTCACCTCGGCGCGCGCTGCAGCCGGCGGCAGTGCGTGGTGCAGGCGGGCCTGCTCACCGCCGTGCCGGCGGTGCCCGTGGCGGCGTGTCTCGCGATGCTCGGCGGTGACGTCACGTGGGGGACCGTGGCGTGGGCCGGCGGGGGCGCCCTCGGCGGATGTCTGCTGTCGGGCCTCACGCTGCTCGGCGTCGGTCCGCTCCTCGAGTGGCGGTTCGGCCACATGACGCGCATCCGGCTCATCGAGCTGATGAACTACGAGCACCCGCTGCTGCGCCGGCTGACCGAGACGACGCCGGGGACGTTCCAGCACTCGGTGACCGTGGGCCTGCTGGTGGACGCGGCCGCCCAGGCCGTGGGCGCCGACGCGCTGCTCGCACGCGTTGGCGCCCTCTACCACGACGTCGGGAAGACCGAGCGACCCGAGGCGTTCGTCGAGAACCAGCACGGCGTGAACCCGCACGACCGGCTCACCGCGGCCGAGAGCGCGGCGCTGATCATCGGGCACGTGAACGTCGGCGTCCGCCTGGTGCGCGAGTTCGGCATCGGCGAGCGCATCGCCGACTTCGTGCGCGAGCACCACGGCACCGGCCTCGTCCGCTTCTTCTTCGCGCGTGCCCAGGCCCTCGGCCCGGCCGATCCCGCCGCGTTCAGCTACCCGGGCCCGCGGCCGCGCTCGCGCGAAACGGGCCTGCTGATGCTGGCGGACCAGGTGGAGGCGACGGCCCGCGCCATCGACGATCCGACCGAGGCCGCCCTGCGATCGATGGTGCAGCAGACGATCGATCGCGTCCTGGCCGAGGGCGAACTCGACGAGTGTCCGCTCAGCCTGCGTGAGCTGGCGGAGGCCCGCGACGCCTTCGTCAACGTCCTCGTCGGCGTGCACCACCGCCGGATCAAGTACCCGGCTCAGCAGCGAGGCCCGCGCGCGGCCGGCGCCCCGGCGGCACCTTCGCCGCACGCGTGATCCGCCCGGCGCCGGACACATCTGGTCGCGCGCCGCACGACGACCTCTGGCATAGTGTGTCGCGCATGTCGAGCGCACCCGATCCCGTCACCGGCACTTCCACCGCCATCGCACCTCCAGCGGAAACCGCCTACGGCGTCAGGCACTGGTCGGGATGGATTCTGGGCCCGGCCGCCCTCGGCCTCACGCTCGTGCTGCCCGCGCCAGCGGGGCTGTCGGCGCAGGGCTGGCACACGGCCGGCGCGGCCGCGCTCATGGCGCTGCTCTGGATCACCGAGGCGCTGCCGATACCGGTGACGGCGCTGCTGCCTCTGCTGCTGTTTCCGGCGCTCGGGCTCGGCGACGTGCGCGAGGCCGCCGCGCCGTTCGCCAACCCGATCATCTACCTGTTCTTCGGCGGCTTCGTCATCGCGCTCGCGATGCAGCGCTGGCACCTGCACCGGCGGCTGGCGATCTCCCTGATCGCCGCGATGGGCACGCGGCCGCGCCGCATCGTCCTCGGGTTCCTGGTCTCGTCCGCGATCATCAGCATGTGGGTGAGCAACACCGCGACGGCGATGATGATCCTGCCCATCGCCACCTCGGTGCTCACGCTGCTGCCGCGCGAGGCCGACGCCCGCCGCGCGCTGCACGGGTTCGACACGGCCCTGATGCTGTCGGTCGCCTACGGCGCCACGACCGGCGGCATGGCGACGCTGATCGGCACGCCACCCAACGCCCTGCTGGCCGCCTACGTGAACGAGACCTACGGCATCGAGCTCGGCTTCGGCCGGTGGATGCTGCTCGGCGTGCCCGTCATGCTGGTCACGCTGCCGATCGTCTACCTCGTGCTGACGCGCGTGTCCTTCAGGCTGGGTGAGGCGGACGTGCCGGGCATGGCGGATCTGATCGCGCGGGAACGCGCGCGGATGGGCCGAATCTCACGCCCCGAGATCCTCGTGGGCATCGTCTTCACGCTGACGGCCCTGGCCTGGGTGTTCCAGCCGCTGATTGCCCGCGTGGCGCCGCTCGTCTCGGACACGACGATCGCGATTGCCGGTGCGGTGGCGCTGTTCCTCATCCCGGTCGACGCGCGTCGCGGCCGCTTCCTGATGGACTGGGCTTCCACCCGCACCCTGCCCTGGGAGGTCCTGCTGCTGTTCGGCGGCGGCCTCAGCCTCGCGAGCCAGATCGAGCGGCACGGCCTGTCGCGCTATCTCGGCACCCTCGCCGACGGGCTCGGGGCGGTGCCGGACCTGGCCGTCCTCGGCCTCGTCACCTTCACGATCCTGATGCTCACCGAGCTGACCAGCAACACCGCCACGGCGGCCACCTTCCTGCCCATCGTCGCCGCGACGGCCGTCGGGCTGGGCCAGAACCCGCTGCTGTTCCTGATCCCGGCGGCGCTGGCGTCGAACTGCGCCTTCATGCTCCCCGTCGGCACGCCGCCCAACGCCATCGTCTTCGGCAGCGGCGCGGTGACGCTTCCGCAGATGGCGCGCGCGGGCTTCATCCTCAACGTCGCGCTCGTGCCCGTCATCGTCGGGCTGGTGCTGCTGCTCGGGCCGTGGGTGTTCGATGTCCACCTCGACGCGATCCCGGCGTGGGTGAGGTAGGGCGCGGGTCGCCGGGATCCGATCCGGGCCGGAGGGCCCCGACCGGCGACCTCGCCGCCCGGAAGCGCTACTTCGTCTGCGGGAACCCGAGGTTCACCCCGCGGTGCTGCGGGTCGGGCCACCGCGACGTGATCACCTTGCCGCGCGTGTAGAAGTGGATGCCCTCGCGCCCGTGCACGTGGCTGTCGCCGAAGAGCGACTGCTTCCACCCGCCGAACGAGTAGTAGGCCATCGGCACCGGGATGGGCACGTTGATGCCCACCATGCCCACCTGCACCTCGTGCTGGAAGCGGCGGGCCGCGCCACCGTCGTTGGTGAAGATCGCGACGCCGTTGGCGTACGGGTTGTCATTGACCAGCTTCAGCGCCTCGTCATAGGTCTCCACGCGAAGGACACCGAGCACCGGCCCGAAGATCTCGTCGCGGTAGATCGTCATGCCCGGCTGCACGCGGTCGAAGAGGCACGGGCCGATGAAGAAGCCGTCCTCGTGCCCCTCCACTCGCACCGTGCGCCCGTCGGCGACGAGTTCCGCCCCTTCCTGCGTGCCCTTCTCGACGTAGCCCGCGACGCGGTCGCGCGCCTCGCGCGTGACGAGCGGCCCCATCTCGGCGGCCCCGTCGAGGCCGGCGCCCACCTTCAGCCGGCGCAGGCGCTCGACGATGCGCGGCACCAGCCGGTCGCCGACGTCGCCCACGGCCACGAGGATCGAGATCGCCATGCAGCGCTGGCCCGTGGAGCCGTAGCCGGCGCTCACGGCCGAGTCGGCGGCGAGGTCGAGATCGGCGTCGGGCAGCACCACCATGTGGTTCTTCGCGCCGCCGAGCGCCTGCACGCGCTTGCCGGCCCGCGTGCCCGTCTCGTAGACGTAGCGCGCGATGGGCGTCGAACCGACGAAGCTCACGGCCGCGATCCCGGGGTGCGCCAGGATCGCGTCGACCGCCGCCCTGTCGCCGTGCAGCACCGTGAAGAGCCCGTCTGGCAGCCCGGCTTCCTTGAGCAGGCGCGCGCAGAACATCGAGGCGGACGGGTCCTTCTCCGAGGGCTTCAGGATGAACGCGTTCCCGCACGCGAGCGCGATCGGGTACATCCACATGGGGACCATCGCCGGGAAGTTGAACGGGGTGATGCCCGCCACCACGCCCAGCGGCTGGCGGATCGAGTAGCTGTCGACGGCGGTCGAGACGCCCTCGGAGAACTCGCCCTTGAGCAGTTGCGGCAGGCCGCAGGCGAACTCCACCACCTCGAGGCCGCGCGTCACCTCGCCCACCGCGTCGGGCAGCACCTTGCCGTGCTCGCGCGTGATCAGTTCGCCCACCTCGCGCTTGTGGCGGTTGAGCAGTTCGCGATAGGCGAACATCACGGCCGCGCGCTGGGCCAGTGACGAGGATCGCCACTTCGCCGCGGCCACCGAGGCCGATCGGACGGCCGCATCCACCAGCGCCTCGTCGGCAAACGCCACGCGCGCGGCGCGGGTGCCGGTGGCCGGATCGAACACGTCGCCCCACCTGGGGGGCTCGCCTTCCCAGGGGCGTCCGTCGATCCAGTGCGTGATGGTGGCGATCTGCGGCTGCGGACTCGTCGTCGAGGGGCTCATCGTTGCCATGGAATCCTCTTCAGGGTCTGGGGTGCGGATCACGCGGTTCGTGGCGGGCCGGCCCGGCCGGATCGCATCCGGCCGGTGTCAGATCCACCAGCGGCGTGCCGTGCATCAGCACAGCGTACACGATACCGGCCGCGGCAAAGCCCGCGAACCAGGCGTAGTCGTAGAGCACACGGACGCGTGGCACCACCAGGCCGGCCAGCGCGATGGCCACGCCCGCCGCCAGCGCCACCAGCGCACGCCAGTTCCACCGGCCGTAGCGCCCGTGACGGTCGTAGAGGTCGGCCAGCGCGAGCCGGGCCCGCCGCACCAGCCAGTAGTCGGCGATGAAGATGCCCGCGATGGGGCCGAGCAGCGCGGAGTAGGCGATCAGCCAGCCGATGTACCGATCGCCGTTCTCGAGCAGGCGCCACGGCATGATGAGGACGCCGAGGATCCCGGTGATCACGCCGCCGCGCGCGAAGTCGATCCGCCGCGGCCACAGGTTGGCGAACCCGTTGGCGGGCGCCACCACGTTGGCCGCCACGTTGGTGGTGATCGTGGCCACCAGCAGCGCGAAGAGCGCCGCCAGCACCACGGGCGGGCTTCCGATGCGTGAGAGCAGCTGCACCGGATCCCAGATGGGCTCGCCGAAGATCACGTCGGAGGCCGAGGTAACCGCCACGCCGATGAAGGCAAAGAGCGTCATCGTCGTGGGCAGGCCGAGGAACTGGCCCCAGACCTGCGCGCGCTGGCCGCGGGCGTAGCGAGAGAGGTCGGGGATGTTCAGCGCGAGCGTCGCCCAGAACCCCACCATCGCCGTCAGCGACGGCACGAACACGGCCAGGAACGCTCCTGTCGTCGCGAAGCGGCTCGGCCGATGGAGGATGGGGCCCAGGCCGCCGGCCCGCGCGGTGGCCCACCAGAGCAGCGCCAGACCCGATGCGATCAGGAAGGGCGCCGCCCAGGCCTCGAGCGCCTTGATCGCGTTGCTGCCGCGCACGACCACGTAGATGTTGGCGCACCAGAAGAGGCCGAAGCCGAGCGCCATGGCGTAGGGCGGCTCGAACCGCGGCGCGGCGACCTTCATCATCGTGTAGATCGCCTGTCCGCCGATCCACGTCTGGATACCGAACCACCCGCAGGCGACCACCGCGCGCAGGAGCGCGGGGACGTTGCTGCCAAGGATGCCGAACGACGCGCGCGCCAGCACCGGAAACGGGATGCCGTAGCGCGTGCCGGCGTGGGCGATGAGCGCCATCGGCACGCACACGATCAGGTTGCCGAGCATGATCGTGACGATCGCCTGGCGCCAGTCCATGCCGGCGCCCACCAGGCTCGACGCCAGCATGTAGGTGGGGATGCACACCGAGAGGCCGACCCACAGCGATGCCACGTGGTAGGTGCCCCACGTCCGCTGGTCGATCCGGGTCGGCGCGAGGTCGACGTTCGACAGGCGCGAATCGCCGACGCCGGCTTCGAGCTCGTACAACCCGCCGGGGCCGCGACGCATGCCGCGCGTGGCGGCCCGGTACTGCTGCGTGTCGTGCACCGGCGCCGGCTCCTACGCGATGCCGGGCGCGCCCGGCAGGCGCTTGAGGAACCGGCCGCGGCCCGCGCGGCCGACGAACCGCCCATCGCGCACGATCACGTCGCCGCGTGAGAGCACCGCCACCGGCGCGCCGGTCACCGTCCGGCCCTCGTAGAGGTTGTAGTCGACGTTCATGTGGTGCGTCTTCGCCGAGATCGTGTGCCGCCTCGCGGGATCCCACACGAGCAGGTCGGCATCGGCGCCGATCGCGACGGTTCCCTTCGCCGGCCACAATCCGAACAGCTTGGCCGGGTTGGTGGCCACCAGCTCCACGAAGCGGTTGGCCGAGATGCGGCCGGTGTTGACGCCGCCGTCCCACAGCATCAGCAGGCGGTCCTCGATGCCGGGCGCCCCGTTCGGGATCTTCGAGAAATCGTCGCGGCCCAACTGCTTCTGCGGTGGCGTCTCGAACCCGAACGGGCAGTGATCGGTGGACACCGCCTGCAGGTCGTTGGCGCGGACGGCGTGCCACAGCCGATCCTGGTGCCAGGAGGCCCGCAGCGGCGGCGACATGACGTACTTCGCGCCCTCGAACCCCGGCCGCTCGTAGTCGGCCTCGGAACAGAAGAAGTACTGCGTGCACGTCTCGCCGTAGGCGGCCTGGCCCCGATCGCGCGCCTGCCGGATCTGCGCGATGGCATCCTCGCAGGTCACGTGGACGATGTAGATGGGCACGCCGGCGACAGCAGCCAGGGCGAGCGCGCGGCCCGTGGCCTCGCCCTCGCACTGCGGTGGACGCGTGCGCGCGTGGAACTTCGGCGCCAGATCGCCGCGGGCGCGCGCCTGCGCCACGAGCGCGTCGATGGCGTCGCCGTTCTCGGCGTGCATGCAAATCATCCCGCCGCAGTCGCGCGCCTGCTGCATCACGCGGAAGATCGTCCCATCGTCGACCATCAGCACGCCGCGGTAGGCCATGAACAGCTTGAACGACGTGACGCCGTCGTGCGCCGCCAGGCGCGTGATCTCCGCGTAGACGTCCGGGTTGAGGTCGCGGACGATCATGTGGAAGCCGTAGTCGATGACCGCCTTCCCCTGGGCCTTCGCATGCCACTCGTCGAGCGCGTGGTAGAGCCCGCGGCCCGGCGTCTGCGTCGCGAAATCGATGTGCGAGGTGGTGCCGCCGCAGGCGGCCGCGACGTGGCCCGTGTGGAAGTCGTCGGCCGACACGGTGCCGCCGAAGGGCATGTCGAGGTGGGTGTGCACGTCGATGCCGCCCGGCATCACGATTCGGCCGGTGGCGTCGATCACCTCGGCCGCCGACATGGGGAGCGCACGGCCGATGGCGGCCACGCGTCCATCCTCCACGTAGACGTCGGCGTCGTAGCGATCCGATGCGGTGAGCACGGTGCCGTTCTTGATCAGGATGGTCGACATGGGAATCACCGGGTGCCGGAAGGGGCGGGGGGCACAGCCTCGTCGGCCTCGGGCGAGGCGTAGCCCTCCTGCGCGACGTAGCCGCCATGGTACTCGGTGTGCCCGGGCCGGCGGATGCGGGCCTGCTCGATCACCCGGTCGCGCAGCAGGCCCCGGAAGTGCTCCAGTTGCGTCCACCCGCGATCGGCGTGCCGCTCGAGGAACTCGCGATAGCCGGCAACGAGCCGTGCGATGACGTGCGGGCCCACGGCCTGGTCGAGCATGGCGGCCGTGCACACCTGCACCGTTCCGCAGCCCAGCAGGAAATAGTTGAGCGCGTGGGCGAACTCCGAGACGCCGCCGATGCCCGAGAACGCCTTCTCGGGAAACGCCCTCGCCATCTGCGCCATCTTCGCCAGCGACAGCGGCAGGATGGCGGGGCCGCCCAGCCCGCCGCTCGACACGAACCCGTCGACCTCGATCTCGAACTCGAGCCGGTCGATGTCGACCAGCGGCAGCGACGGCCACGTGTTGCTGGAGCTCACGGCGTCGGCGCCGCCACGGAACACCGCCGCCGCCTCGACGACGATGTCGGCGGTTGCCGGCGTGAGCTTGGCCCAGACCGGCACGCGCGCGACCTCCCTGACCGCCTGCACGACGAACGAGCACAGCTCGCGGTCCCGGCCGATGTTCGCGCCCATGTCGGGTCGATCCATGTGCGGACACGACAGGTTCAGCTCGAGGCCGTCGGCGCCGGCCTCCTGACAGCCCTGCGCGAGCGTCCGCCAGTGCGCCAGTTCCTCGTCGGAGCCGGACCCGGCCATGATCGACGCGATCAGCGCGCGTTCCGGATGCGCGCGCTTGATCCGCGTCAGCCGCGGCAGCCACCAGTCGAGCGGCTTGTCGGAGATGAGCTCCCAGTTCCACGACGAGTGCAGCACCCCCTGGCGCCCCTTGTTCATCGACAGGACGCCCGAGTCGTGCTGCCGCAGGAACTTCGTCTTCGGCCCGGCGACGTTCACGACCGGGTGCAGGCCGATCGTCTTGGTGACGACCCCGCCCCAGCCGGCGTCGAAGGCGCGCAGGATGTTGGTTTCCGACTCGGTCGGCGGCGCCGAGGCGAGCACGAACGGGTTGGGAAATCGCACGCCCGTGAACGAGACCGACAGGTCGATGCCCATGGCTCCTCCGCCGGCTGCCGGCGCCGGGATGGCGTCCGCGCCGCGCGCGGCGCGGACATCGGCCGGCAACCTCTCGAACACCGTGGAAAGTCGAAGGATACCAGAAGCGGGTCAGGGTGCCACGAGCGCGCCGTAGGCGTCGGGCCGGCGGTCGCGGTAGAACTGCCAGACGCTGCGCACCTCGTCGATCAGGCCGAGATCGAGGTCGGCGACGATCACGGCGTCACAATCGCGCGGCGCCTCGGCGACGATGCGCCCGCGCGGGTCGCAGAAGTAGCTCTGCCCGTAGAACTCGCCGATGTGCCAGGGCGGCTCGTGCCCCACGCGATTGATCGCCCCGACGAAGTACCCGTTGGCGACGGCGTGCGCCGGCTGCTCGAGCTTCCAGAGATATTCGGACAGGCCCGCCACGGTGGCCGACGGGTTGAAGACAATCTCGGCGCCGGCCAGACCGAGCGCCCGCGCGCCTTCCGGGAAGTGACGGTCGTAGCAGATGTAGACGCCGACCTTCGCGAACTGGGTCTCGAACACCGGGTAGCCGAGGTTGCCGGGACGGAAGTAGAACTTCTCCCAGAATCCCGGCTTGCAGTGCGGGATGTGCGTCTTGCGGTACTTCCCGAGGTAGGTGCCGCCGGCATCGATCACCGCCGCCGTGTTGTAGTAGACCCCCACCTGCTCTTCCTCGTAGATCGGCACCACGAGCACGATGCCGTGCTCGCGCGCGAGATCGCACATGAGCGAGACCGTGGGTCCGTCGGGCACGCGCTCGGTGAGATGGTACCAGCGCGTCTCCTGCTCGGCGCAGAAGTAGGGGCCGTAGAACAACTCCTGCAGGCAGACGATCTGCGCGCCCTGCCGCGCGGCGTCGGCGATCAGGCCGACGTGCTTGTCGATCATCGCCTGCCTGATCGCCGGCAGGCCCGCCTCGGGGCCGAGCACGTTGCCAGCCTGGATCAGTCCGCACCGGACGCTGCGCGCCATGACGCCTCCTGTAGCAAGACGAGCCTGATCGGGTTGAGGCCGGCATTGTAGCGTGTTCCGCGCGCGGCGACGCCAGACGCCGCACCACCGATGTACCATGGCCCTCACGCGGCGCGGCGTCAGCGCGCGGCTGGTAGCCGGCGCTGGCGGTGGCCGGCCTCCTGCTGGCGCCCGCTTCGCCGGGCGCGGCGCAGCCGGCGACGATCGGGCGATGAACTCGTGGTACGTCGACTGCCCTATCTCTACGTCGATTGCGGCACGGGGGATGGCTGCTCCAGGTGAACCGCGAGTTCACCGCACTGCTGCACGAGCGAAAGGCGCCTTTACGAGTACCACGAGTCACCCGGCGCCCACACCTCGGACTGCTGGGACCGGCGCATCGTCGAGTTCCTGCGGGTGGCCGCGAGGGTCCTGCCGGTCGAGGCGCCGCCGCGCCGCCGGTGAGCGCGGCCGCTCAGCGCCGCCAGAACGCGGGCGTGAAGATCACGAGCAGCGTGAAGAACTCGAGGCGGCCGGCGATCATGTCGGCGGCCAGCACCCACTTGGCCGCCGCGGGCAGGTGGCCATAGTGCTCGGAGGCGCCGACCAGCCCGAAGCCGGAGCCCACGTTGAACATCGAGGCCGCCACCGCGGTGATCGACGTGAGGATGTCGGCGCCGGTCGCCGCCAGCAGCAGGCAGGAGACGAAGTTGACCACGAAGGCCACGTAGACCAGGTTGAGCAGGCTCTGCACCGCGGGCTCGGCGATCACCTCGTCGCCGAGCCGCACGACGAACACGCCGCGCCTTTCCACCATGCGCCGGAACTCGCGGTCCACCACGCGGGCGAGCAGCATCACGCGTGACACCTTCAGCCCGCCCGCGGTCGATCCGGTGCAGCCGCCGATGAACATCAGCGCCAGCAGCACCAGTCGCGGCAGCGGCGGCCATCGCTCGAAGTCCTCGCTGGCGAAGCCCGTCGTGGTGACGATCGAACTCACCTGGAACAGCGCGGCACGCAGCGCGTGCCACAGCCCTTGGCCGGCCTGGATGACGAGTGAGA
>JBDIBB010000029.1:0-36592 GCA_039812685.1 Vicinamibacteraceae bacterium
CAGTCCTGCATCTTCGCGCGCCGGGCTTGGTCGGCGTCGGCGACCACCGCTGCCGTCACCAGGGCCCGCGGTCGCGCGGCGAGCACCGAGGCCCGCAGGCGGTGGACCAGCGTCGTCAGCTTCGTCCTCCGGAACTCGTCCCAGCGTGCGGGCATCGCGTCGACCCAGGCCAGGGCATCGTCGGGCAGCCGGGCATCGAGCGCACGCGTGGTGGCGGCGGGGAGATCGCCTGCGACCGCCGCGCGGAAGCCGTTCAGCGTCGCGCGGCCGTAGTCGAACTCGGCGCCGGGGTAGCGGAGGTAATCGAAGTGCACACCGTCGATCTCGTACCGGCGCGCGATGTCGGCCGCGACCGAGACGATGTGATCGGCCGCGCCAGGCTGGGCCGGCGACGCGTAGAGCCCTTCGACGACGTGGCTGTTGGCTCGTGTCCACCGCGCGATTCGGCCAACGAACCCCGGGCTGTCGGGCGATGCGGCCGAGAGTTCCTGCGCGAGCGCGCGCGGCACCATCAGCCACTCCGGCGAGCGGTTGACCATGTGTGCAGGTTGCAGCGGCAGATCCTGCGCCGACGCGACGAGGTTCACGTTGATCCAGGCGAGCACCCGGAGGCCGCGCGCGCGGGCCGCGGCGATCGTCGTCGCCAGCGGATCGAAGCCGGGTGCGGCCGCGGCCAGTGCCTCCGCACGCGGCTCGAGGCCGCCCTGGTAGTAGGCGTCTCCACGGCCGCGGACCTGCACCAGCAGCGTGTTGAACCCGGCGGCCTCGGCGCCTTCCACCATCCGGGCAATCGACGCCGCCGAGGTGAGCGCGGTGCGCACCACCCAGAGGCCCCGCACCTCGGCGCCACCGAGAGCCTGGGCGTGAGCGGGGGCTCGTGACAGCACCGCCACGGCGGCCATGGCGACCGTCACGGCCAGGGAAACGGAGAATCGTCGCATCGGGACGGGGAGCAGGGAAGGCGGATCCAGGGGCGAGGACGACAACCGGACAGCGTAGGCTACCTGTGTGCGCCTGACGTGTCAACGCGCGAGGCCGGCGCGTGCGAGGCCGGCGTCCAGGCCGGCGGGTCGCACGGCAGGGCGTCGGCGGTGCGACCCGCCGGCCCGTCAGGCCTCGGTCTCGAGGCGGAGCAGTTCGCGCAGGCGAGGCTGGATGTCCTCGCCGATGGCTTCGCGCACCGAATCGCCCGACGCGCGCAGGCGCGCCAGCGCGCGGGGCAGCGACAGCCCGGCCTTCTGCATGACGATGGCCGCCTTGACGTTCCACCGCGCGCGCCGCAGCAGCCGATCGGTGTCGCCGGGCTCGAGGCCCGTGACGATTCCGACGATGCGCCGGGCCCGATCCCTGAGCTTGTCGGAGCCGGTCTGCACGTCCACCATCAGGTTGCCGTAGGCCTTGCCCACGCGCACCATTGCGATGGTCGTGAGCATGTTCAGCACCATCTTCGTGGCCGTGCCGGCCTTGAGCCGGGTGGAACCCGTCAATACCTCGGGCCCCACCGCCGGAGCGATGATCAGATCGACGAAGGTCTGCAGTTCGGTGCCGGGCCAGCAGGTGATGAAGATGACGCGCAGCTTCGCCTTGCGGGCGCGGGTCAACGCGCCGCGCACGAACGGCGTCATGCCGCACGCCGAGACGCCCACGACCACGTCGCGGGCCGTCAATCGGAGCCGGGCCATGGCGCGCGCGCCCTTCTCGTAGTCGTCTTCCGCGCCCTCGCGCCCGCGGAAGACCGCCTCCTTGCCGCCAGCCATCACCGCGTGCACGCGTGCCGGCGGGATGCCGAAGGTCGTCGGCAACTCCGCGGCCTCGAGCACACCCAGGCGGCCGCTGGTGCCGGCGCCGACGAAGACGAGCCGGCCGCCCTTCCTGAACGCTTCGCTGACGATCTCGACGCCGTGCGCGATGCGCTCGCGCTCCTTCTGGACGGCGGCCACGACCTTGCGATCCTCGCCGAGCATCACGTCGATGATCTCGGTGACCGGGGCCTTGTCGAGGTTCAGGCTGGCGGGGTTGATGGCTTCGGTGGGCAGGAACTGCCACTTCGAGGGCGGACTGGGCATTCGGGAACCGCCGGGTTTTCGGCCGGCAAACGGCGCGGATACTACTGCCGCGCCAGGCGGGTGTCAATCGACCCGGCTGGCATCGACTCTGGCAGGATACACCCTTGGCTGGCTTCCCGCCCTTTCCGCCGGGCGCCCTCGACGGCTACTATCCCATCGTGTCCCGCGCGGAGGCCGACCCGTCCCAGCAGCGTGCCCTGCCTCAGGGCATCGTCTCGCTCGTCGAGGAGTACCTCGAACACCTGCGCCTGGTGCGCCGCATGGCCGGCAACACGATCGAGGCCTACGCACGCGACCTCGCGGCACTGGGTCGGCACGCCGCGGCCGGGGAACAGGACCTGCTCGCGCTGACCCGGGCCGATCTCGAGGCCCTCGTGCGCCAACTGGCCGCCGATGGCCGATCGCCCCGCTCGATTGCCCGCAGCGTATCGGGCATCCGGGGCTTCTACCGCCACCAGGTGATGTCGCACCGGATCGACGCGAGTCCGGCCGACGACCTGCGACCGCCGCGCGTCTGGCCGGCGCTCCCGCGCTTCCTGTCGCTCGAGGAAGTCGAGCGGCTGCTGGCGGCGCCCGACACCTCCACGCCGCGGGGGACCCGCGATCGCGCCATGCTCGAGCTGCTCTACGCGACGGGCATGCGCGTTTCCGAACTCGTGGCGTTGCGCCCCGCCGACCTCGACCTCGCACACCAGTGCCTGACCTGCACCGGGAAGGGCTCCAGGCAGCGCATCGTCCCCGTCGGATCCGAGGCGGCATCGTGGGTGCAGCGCTATCTGACCGGCGCGCGGCCCTTGCTGCTGCGGGGGCGGACGGCCGCGCGGCTCTTCGTGAGCGGCCGCGGCGCCGGCGCGCTCACGCGCGTGGGGTTCTGGAAGATCGTCAAGCGCTGCGCGCGCGAAGCCGGCGTCACGCGGGACGTGTCGCCGCACGCCATCCGGCACTCCTTCGCGACGCACCTGCTCGAGCGTGGCGCTGACCTGCGCGCCATCCAGCTCATGCTCGGCCACGCGGACGTTTCGACGACGCAGATCTACACGCACGTGCTCGAGCATCGCCTCCGCGCGGTCTACGAGCGCTTCCATCCGCGCGACTGATGTCATGTTCCCGGCCAGATCGCTCACCAGGGCGGCCGTCGTCACCATCGTCCTCGTCGCCGCCTGGACGGCATGGACGCTGGCCTCGCTGCCGCCGCGACGGGTGGCGGTGACCGGGCGCTGGGCGCCGCTGCGGCCAACGCCGCGTGTTCGCGGCGTCTACCATGTGCACACGGCGAGATCCGACGGAACCGGCACGGTTGAGGAAGTCGCCAGGGCCGCAGGCCGCGCCCGACTCGACTTCCTCGTGCTCACCGACCACGGTGATGGCACCAGGCGGAGCGATCGCCCCCGCTACATCGACAACGTGCTGGTGATCGATGCGGTGGAGGTCAGCACGCGGCTCGGCCACCTGGCGGTCATCGGCCTCCCGGGCCCCGCGCCGTACCGTCTGGCGGGGTGGCCAGACGAGGTGGTCGAGGACGCCAGACGCTGGGGTGCCGTGACCGTGGCCGCGCACCCCGACTCCCCCCGCCGATCGCTGTCATGGCGTGACTGGAACGTCGATGTGCGCGGCCTCGAGTGGCTCAATGCCGACAGCGAATGGCGTGACGAGTCGCGCTGGGCGCTGGCGCGCCTTCTCGCCGCCTACCCCTGGCGACCACCCGAGGCGATTGCCTCCCTGTTCAGCCGCCCCTCGAACACACTCGCCCGATGGGATCGCCTGGCCAGCGAAGGCCGGTTTCTGATGGTTCTGGCCGGCGCGGACGCACACGCCCGACTCGGGTTTCGCGACACCGAGGACGAGGAGGACACCAGCGGCTGGGCCCTGCGCGTACCCGGCTACGAGCAGATCTTCCGGGCCTTCTCGACCGTGGCCGAACTGGAACAACCCTTCGGACGCGATGCCGAGGCCGACGCCGCAGCCCTCGTGCGGGCTTTGGCGGCCGGCCGCTCCTACACCGTCATCGACGGGTGGGCGACGCCCGGCCGGCTGGAGTTCTTCGGCCGGCACCCGGCCGGCATCGTACGGATGGGACAGCGTGTGCCCGAGGGCACCGCCATGGAGCTCGTCGCCAGGGCGAGCGCGCCGGCCGGCGCCGAGATTCGCCTGCTGCGGAATGGGGAAGTGGTGGCCACCTCCACAGGCCTCGAGCTCGACGTGCGCCCATCGACGTGGCTCGAGCCAGGTGAGCGCGGGGCGGCGTTCCGCGTCGAGGTGCTCTGGCCGCCCGACCGTCCGGAGGCCGCCCCGTGGATGCTGACCAACCCGATCTTCGTCGAGCCCGCGCGCGAGCGGTCGCAGTCCTCCGATGGCCCGTCGCCTCGCGAAGCCACCGTCGTGGAGGGCGTCGACCTGCGATCGTGCACGATCGAGAAGGATCAGGTGAGCTCCGCGCAGGTGCATGCGCCGGAGTCGGGTGACGATCTGACGCTCGACTTCCAGTTGGCCGAGGCCCCCACGGCCTGGGTCGCGCTGGCCTGCTCGCTGCCGCGGCCGCTGGAGGCCGGCGAGGGTCTGCAGTTCGAGGGCAGCGCCAGCCGCGCGCTGCGCGTCGATCTGCAGGTGCGCGAGGAGAGCGCCGGCGATCGTCGCTGGGGCCGCAGCGTGCCGCTCGACACGGCGCCGGCGCGCGCCACCGTGTGGCTGGACCGTCTGCGTCCCGTGTCCGACAGCCTGCCGCCGCACCCATCCGGCCAGCCACGGCGGCTGCTGGTGGTCATCGACCGGCTGCATGCCGTGGCCGGCATGCGCGGCCAACTGGTACTGCGGCGCCTGCGGCTCGTCACCGCGACCGCAGACGAGGCGAGCCCTCATGTGCGGACGGTCAGCAGCAGGTAGACGGCCAGGGCCGTGAAGATGATGTTCGGCGTCCACGCCGCGAGCGTCGGGCCGAGCATGCCCGCCGATCCGATGGCGGCGAACAGACTGAACAGCAGCCAGTACCCCAGGGCGAGCACGATGCCCACCCCGATGCCGTAGAGCGCCCCGCCGCGGCCGGTGGTGACCGCGAAGGGGACCGCGATCAGCGTCATGATCAGCGTGACGAACGGGAACGACACCTTCCGCTGCAGGGCGACCTGATAGGGCGTGATGTTGAAGCCACTCGCCCTGAGATCGTCCACGTAGCGCCGCAGCTCGGCGAAACCCATGCGGTCGGCGTCGGGCTGTTCGGTGATGAAGTAGTCGGCCGATTCCAGGCCGATCTGCCGCTGCCCGAACGGCACGTAGGTCTTCACGCGCGAGGCGCCGTCGAACTCGCGCGTCCAGCCGTTGGTCGCCGTCCAGGTTCCGCCCCGGAAGACGGCCTGGCCCGCGTAGGTGCGCGAGGCGACCTGCCAGCGATCGCGTTCGAAGTCGTAAATCGACAGCCCGTTCATCTCCCGCCGGCGGGGATCGAAGAAGACATAGTGATAGAGCCTGCCGCCGCGCCCCACGACCCACTGCCGGTTGAGGACGTCGAAGGTCCGCGCCGACCCGCCACGGATGACGTGGTTCAGTTGCTGCGCCTTCCGGTTGGCGCGTCCAAGCACCGACTCCTCGATCCCGAACAGCGCCGCGCTGCCCAGCGCGCCGCACACCAGCAGCGGCAGCGCCACGCGGTAGAGGCTGATGCCGCAGGCCTTCATCACCACCAGCTCGCTCCGCCTGGTGAGCAGCCCGATGGTGACCAGCGTGGCCACCAGCACCGCCAGCGGCAGCACGTAGTAGACGAACTGCGGGGTGGAGTAGGCGAAGTACTCGAGCAGCATGCGGCCCGTGGCCTGGCCCTTGAACACCTTGTCGGACAGATCGATGAAGGTGGCCACGTAGAAGATGACCAGCATCCCCACGAAGGCCAGCGCGAACATGCGCAGGTACAGCCCGGCCACGTAGATGTCGAGGACCCGTGGCAGCGGCAGTGCCAGTTGCGGCACGCGGACGACGAGCACGACGTTGGGGCTGGCGACGCTGCCAGACAGCGGCCGTGCGCTTCCGGCCGCAGCCGCGGCGGGCGGCGCAGCCCGGGCCGGACGCCGGCGCGGCAGGCGAATCGGGATCGTGAAGGACCGCTCGGAGAACTGCGCCCGCCACTTCAGCAGGGCCAGCCCGGCGAGTCCCAGCACCAGGTTGGGCACCCACATGGCGAACTCGGCCGGGATCCACTTCGCCTTGGCCATGGCCTCGGCCGTGTACATGAAGACGTAGTAGACGAAGATGACCGCGATGGCCACGACGAAGCTCGACTGCTTGCCGTCCTTGCGCGTGGTGACCCCAAGGCCGAGCCCCAGGAGCGCGAACACCAGGCAGGCCACCGGAATCGAGAACTTCTTCTGGATGGTCATCACCTGGTTGTGCGTGGGCCGGCCTTCCGCCTCGCGCCGGGCGATGTCGGCCCGCAGGTCGGCGATGGTCATCTCGTTCTCGCCCTTCTGCAGGCCCGTGCGGGGGAACACCGTCTCCGGATCGAGGCCCATCGTCATCCGCTCGAAGCGCTGCACTTCGTAGCGATCGGGCTGATCCAGCGGCGAACTGTGCCGCGTCCCCTGTTCGAGGACCAGGTCCACGCGCCGCTGCTCGCGGTCGAGCACGAGGAAGCCGCGATTGGCCAGGAAGATCTCCGGCTGGCTGGGCTTCCGCGTGTCGGCGACGAAGACGTCGCGCCAGCCGCGGCCGTCGGCCGCCGTGTCGCGGACGTAGAGCACGAGATTGGGGAAGTCCTCGAAGAAGACGCGAGGCCGCACTTCGGTCTCGGCCCGCGTCGCGACGATCTCGTAGACGATCTCCCGGTAGGTCTGATTGGCGTCGGGCATCCAGCTGATCAGGACGTAGGTCGTGGCCGCCCACGCGATGAGGGCGACGACCATGACCGGCCGGGCCAGCCGGAAGATCGAGATGCCGCAGGCCTGGGCGGCCACCGTCTCCCGGTCGGCCGAGAGACGGCCCAACGCGACGAGCAGCCCGACGAGCAGCGCCATCGGGATGGTGATGCCGAGCGCCTGCGGGAGCAGCGTGACCAGGATGTGCCCGATGGTGAGCGCGGGGACGCCCTTGGCGAGCAGTTTCTCGGCCACCTCGACGACCGGCCGCAATTGCAGGAGGAACGTGAAGACGAGCAGCCCCAGGAGCGTGGGCAGGAGCGTCTCACGAATCACGTAGCGGTCGAGCAGCCTGAGCATGTGGACTTGTGACGGCGGCGGCCGCGGCCCGGCCGTCGATCTGCCGGCGCAGCCGGCCGGCAACGATAGCACGCGGCTGGAGTTGGCCGCATCGTCGCACGCGGCGCCTGCGGCGCCCGTCGGGTCCTGGTGCACGCGGGTGTGGCGCCGGATGTCGTGTGCGGCCGGCGTGGTGGCGTCCGGGGCCAGGGCGGAAGCGGCCCGGGTCGGGATCGGGTGCCCGGATTGTCGGTCGTGACGGCAGCGGCGGAACTCTGCTGGCGGGACGTGGGCGAAGGCGTGGCCTGCGGGTGGTGCGCTGGGGCGCGGCGGGGGCTTGCTAGGGCGGATGCGGTAGCGGGAGGCTCACAGGGCGTGCACAGGGGTGATTATGGAGGGGTTTCCGGCGAGACCGATAATGGATATTATGTTAACTACCGTGTGAGGCGGGCTTGGAAATTGGGGTCGGGAAATTGGGGTCGGGTCTAATTTCTGGTCTCGGCTTCCTGCTGCCTTGCCCAAGCGTCGTCGTCGCCCCCGCTCTCGAGGTCCACCGACAGACGTCGAACGCTGTCTTCGCCGCCGTGACGCACGCTGCGCGCGAGCCGCCAGGCGGCAGACGCTCGTGCGGCTCGCGTCGGGGCTGGCTTCCGTCGAATGTGCGCGAGCGCTGAGAGATCCGCGAATCAGTCGCCGGCGACCCGAAGTTCGTTCAGGATGGCCTCGAGCGCGGCGATGACCTCCCGTCGCTCGACGTCGGCCTTGCGGAAACGCAGCTTGACGTCGAAGTGCTTCTGGGGCGCCCGCCAGGCGAAGACGTAATGCCGCGGACGTCCGGGCCGGGGCTTGGCTCGTTGCTGCTCGCCGCGAAGCTGAGCGCGCGTCGGGGCGGAATCGCCCCGCGTGAGACGCTCGACCAGGGCCGCCATTTTCTGAGGGTCCGATTGCCTAACTATCTGTAAAAGCAACGACTTGGAGGAAATGTCGGCCAGCCGACAAAGCTGTTTGATGTCCGAGGGGATCTCGTGAATGGCGAGCGACTCGGTGATCGACGTGCGCGACTTGCCGATCCGCCTGGCGAGCTGCTCGTGGGTCAAACCGGCCCTGGTCGCCAGGCTGTGCAGGGCCTCGGCCTCCTCGAACGGGGTCAGATCCTTGCGCTGGAGGTTCTCGATGAGGGCGAGCTCGATGATCTCCTGGTCGTCGACGTCGCGGATGACCACGGGGACCTGGTCGAGACCGACCTGCACCGCCGCCTGGTAACGCCGCTCACCCGCCACGATCTGAAACCGCCCGCCGCGTTGCCGGACGACCAGGGGCTCGATGATCCCCTTCTCGGCGATGGACGCCATCAACTCGGCCAGATCCCCCATCGCCTGACGAGGTTGGTCGGGGTTGGGATCGATCTGGTCGATGGCAACCAGCCGTCCGATGGGCTGGCCCGCCGAGGAAGACAGCGCTTCGACGTAATGTTCGTCGTGACGCATCCTGACGCTCTCAGGCAAGCCACGCTTAGCCACGATCGATCATCTCCTCGCACAGGCTGTAGTACTCGGTGGCACCAGACGACTCCGGGGCGAACGTGAAGATGGACTCCCTGTAGGCCGGACTCTCCTCGAGCCGGACGCTCTTGGTGATCACCGTGTTGAACACCTTCGAGCCGAACACCTTCTGAATCTGCAGCCGGATGTCGCGGCCCAACGACGTGCGCCGATCGTGCATCGTGATGAGCACGCCCGCGATTTGAAGGGCCGGGTTCGCCCTCGCCCGCACCTTGTCCACGGTCTCGAGCAGATCGTCGGTGCCTTCGAGCGCGAAGTAGGACGACTGGATCGGGATCAGCAGGTGCGTGGCCGCCACGAGCGCGTTCACCGTGAGCAGCCCCAGCGCCGGCGGACAGTCGATCACGATCGACGAAAAGCGATCACGAACCGACTCCAGTGAGTCGCGAAGCCGGAAGTGGGCGTCGATCTCTCCGACGAGCTTGCCCTCGAGCTTCGCGAGGGAGATGCGCGCAGGCGCGACCGACAGGTTCGCAACCGGCGAGGAGACGATGACCTGCGCCAGGGGCACGCCGGGATCCGTCATGGCGTCGAACATGCTGGGCCCGAGCTGACGCACGTCGAGGAACGACATGGTGCTGTTGCCCTGCGGATCGAGGTCGACCAGCAGCGTCGGCCGGTGTCGCATGGCCAGAGCCGCCGCAAGATTGATGGCCGTCGTCGTCTTGCCGACGCCACCCTTCTGGTTGGCGATTGCGAGAATCATCGTGATGGAGGTGGCCGGGCGAGGAGCTGCGCCGATTCTAGAAGCGGCCAGCCCGGGTGTCAACGAATGCGGCCGCCGCCAACGCGGCCGGCAGTGAAGGCCGACGGCGCGGCCCGACCGGCCATCGACTACATCTTGTACTTGCCGAGATCGTCCGGATCGAGGCTCTCGAGCCATTGCTGCAGCTTGTCCGCGTCGGGGCGCTCGCTGCCGGACTCGGTGGTCTTGGCCTGCTCCAGCACCGCCTCCTCGACGAAGATCGGAGCCTTCGCACGCAGGGCCAGCGCGATCGCATCGCTCGGCCGGCTGTCGACGAGCACCAGATGCTCGTCGACGCGCAGGTGAATCATCGCGTAGAAAGTGCCCTCGCGCAGGTCGGTCACGACCACGCGCTCGACGTGGCCTCTGAGATCGCCGATGACCTGCTTCAGCAGATCGTGCGTCATCGGCCGCGGCGGCGCCACGTTCTCCACCTGCAGCGCGATGGCATTGGCTTCGAACACGCCGATCCAGATCGGCAGCATCCGCGTGCCCGCCTCGTCGCGAAGCAGGACGATCGGCGCGCTCGTGATGGGGTCCACCATCAATCCCTTGATCGACATCTCAATCTGCATGGCTTTGCTCACCGCTGGCGGTCAGCTTCCCGGCCCGCTCCGCCACCTGTCCAGAATCAATTCCCTCGACTCGCACCGCCACACCAGACACGCTGTGGGGACCCACCCGGCCGATGCGCACGCGCACCAGCCGTCCGATCCACTCCGCGGGCCCCGCCAGGTTCACGACCGTGTTACCGCTCGTTCGACCCGTCAACTCGTCGCCACGCCGGCTCCAGCCGTCCACGAGAACCTCGACCTCCCGGCCCATCAGCGCACCGTGAAGTTCGAGTTGAATCGCCCGCTGGCGAGCCTGAAGGTCGACGATTCGCCTCGTCTTCTCGGGCTCCGGCACGTCGTCGGCGAGGCGCTTGGAGGCGAGCGTGTTCGGACGCACGGAGTACTTGAACGAAAAGACGCCGTTGAACCGTACCTGCTCGATCAGCGACAGCGTGTCCTCGAAGTCGGCTTCCGACTCGCCCGGGAAGCCAACGATGAGATCCGTCGACAGGCACAGGTCCGGAATCCGGGTCCTCAGTCGGTCCACCAGATCGAGGTACTGCTCGCGCGTGTGCCTCCGGCGCATCGCCGCCAGCACTCGCGTCGATCCGGACTGCACCGGCAGGTGCAGGTGGCGCGTGAGCGCGGGCAGTTCGGCCATCGTCTCGATCAGCCGGTCCGTGACGTGGCGCGGGTGCGGACTGGCGAAGCGAATCCGTTCGATGCCCGGGACGTCGTTCACGCGTCGAAGCAGTTCGGCGAAGTCGCAGGCCGGATCGTCCGGCGCCTGGTAATGGTTCACGATCTGGCCGAGAAGCTGAACCTCCCGGTGCCCGGCCTCGGCCACCTGGCGCACCTCGGCCATCACCTCGGCCACCGGCCGCATCCGCTCGTGACCGCGCGTATACGGCACCACGCAGAACGCGCAGAAGTCGTTGCAGCCTTCGATGATCGTCACGTAGGCCTTCACCGGATCGCCGCGCCGGACCACGCCCAGCGGAAACGAGACGTCCTCGTAGGGGTTGACGTCCACCCGGACCAGTCCAGGCCGCTCGAACGCCGCCGCTGCGAGCGCCGGCAACTGCCTCATCGCCTGCGTGCCGACGATGACGCCGACGTCGCGGGCACGAGCGGCCAGGCGCTCCCCTTCCTGCTGCGCGACGCAGCCGGTCACGGCAACCACGCCCGAACGCTTCCGGCTGTGTCGCAGTTCGTCGAGGCGATGAAACAGCTTGTCCTCCGCCTTGTCGCGCACGCTGCAGGTGTTGACGACCACCAGGTCGGCCTCGGCCGGCGAACTGGTCGCCTCGTAGCCCGAGCGCTCGAGCAGCCCCGCCAGCCGCTCGGCGTCGTGCACGTTCATCTGGCAGCCATAGCTCTCGATCAGGAACTTACGCACCGCGCCGCCCCCTCGCGGTTCCTCTCCGACTTTCGTTTTCGCCTTTCGCCATATCTTTGCTTTCGCCCTTGTCGTGCCCAATCGCCGGACGGGCTGTATCGGCTGCCGCCGCGAGCATGTCGCGCGCCGTCGCCCGCGTGCTCGCCGTGACGGCGCGTCCCGCCAGCAGTCGCGCGAGTTCCTCCTCGCGCTCGGCCTCGGTCAGCCGCGCCATCGTCGCCAGCGTGCGCCCTGCCACCACTGTCTTGATCACGCGGTAGTGAGCGGTCGCGTGTGCCGCGACCTGCGGGAGGTGCGTGATGCAGATGACCTGGAAGCGCTTCCCCAACTCGCGCAGGCGGCGTCCGACGCTGTCTGCCACCCGACCGCCGATCCCGGCATCCACTTCGTCGAAGATCAGGGTCTTCCCTGCCGCATCCGTGGAGGCCAGTGTCTTCAGCGCCAGCATCACCCTCGAGAGTTCGCCCCCCGAGGCGATCCGGGCGAGCGGTCGTGGCGTCTCGCCGGTATTGGCCGAGATGAACAACTCCCCGCGATCCACTCCTGCCGCCGTCCACCGCTCCGGGGCGTCGAGATCGCTCTCGAGCGGGAATGCGCACCGCGTGCGCTCCATCGCCAGCTCGGCCAGCTCGCGCTCGAGCAGCGCCGGCAGCCGTTGCGCCGTCGTCGATCGCGCCTCCGACAGCCGCCGCGCCGCCGTCCGGTACCCCGCCTCGGCGGAGGCGAGGCGCGCGCGCAGTTCGCCGCCGCGATCTGCGGCGGCCTCGAGCGTCGCAATCGTCGCCTTCAACTCCCTGGCCCGGTCGATGGCGGCGTCCAGCGTCGGCCCGTAGCGCCGCTTGAGCCGTTCGATGGCCGCCAGACGATCCTCGACAGCCTGCAGCCGATCCGGAGACGAATCGAGACGGCTGAGGTACGCGCGAAGCGAGATCGCGAGATCGTCGAGGACCGGCTGCACCTGGCGGTGCGCTTCGACCGCATCGAGGTTCGGATCCAGCGATGCCGCCTCGTCCAGTCTCCTCCAGACCTGGGCCAGCCGCGTGAGCGCCGCCGCGTCAGCCTCATACAGGTCGTCGTAGGCTCCGCCGACGAGCCGCTGGAGCCGGTCGGCGTGCGTGAGCCGCAGGCGCTCCGCCTGCAGTTCCTCGTCCTCGCCCGGTTGCGCGCCAACCCGTTCAATCTCCGCCAACTGGAATCGCGACATCTCCAGCCGCGCCTCGCGCTCACGCTGCCCCATCGACAACACGTCGACGGCCTGGCGGGCGCTCACCAGGGTCGCCCAGGCTGCCTCGACCGCCGCCACCTCATCGTCAGCCCGCGCGAGGGCGTCGAGCAGGCGAAGGTGCTCGGTCCCGTCGAGCAACTGCTGATGATCGTGCTGGCCGTGGAGATCGATCAGCGGTCCGGTCACCGCGCGCAGGTGGCCTGCCGTCACGAGCGCGTTGTCGAGGTAGGCGCGGCTCCTGCCCGACACGGATATCTCCCTCCTGATGATAAGTTCTTTGTTATCAGTAGTTTCAATGATGGCCTGGACCGTGGCCTGCTCTGCGCCGGTTCGGACGAGATCGCTGGATGCCCTGCCGCCGAGCAGCAGGTCGATGGCGCCGACCACGATCGACTTGCCGGCGCCGGTCTCGCCGGTGACGACGTTGAAGCCCGGAGCCAGTTCGACGTTGAGCGTGTCGATGATGGCCAGGTGAGCGACGCTCAGGTAGCGGAGCATGGGGCTGGGTCGAGCGCGGGGGCGAGACGCGAAACTCTCATGCTATCAGGTCTTTGACAGCCCTCTGGGTGCATGCTAGTCTACCCTATTCGCGCTGTGTTCGCGGCGCTGCACTCATGATTCGGAGGCACGGTTGCGTACGGTCGGCACCTTCGCCCTGGCCCTGGCGGGGCTTGGGCAGGCGGCCCCCGGAGCGGCGGTCGAGCACGACGTGGTGTCGCTCGTCGCCCGCTCGGGTCCGGTGGCCAAGGCGGTTCTCGCCTTGCTGGTCTTCTTCTCGGTCGTCTCCTGGGCGATCACGCTGTTCAAGTTCGTCGAGTACCGGCGCGCCCGGACCCACACCGTCAGCTTTCTCGAGGTCTTCCGCAAGAGCAGCAAGTTCTCGGAGGTGCAGGCGGTCTGCCGGACGCTGACCAGCAGCCCGCTCGTCGGCCTGTTCCAGGCCGGCTATGCCGAGCTCACCGCGCAGATGCGTCCCCCGTCCGGCGGCGCTGACGCCGCCAAGCCGGGGGGGGGTGCGCCGCGTCCTACGTTACGAAGCCTGGACGGCATCGATCGGGCGTTGCTGCGGGCGGCGGCCGTCGAAGTGACCCGCCTGGAGCGTCGCGTGACGTTTCTGGCCACGACGGCCAGCATCACGCCCTTCATCGGGCTGTTCGGGACGGTCTGGGGCATCATGACGGCATTCCAGGCGATTGGCGCCACCGGAGCGAGCAACCTTGCGGTGGTTGCGCCGGGCATCGCGGAGGCGCTGATTGCGACGGCCGCGGGCCTGGCCGCGGCCATTCCAGCCGTCTACTTCTACAACCTGTTCAGCCACGAGGTGAAGCTGTTCGCCACCGAGATGGATGATTTCGCTCTCGAATTCCTGAACATCTGCGAGCGGAACTTCACGTAGGACGTCTTCCGTGCCGAAGGTGCAGACGGCCGCGGCCGAAACCAGCGCGTCCTCGCGGCGGCGCCGGGGGCCGCGCGTCACCCCCAGCCTCTCCGAGATCAATGTCGTCCCGCTGGTGGACGTCATGCTGGTGTTGCTGATCATCTTCATGGTGGCGGCGCCGATGATGCAGCACGGGCTCGACGTGAACCTGCCGGTGTCGGCCCAGGCGCCCGTCATCGCCAGCGAGCGAATCTACGTGTCGGTGCCGCTCTCGTATGCGCGCGATCGCCGAGTCGAACTCAACGACGAACGAATCCCGGTCGACGCCCTCACCGAGCGCATCCGGCAGGCGATGCTCAACCGGACCGAACGTCAGGTCTACCTGGCCGGCGATGCGGGCGTCACCCTGCAGCACCTCATGGACGTGATGGACCGTCTCAAGCAGGCTGGCGTCGAACGGGTCGGCATCGTGGCCCGTCCCCAGCCATCCACACGCTGACGCGCGGAGCCCGCCTCGTGGTCAAGGATCCGGTCTCTGCGGCCCTTCTGGAGCGCGCGCGCGAACCTCGCGGCTTCGCGGCCACCACGGTGGCGTCGGCGCTCGTGCACCTGCTCGCGGTGGCGCTGCTGGTCTTCGTGCCGGCGCAATGGCGTGCGGGGGCGGCGCCCGAGCGAGATGTGATGACCATCAGCCTGGGCGGCGCGCCCGGTCCCAGGGCCGGCGGGATGACGGCGATGGGCGGTCAGGCCGTTCAGCAGGCGGTGCCTCAGGAGCCCCGGCCGCGCCCTGCGCCGCCAGCGGCACCGGCTCAGCGGGCGCCTGAGATGGTCGAGCCGGTGAAGGCGGCGCCGAAACCGGCGCCGAAGGCGGAACCCGAGGCTCCGAGGCCGGTACTGCCGGAACCGGCAGGACGTACGCCGACGCGAGGTGCGGAAGTGCGTCAAGGGAGCGCCATCGCGCAGACCGGGGGCGCCGGCATCGGCTTCGGCCTGTCCACGGGGGGCGGCGGCACCGGCGGCGAGTTCAATGTCGGCGATTTCTGCTGTCCGGAGTATCTTCAGACGATGCTCCAGATCATCCAGCGGAACTGGAACCCCCGCCAGCAGATTGCCGGTGCGACGGCGGTGCGTTTCACGATCCTGCGTGACGGGTCGGTCACGGGCGTCTCGGTGGCGAAGCCGAGCGGCTTCGCCGTGCTGGATCTCAACGCCCAGCGTGCGATTTCCATGTCGCGCATGCCGCCGCTGCCCGGGGCCTATCCGAATCCCGAACTGACGATCACGCTCACCTTCGAGTATCAACGCTGATGACTTCGCGGTCCCGCTTCCTTCTGCTCGCGTCGCTGGCGGGCGTGGCGCTCGGCCTCACCACGGTGGGGGCGCGGCCCGTGCCCCAGCCGCCGCCCATGCTCCAGGAGCAGCAGCCTTCCGAGATCTCGCTGACGATCAGCGGCGAGTCGGGTGCCCCGCCGCGTTTCGCGGTGCCCGACTTCCTCGCCCTGTCCCCGGATGCGGAGACGGGCGAGGCAGCCCGGACGATCGCCTCGGTGCTGTGGGCCGACCTCGACTTCGAGCGGGAGTTCTACCTGATCCCGCGCGACACCTACGCGTCGATTCCGGCCGCTCGGTCGCTGCAGGACGTGCCCTTCGATCGCTGGCGCGAACTCGGGACCGATGGCGTCATCGTGGGCACGGTGCAGCGCAACGGCTCGAGCATCGTCGTGCAGGTCCGGCTCTTCAACGTGAAGACGCGCCAGTCGGTGTTCGCCAAGGAATACACGGGCCCGTTGGCCAACCCGCGGCTCTACGCGCACACCGCGAGCGACGAGATCCACCAGCAGCAGCGCGGCCTGCGCGGCATCGCCCGGACCAAGCTCGCCTTCGCGTCCGATCGTGACGGGGAGCGCCTGCCGGGTCCCGTCCCGAACCGGGCGATCAAGGAGATCTACATCTCCGACTACGACGGGGCGAACCAGCGCCGGGTGACGGTGACGCGCTCGCTGAACATCATGCCGACCTGGTCGCCCGACGGCCGGTCGATCGCCTACACGTCGTACCGGCGGAACAACGTGCCCGACATCTTCATCTCCCACATCTACCAGGGGACGCCTCCCGAGGTGCCGCTGAAGGGCGTGGGGCACAACTACCTGGCGGTGTGGTCGCCCGACGGGACGCGGCTGGCCTTCACGTCCAACCGCGACGGCAACCCCGAGATCTACGTCGCCAACCGCGACGGGAGCGGCATCCGCCGGATCACCAACCACCCGGCGATCGATATCACGCCGACCTGGTCGCCGGCGGGCAACGAGCTGGCGTTCACCTCGGATCGTTCCGGCTCGCCGCAGATTTACATCGTGTCCGCCGACGGTCTGGGTGCCCCGCGGCGGATCACGACGGAGTCGTATGCCGATCGCGCGACGTGGGCGCCGGCCCCCTACAACGAGATCGCGTACGCGGCACGCACCGGCGGCAGCAACGACATCAAGGTGTTCGACGTCGCCAGTGGCGAACGCCGTCAGATCACCTTCAGCGAGGGCAGCAACGAGAGCCCGTGCTATTCGCCGAACGGCCGTCACCTGGCGTTCACCTCGTCGAGGCGGGGCAGGACGCAGATCTTCACCATTGGTCGTGACGGCCGCGGCCTGCGCCAGGTGACCTCCGCGGGCAACAACTTCACGCCGAACTGGTCGCGATGACCCGGTGTGGGCGTACCAAGGAATGACGATGAAGTCGATGCACGTGTCCCGAATCCAGAACCGAGTCGCGCTGCTGGCCGCCTGCCTGGCGGTCGCCGTGCTCGGTGTGTCCTGTGCGAAGAAGCAGCCGCCGATCGCGCGGCCGGTGCCGCCTGCCGACGCCGGCGCGCTGGGCGCTACCGAGCCCGCCAGGCCGCCGACGCCCCCCGTGCCGGCCGAGCCGGCGGAGCCGGCGGTGGCCGAACCGATGATTGCGGACACCGATCTCGGATCGCGATCGCTAGACGACCTGAACCGCGAGTCGCCGCTCAAGCCGGTGTTCTTCGCCTACGACAGTTCCGAGGTGAACGCGGACGCCCAGGCGGTGCTCAAGACCAACGCCGAGGTGCTGCAGCGCTACGGGTCCTGGGTGGTGACCGTCGAGGGGCACTGCGACGAGCGCGGCACGGCCGAGTACAACCTCGCGCTCGGCGAACGGCGGGCGCTGGCGGCCCGCAACTACCTCGTCTCGCTGGGCATTGCCAGCGGCCGGCTGCGCACGGTGAGCTACGGCAAGGAGTTCCCGTTCGATCCGGGCACGACCGAAGAGGCATACGCCCGCAACCGCAGGGCGCACTTCGTGATCACGGCCAAGTGAAGACAGGGGGCGCGGCATGAAGGTGACCCGTATCGGCCGTCTCGCCACGACCTGGCTGGTCGTCGGGATCGTGGCCTGGCCGGCAGCGCCGGTGCTGGCGGCCAACCGCGAACACCAGCAACTGCTGGCCGAAGTGCGGATGCTGCAGGAGCAGAACCAGCAGCTGGCGCTCGCCGTGGCCACGCTGGCGGAGTCGCTGAAGCGGCTCGACGCCAAGACCGACGAGCAGGCAACGGCCGATCGCAAGCTGCTGGCCGATCAGAAGGTGGCGGTCGAGGGCGTGGGCCGCGATCTGAGAGTCGTCCGCGAGAAGCTGGACGACACCAACGTGCGCATCGCGCGGCTCTCACAGGAGCTCGAGGCGCTGCGAGACAGCATCCCCACGATGCCGGCGCCGACTGCCGCAGCGCCCGACGGCGCCGCGCCCGCGGTCCCGGGCAGCGAGCCCGCCGGAGTTCCCCCTCCCGCGCCGGCACCCGTCGTGCCGAGCACGGCCGGGCTCTCGCCCCAGCGCCTGTACGACACGGCCTACGCCGACTTCGCCTCCGGCCAGTGGAACATGGCGATTGCGGGGTTCGAGACCTTCATCAAGGCGTTCCCGCGATCCGAGCAGGCTGATCAGGCGCAGTATTACATCGGCGAGTCGTACCTGCTCGACAACAAGTACGAGCAGGCCGTGGCGGCCTACGATCGGGTCGTGTCGAACTACCCCACCGGCGATCAGGTGCCGCTGGCCTACTACAAGCGCGGCATCGCGCTGCTCAACCTGAAGCAGACCGACCGGGCGCGCGAATCGTGGGAGACCATCATCAAGCTCTATCCCGACAGCGATGCCAGCCGGCTCGCCAGACAGGGGCTCGATCGGCTGGCTCGCTCGGGGCGACAGTAGGCGCGCGTCGGGCGCCGGCGGGTGACCGGCACCGCGGCGAGAACCTTACGGGAGAGGACGCAGTCATGGGCAGCGTGAACAAGGCCATCCTGGTCGGCAACCTCGGCAAGGATGCGGAGAAGACCACCACGCCGAGCGGCGTGTCGATCGCGCGTTTCAACCTCGCGACGACACACCGGCGCAAGAACAGCGCGACGGGCGAGTGGGAGGATCGGACCGAATGGCACCGGGTGACGCTCATCGGCAAGCAGGCCGACTCGCTGCAGCGGTACCTGGTGAAGGGCAAGCAGGTCTACGTCGAAGGACGAATCGAGACTCGCAGCTGGGACGACAAGACCACCGGCCAGAAGCGCTACATGACCGAGATCATCTGCGAGACGATCCAGTTGCTCGGCGGTGGTGGCGGCCGCAGCGGCCGCGAGGACGACTACGGCGGCGGTCCTGAAGAGCCGTCGGACATGGGCGCGTCGGGCCGGACCGGCGGTGGCGACGACGACATCCCCTTCTAGCGCGACCGGCACGCCGACGGCCGGCGCCGCCCCACTGCCGCCGGCCGTCGTCCCTCACTGGGGGCGCGCGGCGAGGTCCGCCTCGCCTTCCTCGAACGACGCCTCGACGAGCCGGCACAGGGCCTCCACCGCGGCGTCGGCGTCTTCCCCGTCGGCGACGATGGCGATCTCGGTGCCGCAGGCAGCCCCCAGCAGCAGCAGGCCGAGGATGCTCTTGCCGTCGACGGTGCGCCAGTCGTGCTCCACGGTCACGCGCGCCGAGAACCGGGACGCCAGTCGCGCGAAACGCGCCGCGGCCCG
Source organism: Vicinamibacteraceae bacterium (assembly GCA_039812685.1). Lineage (GTDB taxonomy): Bacteria > Acidobacteriota > Vicinamibacteria > Vicinamibacterales > JAFNAJ01 > JBDIBB01. Next base: position 19,138 of record JBDIBB010000029.1, read on the forward strand.
GGCGTGCATGCCGAGGGGATTGGTCACCCTGACCAGCGAACGTCGTGCGGTCATCGTGCCTCCGCGTCCGGCCCGGCGCCGGGCGGGCGCACCAGGTCGGAGGCCACCCAGATCGCGTTGCGGCCGTGTTCGCGCATGGCCCGCGCGACGGCGAGCACGTCGTCGGTGCTGCGCAGGCTGGCGAGCTTGATCAGCATGGGCAGGTTGACGCCGGTGATGACCTCGCAGCGCCCCGCCTCGAGATAGCTCAGCGCGAGGTTGGTGGGCGTCCCGCCGAACATGTCGGTGAGCAGCAGCACGCCGGAACTGCCGCCGACGCTCGCCATGGCGCGGCCGATGGCCTCCTTGGCCGCGTCCACATCGTCGTGCCAGCCGATGGACACCGCCGCGAAACAGGGCAGGTCCCCGACGATCGTTTCCGCGGCATTGACCAGCTCGGTGGCGAGCTGGCCATGCGTCACGACGACGACGCCGAAGGCCGGCGCGGGCTGACGAGGGTGCGTGGTGTCGCTCATGTGGCCCCCACGTCGCGATGACGCACCCGAAGTCTGACGCCGGGTACGTCCGCCAGGAGTTGCCTGAGACTCTCGGCGATGAAGACCGAGCGGTGCTGTCCACCGGTGCAGCCGATGGCGACCGTGACATAGCTCTTGCCCTCGTGCGCGTAGCGCGGCAGCAGGAAGCGCAGCAGCGCGCCGGAGCGCTCGAGGAATTCCGTGGTGTCGGCGAACTGGCTGAGGAATCGACGAATCCTGATGTCGCGCCCGGTGCGCGCCCGCAGTTCGGGGACGAAGTGCGGGTTCGGCAGGAACCGCACGTCGAACACGAGGTCGGCGTCCGGCGGGACCCCGTGCTTGAACCCGAAGCTCAGGAACGTCACCACCGGGCTGCGGTCGGTGCTCACGCCGCGCGAGAGCGTCAGGAACAGGTTCCGCAGTTCGTGCACGGTCATGTCCGACGTGTCGATCCGCTCGTGGGCGAGCTGGCGCAGCGGTTCCAGGCGGACCCGTTCCTCGCGCACGCCCTCGAGCACCGATCGCGTCGGCGCCAGCGGGTGCGGTCGCCGCGTCTCGCTGAACCGGCGGACGAGCGTCTCGTCGCTGGCGTCGAGGAAGATGAGCAGCGGGTTCAGGCCCGGCATCTTCGCCAGCGCGCGGTAGGCGGCCGGCAGCCGCGCCAGCTGGGATCCGCCCCGCACGTCGATGACGACGGCGGCGCGCGCGATCTCGGAGCCTGGCCGCAGCGTCTGGCCAGCCAGCATCGGCAGCAGTGCCACCGGCAGGTTGTCGACGCAGAAGAACCCGAGATCCTCGAGGGCCTTGATCGCCTGCGACTTGCCCGACCCGGACAGGCCCGACACGATGACCAGGCGGGACGTGTCGAGCCGCGTGCCCGGCGTGCCCGGTGCGCCCGGGGCGGCGCGCCGCCTGCGGGCCGCGTGGGTCATCGGTCTGCCTCGTGGTCGTCGTCGCGCGGGCGGGGTCCGCTCTCACCGCGTCCCGTCCTGAGCAGGTTTCGATCGGCGCGCTCGACGAGCGCCCGCGCGGCGTGCTGACCCCGCGCCCGCAGCAGCTGGTTGCGTGCGGCCACCTCGACCAGGATGGCGAGGTTGCGCCCCGGCGCGACGGGCATGCGGACGTAGGGAATCGGCACGCCGAGCACCGGGAAGCGATGGTCGGCGAGTCCGAGCCGCTCGTAGGACGTTGCCGGATCCCATCGCTCGAGGACCACGACGAGTTCGACGCGCTTGGACCGCCGGGTCGAGGCCACGCCGAACATGTCGCGCACGTTGATCAGCCCGATGCCGCGCAGTTCCATGTGGTGGCGTGTCAGTTCCGGCGACGTGCCGATGACCACGCTCTCCGCGCGCCGGCGGACCTCGACGGCGTCGTCGGCGACCAGGCGGTGCCCGCGGACGACCAGGTCGAGCGCGCACTCGCTCTTGCCGATGCCGCTCTCGCCGGTGAGCAGCACGCCAAGGCCCAGGATGTCGAGCAGCACGCCGTGAATCAGCTCGCGGGGGGCCAGTTCGTCCTCGAGGAGCGCCATCACGCGCGTGATGGCGGCAGGCGTGTCCAGCGACGTTCGCAGGATGGGGACGCTGGCCTGCTCGCCGGCGGCGAGCACCTCGGGCGGCGGCGTCAGGCCGCCGGTGATCAGCACGCACGGCACGTCGTGTGCGAGGACGCGACGCATGGTGGTGGAGCGCTGCGGGCCGTCGAGCGCCTCGAGAAAGCGGATCTCGCTCTCGCCGAACACGAGCACCCGGCCTGGGTGGAGGAACGCGTCGGAGCCCGCCAGCGCCAGGCCGGTCTTCTGGATGGCGCAGTGTGTAATCGTCCGGCCCACGCCGCTGGCGCCGCCGAGCAGCCGGATTCCCAGGGGTGCGGAAGCGGCGCCGCGCTCACCGAGGAGCGCGGCAACGGTAACGCTCGGCGTGACGACCGCCATGGTCCCGCGAGACGCCGGTCAGGGCTCCGGCTCGATCAGCGCCACGTGCCCGTCCTTGCGCCGGTAGACGACGGCCGTGCGGCCCGTATCGGCGTTGCGGAACACCAGGAACGCGTCGCTGCCGGCATCGAGGCGCTCGGCGGCGGCGTCGATGGTGAGCGGTCGAACCGCGCCGCGGGCCCGGTAGATTCGCGGGGGCCGGCGGGCAGGATCCGCCGCGGGCGATTCGGCCGGGGGTGCGACCGGCAGGCGCTTGCCGCCGGTCGCGCGGCGCTTGCGCGAGGTCCACCTGTCCTTCACACGCTGCGCCTGCAGTTCGATGCGCTCGAAGGCGTCCTTGATCGACAGCGTCCAGGATGTCGCGGCGCCCACTCCAGACAGCACGTGGTCGCCGCGCATGTGGAGCGTGATTTCGGTGATGTGACGGAACTTCTCCGCCTTGAGCACGACCTGGGCCGACAGCACGCTGTCGCCGACCAGACGCTCGAGCCGTGCGAGGCGGCGCACGACCGACTGGCGCAACGCGGGGGTGATCTCGACGCCCCGCCCCGTGAGCATGAGCTTCATCCGGGCCCTCGTCAGTAGAGGATCTTGCGTTGATTGGAGGTCGGGATCTTCAGTTCCTCGCGGTACTTCGCGATCGTCCGCCGGGCGAGGATCAGGCCTTCGCCCTGGAGGATGCCGACGATCTTCGAGTCGCTCAGCGGCTTCCGGCCATCCTCGTTCTCGATGATCTTGCGGATGCGCTGCTTGATGGTCACCGACGAAACGCTCTCGCCGTAGGAACTGCTGATCCCGCTGTGGAAGAAGTACTTCATCTCGAACACGCCCTGGGGCGTGTGCATGTACTTGTTGTTCACCACGCGGCTCACCGTCGACTCGTGCATGCCGATGTCGTTGGCCACGTCACGCAGCACGAGCGGCCGCAGGTGCTCGATCCCGTGGTCGAGGAACTCCTCCTGGAACTTGATGATGCTGGTGGCGACCTTGTGGATCGTCTTCTGGCGCTGATCGACCGACTTGATCAGCCAGAGCGCGGAACGGAATTTCTCCTTCACGTAGGCCCGCGTCTCGGCGCTCGCCTCGCCGTGCGAGTCGAGCAGCCGGCGGTAGACGGGGCTGATCCGCAACTGCGGCAATCCCTCCTCGTTGAGGACCGCGGCGTACTGATCCTCGATCTTGACGATGTAGACGTCGGGGATGACGTATTGCGATGGCGTCGGGTTGTGGCGGCTCCCGGGTTTCGGGTCGAGCTGCCGGATCACCTCCAGGTGCGGCTTGATCTCCTCGATGGCGAGGCCGAGGCGCTTGGCGAGTTCCGGCACCTGGTGGTTCTGCAGCAGGCGCAGGTGATCGGCGACGATCCGCTCGGTGGGCGTGTTCTCGAGGCCGAGGTGGCGCAGTTGCAGCAGGAGGCACTCCTGCAGATCGCGCGCGGCCACGCCGATCGGGTCGAAGGTCTGCACGAGCGCCAGCGTCCGCTCGACGTCCACCTCCGACCAGCGCCCCATCTGGGCGATTTCGTCCACCGACGCGACGAGATAGCCGTCGTCATCGAGGTTGCCGATGATGGCCGTGCCGATCTCGCGCATCAGGCCGTCGTCGACCTGCACGGAGAGCTGCCACATCAGGTGATCGGCCAGCGTGCTGCCCGAGGAGAGCGTGTTCTCGATCGGGGGCAGTTCCTTGATCTCGGTCGGCAGGTGCGGCCGGTAGCCGTCATCGAGGTAGTCGCCGAAGAAGTACTCGTAGTCGCTCTGATCCCAGCCATCGTCCTTGGCGGCCGGCTCGGTTTCTCCTTCGGGCTTGTCGGTCTGGGTCGCGGTGTCGGCGGCCTGGGCTTCCTCGGAGGGCGCCTCCTCGAGCAGCGGATTCTCGACGATCTCCTGGTTGAGCAGATCGGCGAGCTCGATGGTCGACATCGGCAGCAGCTTGATGGCCTGCTGCAGCGATGGTGTCAGGATCAGCTTCTGGACGAGCTTCGTGTGGAGTTTCTGCGAAATGGCCATGTCAGCATCGCACTGCCGTCTGCGCGCCCCTGTCCGCAGGCGGGCAAGGCGGCTAGTCCAACCGGAAATCGGCGCCGAGGTAAATCCGCTTCACGTCCTCGTCGGCAGCGAGCGCGGCCGGCGTCCCGCTGCGGAAAATGACTCCGTCATGCACGATATACGCCCGGTCGGTGATACGCAAGGTCTCCCGGACGTTGTGGTCGGTGATCAGCACGCCGATGCCGCGTTGCTTGAGGTGAAAGATGATCTTCTGGATGTCGGTGACCGCGATCGGGTCGATTCCGGCAAACGGCTCGTCGAGGAGGACGAACTTCGGCGAAATCGACAGGGCGCGGGTGATCTCGAGCCGCCGGCGCTCGCCGCCCGACAGCGTGTAGGCCATCGAGCGCGCCAGCGGCGTGAGGCCCAGTTCGGCGAGCAGCTCGCGCAGCCGCGCGCGGCGTGCGACCGCCGGCAGATCGAGCGTCTCGAGGATTGCGAGGATGTTCTGCTCGACGGTGAGCCCGCGGAACACCGAGGGTTCCTGCGGGAGGTAGCCGATGCCCTTCCGCGCGCGGACGTACATCGGGTTGGTGGTCACGTCGACCCCGTCGAGTTCGACGCGGCCCGAGTCGGGCGCGGTGAGTCCCACGACCATGTAGAAGGTCGTCGTCTTGCCCGCGCCGTTGGGCCCCAGCAGGCCCACCACCTCGCCTGACGAAACGTCCAGCGTGACGCCGCGCACGACGGTGCGGCCGCCGTACGACTTCGTGAGCGCCAGGGTCCGCAGCGTCGCCATCAGCGGATCCGCGGCTCCGGGCACTTGCCCCCGGAAGTCGTCTGCGTGCGCCGTTCGTCGCTGCCGTCGACGGCGATGGTATCCGTGGCCCTGTGGAAAGTCAACGTTTTCCCCAATGTTTCCCGGCATTCCTGTGGCAACTGCTCGAGGATCCGCACCTCGGGCGCGCCCGGCGCCGTCGCCATGACGTAGCGATCGTCGGCCGCGAAATACGACAGCCGCGCGCCGGTCGACTCGCGATGCTCGGTGTGCAGCGTGACGTCGGTGTACGCCTCCAGGCGCTCCAGCCGATCGCCGTCCGGCGCCAGGTACAACTCGATCGTCTGCGCGCGCAGATCGCCCTCCGGGCCGTTCATCCGCGCGTCGGTGGTGTAGGTCGCGCGCCGCAGTTCGTCCTCGTACACCAGATCGGCGCCGGTGGCCACGGTGGTCTTCATCGCCGAGACCTGCGTCTTCGGGTCGGTGTCCAGCAGCCGCCAGGACGAGCGCACGCCGCCGCTGGCCGTCAGGTTGCCCTTGCGGTCGTCGAGCACGATCGTGGCCCCCTGAACCGCGGTCTCCCCCTGCCAGAGGCGGGCGTCGCCGGTGTAGGTGGCCCTGCCGCTGGCGCTGTCGTACGCGAGATGCGCGGCCGTCACGTTCACCGGCTGGTCGTCCTTCAGCATGCCGGGTCGGCGGGGGCCGCCCGCGCCGGCCGTCTCGCGAGAGGATGCCTTCAGGAGGCTGCGCACGTCGGTCTCCGCCACCAGGCTCTGCCCTTCGAGCGTGATGTCGATGACGCGTGCCTCGATGGTGGCGCGCGAGTCGGTCACCTGCGCGCCGGCGCCGGCGGGCCCGGCGACCAGGCGCATGGTGCCCTTCGCCACGTCGTAGGCCGCATCGGGGGCGCCGCCCTCGATCTCGCCATCCGAGAGGCGCACCCCGCCCCCGAAGTTCGCGGCATCCAGGCCCGCGAAGCCCGGCTTCACCGCCGCGTCCAGCGACCGCGACCGCACGCGGCGGCTGCCACCCTGGACGCCGTTGCGCGACGGTTTCGCCTCGACGAACTCCACCTGGTCGAGGAAGCGCGCGTTGGTGAGGCCGCGCCCGGGCTCGCCCGTCGCCTCGAGCGACACGGCGCGGATCCGCCGCGCCGGCGTCGTCGCCTCGGCAGGCAGGCTCAACTCCACCTGGTCGCGGGCCGCGACGATGAGCGGGGTGCCGTCGGCCTCCAGGGTGATGTCCATCCACGACGCAGCGAGCCGGCGTCCGGCCTGACCGTGTTCGCCGGCGAATTGAATCGAGGCGGCGCTGGCGAGCGTCACACGCTCGAGGGTGCGGCCATCCTCCCGGTAGTGCAGGTTGATGTCCTGTGCGGACATCGCCTCCAGTTGGCCCGGCCCCGTCGCCTCGAGGCGCACCTGCGAGTTGCCCCGCAGTTCCACCATCGTCAGCAGGTCCTGGCCGGGCTGCAGGTACGCCATGGCGTTGTCGGCCTCGGCGCGCTGCGCGCCCTGGTCGATCGTGGTGTGGGCCTCGAGTCGCAGGTAGCGGTCGCGCCGTGCGAAGCCGGCGGCGCCCGCGCGCAGCGCCATCTGCCCGGTCCCGTCCGGCGCCGGCTCCACGTCGATCGCCGCGTCGGCGAGCATCCAGAGGACGTCGCGCGTGCGATCGTAGGTGGCCCCGCGCGAGGATCCCCGCATGCGGTTGCGCGAGAACCGGACCGCGTCGGGTACGCGCACGATGTCCTCGGCGCTGTCGTAGGCGGCGCGTTCGGCGTTCACGACGAGGCCGTCGCTCGCCTCGAGGCGCACGTCGCCCTCGACGTTCATCGCCGTCTGGTCCTCGCGCCCCTCTCCCTGCCTGGCCGTGAGCCGGAAGTCGCGGCCCGAGCGGTCAGGCAGCTTCACCTCCAGGCCGTCGACGAACCGGAGGCGCCCGTCTCCGTAGACGAGCATCCGCCCGTAGCTGACCTCGAGATCCTTGCGGAGGGCCTTGGCCAGCCAGGCCGTGCCCCCGACGCTCTCGGCGATGGCCTCCAGATCGGTACGGCCCGCATCGGCGGCCGGCGCCTGCGGCCCGGGCTCGCGGATCGCGAGGTAGACACCGGCCGCGAACAGGATCGCGAACGCGGCGAGGACATAGCGGACGGTTCGCTGCCAGCCGATCATGGCGGTGCCGCGTCAGGCGCCCGTCGGGGCGTCGGTGGAGCCGGCCTCTGTCGCGGGCGTCACCGCCGCGGCGCGCACGTCGGCGAGCCGCAGTTCGACGGTGGTGTCGCCCATGTACGTGTTGCGCTCGAGCGCGTAGGCCACGTCGAGCGCGCGCCGGTTGGTCCTGATCGTCTCCGCGCGATCCGCCCCGCGCCACATCACGGCGCGGAACGTCCGGGCGCCCTGCCTCAACGACAGGCTCAGGTGCCGCTCCTTCATCACGCGTGGGTCGGCCGTCACCTCGGCAGGTCCGCTGCAGAACAGCGGCGAGGGATTGCCCATGCCGAACGGCGCCAGCCGGTCGAGACCCTCCATGATCTCCGGGCCGATCTCCGCCAGGCCCAGCGGCGCGTCCACCCGCAGGCGCGGCGTCAGGTCGTCGTGACTGAGCGTGTCGGCGGCGTGGGCCGCCATGTGTCGCCGCAGCTCGGGGATGCGTTGGCTGCGGATGGTGAGGCCGGCTGCCTGCCGGTGGCCGCCGAAGCGCTCGAACAGCTCGCCGCAGTGCTGCAGCCCTCCCAGCATGTCGTAGGCGGGAATGCTGCGGCATGAACCGTGCGCGAGCTCGCCGTCCACCGACAGGACGATGGCGGGCCTCGCGTAGGTCTCGACCAGCTTCGACGCCACGATCCCGATCACGCCGCGGTGCCAGCCGTCGCCGGCGACGACCAGCAGGTTGTGGGCGCCGATCTCCGGATCCTTCTCGATCGCCTGCCGGGCGGCGTCCACGATCCGGCGTTCCTCGGCCTGCCGGCGCGCGTTCTCCTCGCCGAGCTGCCGCGCCAGCATCCGGGCCTCGTCCAGGCGCGCTTCGTCTGTCAGCAGCAGCAGTTGCGCGGCGAGATCGGGTGAGGCCATCCGGCCGGCGGCGTTGATGCGCGGCGCGACCCGGAACGCCACATGGCCGCTGTCGAGCCGCTGGCCGAGCAGCTTGGCCTCCTCGAGTAGTGCGCGCAACCCCACGGTGTGCCGGGGGGCCGAGAGTCCGTCGAGCCCGATCCGCGCGAGCACACGGTTCTCCCCCACGAGCGGCACCACGTCGGCGATCGTCCCGATGGCGGCGATTTTCACGAAGCCCGCCAGGTGCGGCCGGAGACGGTCGCTTCGGGTCGCGAGTGCCTGCACGAGCTTGAAGGCGACGCCGACGCCCGCGAGATCCTTGAACGGATACGGGCAATCCTGGCGCCTCGGGTTGACCACGGCGAGCGCGTCCGGCAGCGCGCCGTCCGGTTCGTGGTGGTCGGTGATGATCAGATCGATCCCCAGTTCCCGCGCGCGGCGTGCCGCGTCGCCGGCGCGGATGCCGCAGTCCACCGAGACGATAAGCGTGACGCCGTCCGCGTGCAGGCGCTCGACGGCCGGGACGTTCAGGCCGTAGCCGTCGCGCATCCGTTCGGGGAGGAAATGCGAGACGTCGGCGCCGAGCAGCTCGAGCACGCGACGCAGCATCACCGTCGAGGTGACGCCGTCCACGTCATAGTCGCCGTGGATGGCAATCGGCTCGCGCCGGGCGATGGCCGCCTCGATGCGGTCCACGGCACGCGGCAGGTCGGTGAGCCGCATGGGATCGTGCAGGTGGTCCAGGCGCGGCTCGAGGAAGCGTGCCGCGGCCTCCGGGTCGCCCAAACCGCGGATCACGAGCAGGCGCGCGACGATGGGCGGCAGGGCCAGGGCGTCGGCGAGGCGGGCGGCCCGCGATGCGTCGCAGGCCTCGATCATCCAGCGGCGGGCGAGCATCCGGACCAGGTCTCAGCGGGCATCCTCGGTGAAGTCGATGCCGGGACGACCCATGCCTCGGAACTTGGCATATCGCCGTTCCAGGCGCTCGGCCGGCGGGAGAGCCGTCACGTCTTCGAGCGCCCTGGCGAGGGCCTCGCCCAGCAGCGCGGCAGCGGCCTCGGGATCCTGGTGCGCGCCGCCGTTGGGCTCGGCGACGATCGAATCGACGATGCCGCGCTCGATCAGGTCGGGCGCGGTGATCTTGAGCGCGGACGCGGCCTCGATCTTCCGGCCGGCATCGCGCCAGAGGATGGCCGCACAGCCCTCGGGCGGGATCACGCTGTAGACGGCGAACTCCTGCATGAGCACCCGATCGCCGATGGCGAGCCCCAGCGCCCCGCCGCTGCCGCCCTCGCCGGTGATCGCGACGACGATCGGCACGTCGAGCACCGCCATCTCCCGCAGGTTGAGGGCGATCGCCTCGGCGATGCCCCGCTCCTCCGACTCGACGCCCGGATAGGCGGCCGGCGTGTCGACGAAGATGATGACGGGCCGGCCGAATTTCTCGGCCAGGCGCATGGCCCGCAAGGCCTTGCGATAGCCTTCGGGACGCGCGTAGCCGAAATTGCGCTGCAGCTTCTGCTTGGTGTCGCGTCCCTTCTGGTGTCCGGTCACCAGCACGGGCACGCCGCGGAAGCTGGCGAAGCCGGCCACGATCGCGCCGTCGTCCGCATAGCGCCGGTCACCGTGGATCTCGTGGAACCCGGTGAAGAGACGGCCGACGTAGTCCAGCGTGTAGGGCCGGCTGGGGTGGCGTGCCACCAGGACCCGTTGCCAGGGCGTCAGCGACCGGTAGATGTCGGCCCTGATCTCGTCGGCCCGGCGACGCAGCTGACCGATGGCCTCGGTGCGCTGCGGCGTGGCCGGCAGCATGCCCAGGGCCTCGACCTCCTTCAGGAGGACGGCCACCGGCTCTTCGAAGTCGAGTATCTCCACTGCCACGGACGCTATTCTACCTTCCGGGACGTCCGGCCTCGGGTGTCCCCGCGGCAACGGCCTGAATCAGCGCAGCTGGATGGAGCCGGCGCCGCACAGTTGCTCCACTTCCGACACCAGGCGTTCCGAGGGCTTGACGCGGACCGGCGCCTCGGCGAGCACGCGCAGCGGGACGCCGTCGCCGCGCACCTCGAGCGCGATCGTCAGGCGGCGGTCCCCCCGGTGACGGGCCAGCAGGCCGGCCAGCGCCTCGAACGTCGGCCGGCCGTGCGGCGGGACCGCCAGGCGCAGCACGACCTCCCGCGACAGCCGCTGGCGGACGATGGCGATCGGCATGATCTCGGCTGCCACCAGCCGCGCGCTCTCCTCGCTGCGCTCGAAGCGCCCGCGGACGACCACCATGGCGTCGTTCTGGGCGAGGTGGCCGCACTTCTCGTACGTGTCCGACCACACGCACACCTCGAAGCTGCCCGCGTCGTCCTCGAGCTGGAAGATCGCCATCCGGCCGCCGCTTCTGGTCTTGCCGTGCCTGGCGGCCGTGACGATGCCGCCCATCATCACATCGCTGGCCGAGGCGGTCAGTTCGCTGCTGTGCCGGGCGCCGAACGCCTTCAGGTCGGCGACGTGGCGCGACATCGGGTGTCCGCCCATGTAGAAACCGAGGGCTTCCTTCTCGAAGGCCAGCTGCTGGCTTTCGGTGAGGGGCTCGGCGTCGGCGAGCGGGATGGCGGCCGTCTGGCCGGAGTCCTCCAGCAGCGCCGAGAAGAGCTGCGACTGGCCCTGCTGGTTGTCGCGCTGGTGGCGGTTGCCGTGTTCGATGGCGCGATCCACGGACGCCAGCAGGCGGGCGCGCCGCACGGTGACCGGCGATGCCGCCGCGCCTGGAGCATCGGCCAGGCCGTCCATCGCGCCGGCCTTCACCAGGCTCTCGAACACCCGCTTGTTGACCAGGCGGAGGTCGAGGTTCTCACAGAGCGTGAAGATCGACTCGATGCGGCCGCTTCGTTCGCGCGCCGCCATCAGCGAGAGGATGGCGCCCTCGCCCGCGTTGCGGACGGCGCCCAGGCCGAAGCGCACGCCCTCGGGCTCCACCGTGAACCTCAGATCGCTGCGGTTGATGTCCGGCGGCAGGATGGGCACGCCCAGTTCGCGGCACTCCCCCAGGTATGTCGTCAGCTTGTCGGTGTTCTGCGACTCGATCGTGAGCAGCGCCGCCATGAAGTGCCGGGGGAAGTTCGCCTTCAGGTAGCCGGTGTGGTAGGCGAGCAGCGCGTAGGCCGTCGCGTGCGACTTGTTGAAGCCGTAGCCGGCGAAGTGCTCCATCAGCTCGAAGATTCGCGTCGCCTTCTTCCGCGCGAGGCCCTTGGCGACGGCGCCCTCGACGAAGCGCGCCTGCTGGGCCTTCATCACCTCGGGGTTCTTCTTCCCCATCGCCTTGCGCAGCACGTCGGCCTCGCCCAGGGTGAAGCCGCTCAGGTCGCGCGCGATGCGCATCACCTGCTCCTGGTAGGCGATCACGCCGTAGGTGTCCCAGAGAATCGGCTCGAGCTGCGGCACGACGTATTCGATCGGCTTCCGCCCGTGGCGGCGCTCGATGAAGTCGTCGACGACCCCGCCCTTGAGCGGGCCCGGCCGGTAGAGCGCGTTGAGCGCGATGAGATCGTCGAAACGCTGGGGGCGGGCCTTGCGCAGCGTCTCGCGCATCCCCGAGCTCTCGAACTGGAACACGCCGAGCGTGTGGCCTTCGGCAAACAGCTGATAGGTCTTCGCGTCCTCGAGCGCCAGCGAGGCCAGGTCGATCGTCAGCCCCTCGGTGCGCGCGATCTCCGCCAGGCAATCGGTGATCAGCGTCAGCGTGCTCAGCCCGAGGAAGTCCATCTTGAGGAGGCCCATCCGCTCGACCTCCTTCATCGCCCACTGCGTGACGATCTGATCCTTGCTGTCCTTGTAGAGCGGGGCGAACTCGGTGATGGCGGCCGGCGCGATGACGACGCCCGCCGCGTGCACCGAGGCGTGCCGCGAGATGCCCTCGAGCCGGCGCGCCACCGCCAGCAGCTCCTGCACCTTCGCGTCCTTCTGTTCCAGCTCCTTCAGCCCGGGGCTCTCCTCGATCGCCTTCTCGAGCGTCATGTCGAGCGCGGCCGGGACGAGCTTGGCCACCCGGTCGGCCTCGGCAAACGGCAGGTCCATCACGCGCGCCACGTCGCGCACGACGGCCTTGGCCTTCATCGTCCCGAAGGTGATGATCTGGGCGACGTTCTCACGCCCGTACTTGCGCGTGACGTACTCGATGACCTCGCCCCGCCGCCGCTCGCAGAAGTCGATGTCGATGTCGGGCAGCGAGACGCGCTCCGGGTTGAGGAACCGCTCGAAGAGCAGGTCGAACTCGATCGGGTCGACGTCGGTGATGCGCAGGCAGTAGGCGACGAAGCTGCCGGCCGCCGAGCCGCGGCCCGGCCCGACCGGGATGCCGCGCTCGCGCGCGTAACGGATGAAGTCCCAGACGATCAGGAAGTACCCGGCGTACTTCATCCGCTTGATCATCTCGATCTCGTACGCCAGGCGGCTCTCGTAGGTGTCGAGGCCGTGCTTGAGCGCCCCACGCGCCGCGAGCTCCCGCAGCCGCGGGAGCCGCTCGAGGAACCCCTGCCGCACCATGTGCTCGAAGTAATCGTCCAGGGTGAACCCGGCCGGCACCTCGAAGTTGGGCAGGTGGTTCTCCTTCGAGTCGAGGTCGACGAGGCAGCGTTCGGCGATGCGCGCGGTGTTGGCCAGCGCCGCCGGGAACTCCCCGAAGACCGCCGCCATCTCCTCCGGCGTCTTCAGGTAGAACTGGTCGCCGTGGTAGCGCAGGCGGTGCGCGTCGTTGACGCTCTTGCCGGTGCCGATGCACAGCAGCACGTCGTGGGGCTTGGAGTCGTCCTGCCGCAGGTAGTGGACGTCGTTGGTCACCACGAGACCAAGGCCGAGGCTGGCGCCGATGCCCGGGATGGCCTGGTTCACCTTCCGCTGCTCGTCGATGCCCTGGTACTGCATCTCCAGGAAGAAGTTCCCGGGGCCGAGGATGTCGCGGTACGTGGCGGCCGCCTGCGTCGCGCGCGCGATCTGATCGGTGCGGATGCCGGTGGCCACCTCGCCCTTCAGGCAACTGCTCAGACCGATGAGCCCGCGTGCGTGCTGCGCGAGCAGGTCCTTGTCGATGCGCGGCTTGTAGTAGAAACCTTCGGTGTAGCCGGCCGACACCAGCTTCACGAGGTTGTGGAACCCTTCGCTGGTCTCGGCCAGCAGCACCAGATGGTTGGCCGTCTCGCCGGGCGTCCCGCTCCTGGTCCGGCGGTCACCCGGCGCGACGTAGACCTCGCAGCCGAGGATGGGCCGGATGCCGTGCTTCTTCGCCGCGTCGTGGAAGACGACGGCCGAGAACATGTTGCCGTGCTCGGTGACGGCCAGCGCCGGCATGCCCAGCGCCCTGGCCTGCTTCATCAGTTCCTCGACGCGGCAGGCGCCGTCGAGCAGCGAGTACTCGGTGTGCAGGTGCAGGTGAACGAATTCGGTCATGCCTCGACGGCCCCTGGATGCGATGTGCGGCGCGGCGCCAGTCCTATTCGGCGCCACGTGCCGTGGGCGGCGTCTTCCGATTATCGGCGAGCCAGCCGCTCTTTGTGCCGGCAAGCGGATTGGCCGCGATCCCGACATCTGCTCGCGCGCGACCCCGATGCCGGACGGCCCGCGCCGCTGCACGCGTCAACGGGAACACGCCGTGAGAACGAGGATTGAACCGCGCCGGCTTCAGCGCTCCCCGCGTTCCGGTACAACAGCGAACGTCGAGCTACACGAACAGCTGCCCGCTGGCCACGGTCACGGCCTCGCCGGCGATCTTCACGCGCAGGGAGCCGTCCCGGCGCTCCCATGCGGCATGGACCAGGCCATTGCGGCCGATCTCGATCCCCTGCTCCGCCAGGTAGCTGCCGCTCGCTTCCTCCGCATGCCTGTGGCGCGCGACATGGGCCGCCACGCTGCCGTTGCCGGAGCCGCACACCGGATCCTCGGGCACGCCTTCTCCGGGCGCGAAGGTGCGGACGCGGTAGTCCGCTTCGGGCGTGGCCGGTTCGACGAGGAACACCGTTTCCGACAGGTTCATCTCCCTCGCGATTCGCTGCATGACCTCCCCGGGGATGCCATCGGCGTCGAACACCACGGCAGCGGGGTTGCCATGGAGGGGGCGATGAGTGAAGACGTCCACCTGGACGAAGTCGACGGGCATGAACTCGGTCTCCAGAGATGAGGGGACACAGGCACTCCATCAGGCGGCGGAAGCAGTGACGGGGACGCGCTCGCCGCCAGCGCCTTCGCCACGGCCGTGCGGTCACCAGGGCTGGTTCGCGGGGCCGACCGTGAACTCGTTGACCGTCGTGTCCTCGGGCTGGTCGATGGCGAAGGCGACGACGCGGGCGATCCGGTCGGGCGAGATGCCGTACCGGTCGTAGATGCCCTGCATCTGCTCGCGCGTCTGCGGCTCGCTGATGGTGGTCAGCAGCTCGGTGTTGATGGCGGCCGGGTAGATGGTGGTGGTGCGGATGTTGGTCCCTTCCATCGCGGATTCCATGCGCAGTACTTCCATGAATTCGCGCACGAACCATTTGGTGCCGCCGTAGACGGCGCTCTTCGGATAGGCCTTGAGGCCGGCGACCGATGACGTCGTGATGACGTGGCCGGACTTCCGGGCGATGAACACCGGCAGCACGGCGGCCACGCCGTTGAGCACGCCCGTGATGTTGACGTCGACCGTCCGGTGCCAGTCGTCGATTCTGAGCGCAGACAACGGCGAGTTGGGCATCAGGCCGGCGTTCAGGAAGATCACGTCCACGCGGCCGAAGATCTCGCTGGCCAGCTCGACGATGCGGACGTTGTCTTCGGGCCTGGTCACGTCCAGCGTCTGGTACACCGCCTGGCCGCCGCGCTGCCTGATCTCGCCGGCGATGCGCGCGAGGCTGTCCGTACGTCGCGCGCCGAGCACGACGCGGGCCCCCTGGCCGGCAAGCAGCCTGGCGGTGGCTTCGCCGATGCCCGACGATGCGCCGGTGATGATGACGACCTTGTCTGTGATCATGCGGGTTCTCCACTGTCAGGCCGCGGGCGAGGCGGGCGACGCGAGCGTGACCACCGCGCAGCTACGCTGGTCCGCCCGCCTGGCCGGGGACGCGCCGGCCCGTCAGCATCGCACTGCGGCGGGGCCGAACTGGCGCGGGCGACACAGCATGAACGCCCATGACGGGTTCGACATTGTCGAGCTGAGGATCTGGTCGGGCCCTGTCACTCCCACTCGATCGTCGCAGGCGGCTTGCCCGAGATGTCGTAGACGACGCGGTTGATCCCCCGCACCTCGTTGGTGATGCGGGTGCTGATGCGCGCGAGCAGATCGAGCGGAATCGGCGCCCAGTGCGCCGTCATGAAGTCGGTGGTCTCCACCGCGCGCAGCGCCACGGCGTGTTCGTAGGTGCGGCCGTCGCCCATCACGCCCACGCTCCTGACCGGCAGGAAGACCGCGAACGCCTGGCTGACCCGATCGTACCAGCCGGCCCGGCGCAGCTCGTCGATGAAGATGGCGTCGGCGTGGCGCAGCAGATCGGCGTGCGCGCGCGTGACCTCGCCGAGGATTCGGACGCCGAGGCCGGGCCCGGGGAACGGGTGGCGGAACACCAGCTCGCGCGGCAGGCCGAGCTCCAGGCCCAGCGCGCGCACCTCGTCCTTGAACAGGTCGCGCAGCGGCTCGAGCAGGCGCAGGTGAAGCGTGTCGGGCAGCCCCCCCACGTTGTGGTGGGACTTGATCGAATGCGCCTTCTTCGTCTTCGCGCCCGCGCTCTCGATCACGTCGGGGTAGATGGTGCCCTGCGCCAGCCACTTCACGTCAGGCATGCGGGCGGCCTCGCGCTGAAACACCTCCACGAACAGCCGGCCGATGATCCTGCGCTTGGACTCCGGGTCGGTCACGCCGGCCAATGCCGCGAAGTACCCGTTCGAGGCATCGACGTGGATGACCCGCACGCCGAGGTGCGAGCGGAAGGTCTCCATCACCTGCGCCGCCTCGTTCAGCCGCAGCAGGCCGTGATCCACGAACACGCACGTCAGCGCGTCGCCGATGGCGCGATGGATCAGCGCGGCGGCCACCGACGAATCGACGCCGCCCGACAGCCCGAGCAGCACCCGGTCCTTCCCCACCTGCTCCCGGATGGCCGCCACCGCCTCGGCGACGTGATCGCGCATGTTCCAGTCGCCACCGCACCCGCAGATCTGGTGCGCGAAGCGGGCGAGGATGTCTGCACCGCGTGGGGTGTGGGTCACCTCCGGATGAAACTGCACGCCGTAGTAACCGCGCGCCTCGTCGGCGATCGCCGCGATGGCGCACGCGGCCGACGATCCGATCACCTCGAACCCCGCCGG
Source organism: Vicinamibacteraceae bacterium (assembly GCA_039812685.1). Lineage (GTDB taxonomy): Bacteria > Acidobacteriota > Vicinamibacteria > Vicinamibacterales > JAFNAJ01 > JBDIBB01. The sequence continues at coordinate 35,724 of JBDIBB010000029.1, forward strand.
CGGCTCGATGACTCGATCGCCGTGGCTCATCCAGACATCGAGCGAGGCGTGCCCGCCGTCGTCGTGCCGCTCCGCGATGCCGCCGAAGAGGGCCGACTCGCCGGATACGCGCACCTGGGCGTGCCCGAACTCCCGCACGGCGCCTGCCGCGACACGTCCGCCGAATCGCGCGGCCATCGCCTGCATGCCGTAGCAGATGCCCAGGACCGGTACGCCGAGCCGCCACACCGCCTCCGGCACGCGTCCCGCGCCCTCGTCCTCCACGCTCGACGGCCCGCCGGAGAGCACCACTCCCTTCGGCGCGAACTGCGTGACGAAGTCGTCGCCGACGTCCCACGGGTGAAGCTCGCAGTAGACGCCCGCCTCGCGGAGGCGGCGGGCGATCAACTGGGTGAACTGCGAACCGAAATCGAGGATGAGCAGTCGCTGGTGCGCCACGGGTAGCCGTCCGGCCGGGACCGCAGGCCGCCTCGAGAGGCCGGCCGGCAGCCTGCAGGGGTGCCGGTATTATAGGGCGTGCCCTCGACGACCGCGACCACTCCGCGCCGTGCCGTCCAGCGGTTCCGCTGGCCGGCCGGCGCCTGGGCGCTGGCGCTCGCCGTCGGTGCCGGGTGCGGCCCGCTCGCGGCCAACGCGGCGGCGCAGGCGCGGCCGGCGATACGTCAGCCGTTCACGCCGCCGGTGTTTCCGGCCGAACTCCGCCGGGCGGTGCCGCTCGGCGCGGGCCCGTCGGCTCCACTGGCCGCCGATGGCCGCCGCGTGTTCGTGCCGCTGCGATCCGGCGCGCTCGCGGCGGTGGACGTGGACGCTGGCGAGACAGCCTGGCGCGTTCCCCTTGCTGTGACCCGTCCGCCGGTGCTGGCGGGAGG